>CAYYVZ010000033.1:0-20639 GCA_964475235.1 uncultured Myxococcales bacterium | reverse complement strand
ACGAGGCCAACTCGCGCCTCTACGTGCTGACCCGCTTCGACAACTCGGTCTCGGCGATCAGCACGGCCACGGGCGTCGAGACCCAGCATCTCGCGCTGCACAACCCCGAGCCGGAAAGCGTCGTCGAAGGCCGACGCTTCCTCTACGACGCGGCGCACACGTCGTCGCGCGGCGACCAGGCCTGCGCTTCGTGCCACATCTTCGGCGACTTCGACGCGCTGGCATGGGACCTCGGCAACCCGGACGACGAGATCGTCAACAATCCGACGCCGTTCATCGTCGGTCCGTTCGGCGATCCGGACTTCCATCCGATGAAGGGCCCCATGACGACGCAGAGCCTGCGCGGAATGGACAACCACGGTCCCATGCACTGGCGCGGCGACCGCACGGGCGGCAACGACGAGCCCAACGGCCAGCCGAACGGCGGTGTGTTCGACGAAGTGCGTGCGTTCAACGCCTTCAATCCGGCTTTCGTCGGCCTCATCGGCCGCAGCGAGGAGCTCACGACCGCCGAGATGCAGAGCTTCACCGACTTCATCCTGCAGGTGATGTATCCGCCGAACCCGGTCCGTCCGCTCGACAACCAGCTGCCGCCCGCGATAGCGACCGCGCAGACGCATTACTTCAACCGGACCGCGGATACCGTCACGACGTGCAACGGCTGCCACGTCTTCAATCGCGACGGCAACGGCATCGGACCGAACGCGGTCGAGCGTCCCGGCTTCTTCGGGAGCGACGGGCGTGCGTCGTTCGAGAACGAGACGCAGCACTTCAAGGTCGCGCACCTTCGCAACCTGTACCAGAAGGTCGGCATGTTCGGGAACGCGCCGACGCTCTTCCTCAATTTCGGCGACAACGGCCACAAGGGCGAGCAGGTGCGCGGCTTCGGATTCCTTCACGACGGAAGCATCGACACGATCTTCCGCTTCTTCCAGGCGACGGTGTTCAACAATATTCCCATGGGCAACGTCGGTTTCCCGAACGACCAGGAACGTCGCGACATGGAGACGTTCATGCTCATGTTCGACAGCAACCACCGGCCGATCGTCGGACAGCAGTCGACGCTCAGCCCGACGAGCGGGGTGGACGCGGATGGGCGCGTCGACCTCATCCTCGATCGTGCGGATGCGGGCGAGTGCGACGCCGTCGTGAAGGGCGTCGTCGCAGGCGAAGAGCGCGGCTGGGTCTACGAGGGCGCGGGCCAGTTCACGAGTGATCGCGCCGGCGACGGCCTCGTCGCCGAAGCGGCGCTGCGTGCGCTCGCCGACACGGCCGGCCAGGAACTCACGTTCACGGCCGTCCCGACGGGCGAGGGTGAGCGCATCGGCATCGATCGCGATCTCGACGGCTTCGGCGACCTCGACGAAGTGGACGGCGGCGGCGACCCGGCCGACGCAGCCATCCTGCCGTGCACCACGACGGACTCGCCGTTCGTCTACAGGAAGGCCTCGCTCCAGGAGAGCAAGGGCAGGCTCAAGATCACGGCGGAGACCACGCTGGCGACGGCCTACGCGGGCGGTAGCCTGAGAGTCGAAGCGTCGGACGACGACGGCACGATCTTCGCGCAGACGATCCCGGGCGCCGGCTTCGAGGCGAATAGCGCCGGAACTGCCTGGACCTACAAGGCGCCGCAGGACTCGACGGGAATCATCCGGGCGAAGATCAAGCTCGGCAAGACGCCGGGCTCCTACAAGGTGACACTCCGGACCGACGCGGCGTGGACGGTGCCCGGAGCCGACGAGACGACGACGACCACCGACGTCCTGCTGCAGATCGTCGACGAGTGCTTCGACGGAGCCGCAACGAAGATCAACTGACCGGAAATGGGGACAGGTACATTTTCCGCATCCGCGGAAGATGAGACTGGACCGGATCGAAACTGGACGGGCCCGCTTCCTGATGGAGGCGGGCCCGTTCCCGGTTTCGGTTTCCGACACGATTCGGACCGGCGACCGGCGGCTACGCCGCCCCGATCCTCCAGGCAAATACCCCCGCTGCCCGAACCTTGGCCTCGTCGAGCTCGTAGCGCCCGACGCACGCTTCCTTGAACAGCCCGACGAACGCCCCGAACACCAGCGCAATGAGCACGCGCGGATTCGCATCGCGCACCGCTCCCTGCTTCTGCCCGTCGCGCATGAACTCCTCGGCCGTCCCGAAAACCGCGTCGCTCGCGGCGCGGCTCGCATCGTCGAGGTACTCTTCGTGGTGCTGTAGCTCGATGAAACGCATCGCCGTCGGATCGGCCGCCGCCATCTTCGCGAGCGACTCCCACATGGCGAGAAACTTCTCCTCGATCGTCCCGCCGCGCGCGAGGGCTTCGCGCAGGTGCTCGTGCATCGTCGCCTTGCACGCGCGGTAGACCGTGTTCGCGAGCTCTTCCTTGCTCTGGAAGTGGCGATACACGGTACCGGTGCCGACCTGGGCGCGGGCCGCGATGTCGGGCACCGGGGTCGAGCCGTAGGTGCGCTCGGCGAACAACTCGAGCGCGGCGCGTATCAGCGCTTCTCGCTTGCTCGGCGGGGGGACCGATTCCGAACCGGAAAAACCGGAAACTGTCGAGAGGCCAGGGTCGCTAGGCATCCGTGCGGATTACGGGGCTGGCGCACTCACGTCAATGCCTGCGTAATTCTACGTTGCATGCAATTGTGTACGTCAGCTGGCGTACACGGTGTTGTGGAGCCGCCGCTCCGTCGGTATACGCCGCGCTTCGAATAATGATGATGGATTGGTCGGGACGTACATTCGTGTTGGCAGTCTACTTACTGCCGTTCCTCTATCTGCTCGCCGGACTCGCGGTGTATGCGGTGCGCGCGCTGGTTTTCGGTAACGCCCCCGTCGATCGCGAGCTCGAACGCAGAGGCAGCTCCGCCATTCTCGGCCGGACGCTGCGACAGGGCTTCGCATGGACTGCCGGGCCGCTGGAACGACTGTTCGCATCCGGGGGTGTCAGTCCCGACTCGCTCACGCTGGCCGGTCTCGCCATGTGTTTCCTGGGCGCGGTGACGATCGCGCTCGGCGACCTTACGGCGGGCGGCCTGCTCGTGCTCGGCTCGTCGGCTTTCGATTTCCTGGACGGACGCATCGCGCGCCGGCTCGGCTCGTCCAACCGCGGCGGCGAGTTCCTGGACTCGACGCTCGATCGCTATTCGGACGCGCTCTGCTTCGGCGCGGCCGCCTTCCTGCTGCGGGACAATGCGTGGAGTCTTTCGGCGGCGCTGGTCGCGTTCGGTGCGGCGGGGATCGTCCCTTACGCCCGCGCCAAGGCCGAAGCGCTCGGAGCGGACCTGAAGAGCGGTCTCATGCAGCGGCCGGAGCGCGTCGTTCTCTACAGCTGCGCAGCGATCTTCAGCGCGCCGATCGACAGCCTGTTCCCGGCTGCCTGGCAGGCTTCCTATCCGACGTTCGCGGCGATGATCTGGTTTCAGGCCATCGCGACGGCGATCACGGCCGTCTCGCGAACCCGCGAGGGGCTGCGCCAGATCCGCGGCGGCCGCTAGCCGCTACTTCTTCACCAGCACGAAGATCGTCCCGCTCGCCCGCGACACCAGCAGCAGCGCGCTCTTCGCATCCCCGACCTTGTCCGCGAGCGCGCGGAAGTCGCCTGGCTCGTTCACCGGATTCTGATCGACCTGGATGATGACGTCGCCCGGCGCGATCCCCGCGCGCCCGGCGGCGCTGCGCGGATCGATCTGCGTAACGAGGGCGCCCGCATCCACCTTGTCGGGAATCTCGTAGCGCTGCCGTGCCTGCTTCGTCAGCTCGCCGACCGCGATGCCGCCAAGCAGGCCTTTGCTCGACAGCTTCGCCGCCGGCTCTTCCTCTTCACCCTCGCGCGTACGCGACGGCGCGTCCTTGTTGTCGGCCACCGAGCCGAGCTCGACCTCGATCTCCTGCTTCTTCTTGTTGCGCATCACCGTGACCGTGACGCTCTTGCCCGACGGATGGGACGCGACGAGGTTGCGCAGCTCGCCGGTGGACCTCACCTCGCGTCCGTCGATCGAGAGGATGACGTCGCCGCGCAGGATGCCGGCCTTCTTCGCGGGACCGCCCGCGGTGACGTCGGCGACGAGCACGCCGTGGGCCTGGTCGATGCCCATCGCGTCGGCCAGCTCGCGGTCGAGAGGCTGGATGGCCACGCCGAGCCAGCCGCGCTCGACCTTCCCGCTCGTCTGCAGGCTGGTCATGATCTGGCGCGCCATGTTCGACGGGATCGCGAAGCCGATGCCCTGGTAGCCGCCCGTGCGGCTGACGATGGCGGTATTGATGCCGATGAGCTCGCCGCGCACGTTGAGCAGCGCGCCGCCCGAGTTGCCCGGATTGATGGCCGCGTCGGTCTGGATGAAGTCTTCGTAGTCGGCAATGCCGAGGTTGGCGCGACCGGTGGCCGAGACGATGCCCCACGTCACGGTCTGTCCGACGCCGACGGGATTGCCGATCGCGAGGACGGTGTCGGCAAGGCGCAGCGAGGAGGAGTCGCCGAAGGAGAGCGGCTTCAGGCCCGATGGGTTGCCCTTGAGCCGGACCACGGCGACGTCGCTCTGCGGATCGGCGCCGACCAGCTCCGCGTCGAACTCGCGCCCGTCCGACAGCGTAACCTTGATCTCGTCGGCCCCGTCCACGACGTGGTTGTTGGTCAGCACGACGCCGTCGTCGTCCACGATGACGCCCGAGCCGAGGCTCTGCGCGCGCCGCTCCTGAGGAATGCCCTGGCCCGGAGGCAGCTGGAAGAAGCGCCGGAAGAAGGGGTCGTCCTCGAACGGCGAGGCGCCGCCGCCGGGACCCATTTCGTTCTTCATGGTCTTGCTGGAGGAGATGTTGACGACACTGGCCGTGGCCCTTTCGGCGATCTCGGCGAGGTCCACCGAAGGATAGTGGGCGCTGGCGTTGTGGGGCTGAAGCAGGCCGGAGATCTGCGCGAGCGGACCGGCTGCCGGGTCCGACGGGGAGGGCGCGACGAGGCTCAGCGTGACGAGGGAGCCGAGTAGGCCGCCGGCAGCCGAGGCCGCAAGAATGCTGCGGGAGGGAACACCGGTGGAACGCGCGAGGGTCGAAAGGCGCTTCGAAAACTGCATCACCTGGGGAAACTCCTGTCTGCGCGGGGCGGCCCCGCTCGTGTGCTCGTATCGCAAACCGGCGGGAAATACGGCCGGTTCTGGCCGTCTGACGCCGTGCGAATGCTGCTATTCAGCGCGCGGAGAGCGGGGACGAGCCAACTCGCCGACGACTCGTGTCTCAGGGCAGCGGGCAGTCCCGGCCGTTGGGGCACGTCTCGCCTCAGTCCGGTAAGGCCCGGTTTTTTCGGCGGAAATCTGTGCGCTGCCCGCATTGCCGCACTGCAGACCGGCAAGTAGGATGACCGCGTTCCGCGGGGTGAGACGCACGTCGCGCCGACGGAGCAAAAGGAGGCGGACCATGTCGAACAACGTAGAAGTCGGTTTCAGCGGCAACATCAATACGATGCTGGGGATCGCGCTGGTCACCGCGGCGGTCGCGCTGGCACTGAGCGTGTGGTGCCTTTCGCGCATCAACGATCTCGAGGCCTTCGTTGCCGTCCAGGCTGTTCGTTCTGCGCAGGAAGCCAAGCAGCCCTGACGTAGACGCGGCTTCTCAGTGCAAAAGCGGCGCACCCGGTGCGCCGCTTTTGCACTCCACCTCGATTTCCCACATCTTCCCGCGCCTCGGCCTCGCGTCGGTGCTCGCCTTGCGAGCAGGCGAGCCGGTGCTGGCGAGCGGCCGTTTGCGGACCTCGCGAGCGTTCTTTCGCGGAAGATGAATGCGCGAGCGCCCGACGACCGGGCGCGCACTGCGTTTCACGCCAGGCAGGGAAGTCGATGAACGACCGCGACCAGATCGTAATCGTGGGCGTCGGGCAGTGCGTCCAGCGTGACGTCAGCCCGGAGCACGCCAAGGACCCCGTCGAGCTGATGGCGGAAGCCGTGCGCGCCGCGGCCGACGACTCGCAGGCCGGCAGCAAGCTCCTCGACAGCGTCAGCCTCGTCGGCACCGTGGACACGTTCGCGTGGACACCGTCCAACGCCGCGCGCCTGCTCTCCGAAGCCGTCGGCGCGAAGCCCTCGCGCCTGGTCGCCTCGACGGTGGGCGGCAACACTCCCCAGTCCTACGTCAACTGGCTCGCCGGCGAGATTCGCGCCGGCAAGGCCGGCACCTGCCTGATCGCCGGCGTCAACGTCGTCGCGAGCATGATGAAGGCTCGGGCGGCGGGCGTCCGCCTCGCCTGGCCGACGGGCGGAGGAGACGCCGGCGAGCGCTTCGGCGACGACAGGCAGGGCGGCACCGACTACGAGAACGCGCACGGCCTGTTCCTTCCGTCGAACACGTACCCGCTCTTCGAGAACGCGCTGCGTGCGCGTCGCGGCCTCTCGATCCGCGAGCACAGCCTGGCGATCGGCCGCATGTTCTCGCGCTTCACCGAGAAGGCGGCCGCCAACCCATACTCGTGGTTCCCCGTCGCGCGCAGCGCCGAAGAGCTCGTCACGCCTGCCGACGGCAACCGCTGGGTGGCGTTTCCCTACACGAAGTACCTCAATGCGGTGATGGCGGTGGACCAGGCCGCGGCCGTGATTCTCACGAGCGCGGCGGAGGCGAAGCGTCTCGGCATCCCGGAATCGAAGTGGGTCTGGTTCCTCGGCGGCGGCGCCGCGAGCGAAGACCCGTGGAACGTGACCGAGCGCCCGCGCCTCGACGCATGCCCGGCCATGAGCTTCGCCGCCGAGCAGGCGATGGCGCGCGCCGGTATCGGCGTCGGCGACCTTTCGCTCTTCGACCTCTACTCGTGCTTTCCGGTCGCGGTCGAGATCGCGTGCGAAGGACTCGGGATCTCGGAAACGGATCCGCGCGGCCTCACGCGTACGGGCGGCCTTCCGTACTTCGGCGGCCCGGGCAACAACTACACGATGCACGGAATCGCGCAGATGGCAGTCGATCTTCGCGAAAAGCCCGGATCGGTCGGCCTGGTGACCGGCAACGGCTGGTACCTGACGAAGCACTCGGCCGGTGTCTACTCGAGCGCGCCTCCCGCGCGTGCGCCGCGGCCCGAGCCCGAGCCGTCGCGTGCAAAGCATCCGGAAGGCGCCGTCACGGTCACCGAGGCCCCGGAAGGCCGGGCCGTCGTCGAAACCTACACGGTCGTGGGAGGACGGGGCGGCCAGCCCGAGACGGGTATCGTCGTCGGCCGCCTGGACAGCGGCGAGCGCTTTCTCGCCCACACACCCGAAGACCCGAAGCTCCTCGAAGAGTGGATGACGACGGAGGCCGTCGGCCGCCGTGGCACGGTGCGCACGGGATCGCCGTGCAACGTCTTCACGCCGGAGTGAGCGGAGCGAGCATGCACCAGCCCCACCCTGACACCTTTCCGACTCAGCGCGCCGGCTATCTCACCGAGATCGCCGGTGCGAGCGTGGCCGAGATCGCCCGGCGCTTCGGCACGCCGACGTTCGTGTACGACGCGGCGACGATCGCCGCGCGCGTGCGCAGCCTCAAGCGCTTCGACGTCGTTCGTTACGCGCAGAAGGCCTGCTCCAACCTGGCGGTGCTCGACCTCGTGCGCCGCGAAGGAGCGCTCGTCGACGCGACGAGCGCGGGCGAACTGCACCGCGCCTTCGCGGCCGGCTACGCGGCAATCGGAGATCCGGCACCGGTCGTCTACACGGCCGACATCTTCGACCGCACGTCGCTCGACCTCGTCGCCGAGCGCGGCGTGCACGTGAACTGCGGCTCCGCCGACATGATCGACCAGCTGGCTGCGCGCGTCGGGAAGACGGACGTCACGCTGCGCATCAATCCGGGGTTCGGACACGGCCACAGCCGCAAGACGAACACGGGCGGCGACCACTCGAAGCATGGCATCTGGCACGAAGACCTTCCCGAGATCGTCGGGCGCGCGGCCGGCCTCGGCATGCGCATCTCCGGCCTTCACGTGCACATCGGATCGGGAAGCGACCTCGAGCATCTGTCGCAGGTCTGCGACGCGATGGTCGGGCTCGCCGAGCGCATCGGCCCGCAGGTTCACTCGATCAGCGCGGGCGGCGGCCTTCCGGTGCCGTACAAGCGCGGCGACGCGGCGATGGACGTCGATGCGTACTTCTCGCTGTGGGACACGGCGCGCCGGCGCATCGAGACGTCGTTCGGTCATCCCGTGCGGCTCGAGATCGAACCTGGGCGCTACCTCGTGGCCGACAGCGGCTTTCTCGTCACGGAGATTCGCGCGACCAAGCGCATGGGAGCCAACCGCTTCTGTCTCGTCGACGCCGGCTTCAACAACCTCGTGAGGCCGGCCATGTACGGGTCGTGGCATCCGATGGCGCTTGCTCCGGCCGACGGCGTCACCGACCTGCCGGTCGAGGAAGTCATCGTGGGCGGTCCGCTCTGCGAGTCCGGGGACATCTTCACGCAGGCCTCGGACGGGCTCGTCTGCCACGTGAGCCTTCCGCAGGCCCGCGTCGGCGACTACCTCGTGATCGGCGTCGCCGGAGCCTACGGGTTCTCAATGAGCTCGAACTACAATTCGAAGCCGCTCGCGGCCGAGGTGATGGTTGCCGGGGGCCGGGCCCATCTGGTTCGGGAGCGACAGAGCCTCGACGACCTGATCCGGGGCGAACGACGCCTTCCCGACTGACCGGCGGCCTCGTTCGTCGCAGCGCCCCCTCCACAGGAAGGGGCGGGCCCCGTCCTGCATCCCGTTCCGGGACCAGGAAACGACGTGCGCCGCGGTGCCCTCGATTCGTGACTCAGGCAGGGCACTGCACGGTAGCCCGAAGGGAAAAACTGCGGTTCTACGCTCGACCAGCCTTCTCGCGGGGCGGCCTTTGCGGCGGCCGCCGGATGCCAGTCCGGCAAAAGAGCGAGGTTTCTGCCCCCGGGGGCATTGCACCATCGCATGGCCCGGCATAATCCCGTTGCGGGAACAGGTGCATGGCGGCCTCGGGATGGACACAATACTCCGAGACTCAGATTCGCGAGATCCTCGAGCTGGCCAAGATGGGCATGCAGCCGGCGGATCTGGCGCGCCGGTACAACGTGCCGGTGGTGGTCATCCACGTCTGGCAGTCCAAGTACGGCGGCAACACTGGGGAAAGTGATGCCAGCCGCCTCCAGCGCCTGCGCATGGAGATCGAAAAGCTGAACCAGCTCGTCGGTGAGCTGACTACCGAGCACGACCAGCTCGAAGCCAAGCTCGGCACCAAGTAAGAGTGACGCCGCCGGTCGCGCATCCCGCGAAATTGCGCCCGCCTTCCACCGAACCTACTGTCGGCGGGTGAACCCGGTCCGTATCTACACACTTCGGGGCTGTCCGTTCTGCGTGCGCGCCAAGTCCCTGCTCGATCGCAAATTGGTCGGCTACGACGAACTCGACGTAACGATGGACTATGAGGGCCGCGCGCGCATCTCGTCGAGCACGGGACACCGGACGTTCCCGCAGATCTTCATCGGGGACGAATTCATCGGTGGTTACGACGAGCTTTCCGCGCTCGAGCGGACTGGAAAACTGGACGCGAAACTCGCGTAGGGGTGCGAAAAAGCTGGCTATACAACAGGGGGATTCCCGTTTATCCTTCGCGGGCGGCCTGAGCGGAAAGGCCTCGTATAATGCAGGCGACAGGGAGAGCGCCTGCCGTTCGGGGGACCAACGGTTCCCCAGAGAATCAGGAGATTGTCATGGGTTCTTCAGCGGTTCTGCGCAGGTCCGCAGCGGAGCGAATGAGCGTCTGGACGCTCGTCTTCGCAGCCGGACTTCTCATGGTCGGCCCCGGTGCCGCCGTGGCCGGTCTTTGCGGTGACGATGTGAACGGTGCCCGCGTCGCATGTGCGTGCGGCGACGAGGTGGTTTCGAACACGACGCTTTCTTCCGTCGATCCGGTCGCGGCCGAGCCGTGCCACGGCGACGGTCTCGTGGTCTCCGTGCCGCGCGATTCCGACGGCATCACGCTCGACCTGCACGGACTCGCCATCGTAGGAACGGGCTCGGGTGTCGGCATCCGCGTCGTTCGCGGCGGCCGCGTCGGCTCCAGCATCGTGAGCACCGGCGGCGTGCCGGGCGAGATCTCGAATTTTCGCACGGGAATCAGCGGCAGCGGCCGAAACGCCCTTGCCGAGGTGAGCGACATCTACGTTCACGACAACGTCGGCGACGGCCTGCGCATTCACAGCAGCGGCGTGCGCGTCGTGGACGTCGTCTCCGAGAAGAACGGGCGCGACGGCGTCTCGGTGTTCGGGCACGGCGTCGAGGTCGGCGGCGTCATCGCCGACGGCAACCAGAGCGACGGCGTGCAGGTTCGCGGCGAGGGCGCCAGAGTGAATGCGGTGGCCACCGGCAACGGCCGTAACGGCCTCGTCGTGGCGGGCCACGGCAATCGCGTGGACGATTCGAAGACGGCCGGCAACGGCGGCGTCGGCATCGTTACATCGGGCAGAAACCTGGAGGTTGGCGGTCTCGACATCCGCGACAACGAGGGCGGCGACATGAAGGATCGCGCCCATGGCATCTCGGGGGTGGAGCGATGATGCTGCGTCGAACCTCACGCATCGCCGCTCTGGCGATCGCTGCCGTTGCGCTGCTGGCCGCAGCGCCGGCCGGCGCCATCACGGTCACCAGCGCCAACCAGGTCTGCGCGCCGGACGCGGATCCGTGCCTCGTCACGTCGCCCATGGACATCCCGGACGGCTTCTGTACGGACAATCCGCTCGCCACGTGCTCGAGCAACAACGACTGCGCGTTGCCGGCGTACTGCAAGTTCGGCGGCGTACTTCTCGATTTCGGAGTGCGGGACGTCCAGGTCAGCGGCGCAGGCCAGTTCAATTTCGGCACCGCCAGCGGCGCCATTCACTGCGGCGATTTCACGGCGTCCACGACCAACCCGGCCATCGATGCCAACGGCCTCGACGGCAACGGATCCGACAGCGGGACGGTCAAGCTCTTCGCGCGGCGCAAATGCTCGGTGGGTGGCACCGGCGCTCCGGCCTGCCTGACCAACAACGAGTGCGACGGCGGCACGTGCGACAAGCGCCGCTGCTCGCTGAATCCGGCGAGGGTGTGTACCTCCGACGACAGCTGCCAGGTCGGCTTCTGCAAGGCGAACGGTCTCAAGTTCAACTGCTCGGTCGACACGACGATCCAGTGCCGCACGAACGCGGACTGCAACCTCGGCACCTGCCCGGCACAGCTCACCTGCTCGAAGTTCGCGACCAATCCGCGCAACTGCGCGAGCAACACCGACTGCAATTTCGGTTCGTGCTCGGTCGGAACGGGTGCGGTCACGCTCGGCGGCGGCTCTGCGTCGGCGATCGTCGGCAACTCGGAGTTCCCTGCCTTCATCGACATCCGCGCGGCCGACGACATCACCTTGACGAAGAACATCAACCTTGCCGGTACGACGGCGGAATCCGACGGCGGCGAGCTCAGCATGGATTCCACGTTCGGCAGCATCATCATCGGCGGGAGCGTCTCCGTGACGTCGGGCGGTCTTTCGACCGGCGGCGACGTTTCGCTGTACGCAGGGAACGACGTCGTCCTCAACGACATCATCGACGTCTCGGGCGGTGACTACGACGGCGGCACCGTGGACTTCGAAGCGGGCCGCGACCTGCTCGTCAACCGCAGCATTCTCGGAAGCTCGGGGTCGGGAGCCGGCTACGGCGGAGAGTATCTCCTGGTCGCAGGCCGCGACCTGATCGTGACCGGCGTGTCGGCCGCCAGCAAAACTTCGCTGGAGACCAACGGCCACGCCAATGCGTTCAACGACGCCGGCGACGGCGGCGCGCAGGACCTCGCGGCGGACCGCAATCTCACCCTCCAGGTCAACACCCGGATCGTCACCAACGGTGCCGCACCGGATGCCACCGGCGGCGACGTCGCACTCGACTCCGGCGAAGCGATGACCCTGAGCGGCGACATCACTTCCAAAGGCCTCGGCGCCAGCGGCGCGGGCGGCGCGGTGGAGGGCTTCGCCTCCGGCGTGCTCAACGTGACGGCGTCAGGGACTTTCGACCTGACCGGCGGCTCGGATGCCGGCGGCGACCTCGCCCTCTTCGCCGAGAAGGAGCTGAACTACGGGGGCCTCGCAGACCTCGGTGCCAGCAACGGCGGTACCGGCGGCTCGGCCACCCTGCATTCGGACACGACTGCGACGGTGACCGGAACGGTGCGCAACAGCGTCGGCGACGGGGCCGACGTGGACGTGAGAGCCTGTTACATCACGCTCACTTCCACCGGCCAGCTCGACCTCAACCTGACGGACAGCAACAACACTCTTCGGGCCGACGAACAGATCCGCGTCAACGCGGGCAGCCTCATGAAGGCGGGACCGCTCGGCAGCAACCGCATCGAGTATCGTACCAACGCCAAGGCGCCGATCGTGAGCGGTACCGTTTCGCCGGGCGCCCAGCTCGTCCTCGACGACACCCTGTTCGGGTGCATCATCTGCGGCAACGGCACCCTCGAAGGGGGCGAGACCTGCGAGGACAGCAACACGGTCAACGGCGACGGCTGCAACAGCAACTGCCAGAACGAAGCCTGCGTAGCCCAGACCGCTCCCGTGAAGTCGTGCACGGTCAATGCAGACTGCGGGCCGTACAAGTGCGTCGGACCCCAGGGCAACCGCCTCTGCGACCGCTGGAAGGTCTGCGAAGACGGCAATTTCTGCACCACGGACTCGTGCAACGACGCGCTGGACACCTGCACGCACACGGCCAAGGTCTGCAACGATTCGATCCCGTGCACGGCCGATTCCTGCAACCCCGACACCGGGGCCTGCGTCAAGGATCCGAACGACGCGGCATGCGCCGACACCAACGTCTGTACGGACGAAACGTGTGACGTGAATCTGGGTTGTGTGCTCTCGGCGAACACCGACCCGTGCGACGACGGCATCGGCTGCACGACCCAGGACACGTGTTCGAACCAGGCCTGCATCGGAATTCCGGGCGAAGGCTGCGGCTTCTGCGGCGACGGCCAGGTGAACAACAACGAAGCCTGCGACGACGGCAACGCGACGTTCGCCAACGGCGAATACTGCGGGGTGAATTGCGCGGCCATCCCCTGCGGCAAACCGTTCGGCGGTGCGCTTCCGGTCAAATCGAGCGACGCGCAATACATTCTCAGGTCGGCGGTCGGCCAGGTGCCGTGCTCCCTGCGCGTCTGCGATACCGACAACAGCACGAAGATCGTGGCGACCGATGCCAACCGCGTCCTGCGCAAGGCCGTCGGCCAGGACGTCACCCTGAACTGTCCGACCACGGGCTCGTGACATTTGCGCGGCGTCCGCCCGTCGGCGGACGCCGCGCTTCTCCTTCCCCCGAAGCTCTCGACCTGCGCTTCGTGCATTCCGCGCGTCGGCTCGCCGCGACCTCTCCTTTGTCCGCACGCATTGCAATTCGGCCGACCGCTGCGTAGCCTGCCGTTTCCGGGACCTTCATGGTTCGAAGCTGGGCTTACATCCTGATGTTCGCGGCGACCCTTGCCGGCCTCGTCGCACTCGTGTGGCCGAGCCCGAAGGTCCAGACGATCGAAGAAATCGCCGTGCCGGCGCGCACCGCACCTCAGCGTGCGGAGCCTGCGCCCAAGCCCGCCAAAGCCGCTGCGAAAGCGCCCGCAAGCGCCAAGCGCGAACCTCCTGCGCCGGCTCCGGCCGCGGTCGTCAAGCAGATGCCCGCGCCCAACACGACGACGAAGCGCCAGTACGCGCAGCCCGAGAACGGGATGCAGCCCAGCCCGTTCAACCGCACCGGCCCGGGCGGTGCTTCGGAGCCGCGTCCGGCGCCTCCGCCGAACAACGATGCGCCGCCGCGTCCGGCCATGCCTTTCAAGCCCGGCACGACTCCGACTCGCGAACCCGCCGCGAGGTGACGCTCTTTCCGCAGGACTCCGGCTGGATGCGCGTCGCTTTCGAGGAAGCGGAGCGCGCCGATGCGCTGGAGGAAGTCCCGGTCGGGGCCGTGCTCGTCGTCGAAGGCCGCGAGATCGCGCGCGGACACAATCGCACGGTCGTAGACCGCGACCCCAGCGCGCACGCCGAGATCGTCGTGCTCCGCCGCGCCGGCATGCTCGCGGGAGACCATCGCATCGGCGGCACTCTGTACGTGACGCTCGAGCCCTGCGTGATGTGCATGGGCGCGCTCGTGCAGGCGCGCATCGACCGTCTGGTATTCGCGGCGCGCGATCCCAAGGCAGGAGCGGCGGTATCGCTTTACGAGATCGGCAGCGATGCGCGGCTCAACCATCGTTTCATGGTGGATGAAGGGCCCCTCGCGGAAGAGTCGGGCGAGCTGCTCCGCCGCTTTTTTCGCCGCCGCCGCGCGGGCTGAACCGCTTCGTTCCGGCCGCCCGGACCCCTCGAACGCGCGAGTTGCACACGGCGCCGTTGCGGGTTACATCCGCGCTCCCGCGGAGAGGTGTCCGAGCCCGGTTTAAGGAGCACGACTCGAAATCGTGTGTCCCGAAAGGGACCGTGGGTTCGAATCCCACCCTCTCCGCCACTTCCAACTTCGAGCTTCGAGACAGCGCCGTGCTCGCCGCTCTCCAGCTCGCGAAGACCAGCAACGGAGAGTTCACGGCTCGTCTGTGGCGGGCGCTTGAAATCCCTCTCTTCTGCCGCACGCTGGCCGAGGCGCTGACCCCGGATCTGGCGGGCAAGCGGGAGTCGCGCCGCCCGTGCGTGCCACGGACCGTTTCAGACAAGAACAGGGCGGTGCGGCCTGCCGAGCGCTGACTCATGAAGTGGCTTCTTCACATAGGAACAACGAAGACCGGATCGAAGGCGATCCAGCAGTTCCTGGCGACCGACGCCGACACCGTCGTCAATCCCAGGGTTGCTTATCCGAAGGCCGGACGTTCAGGGATCTGGCACGAGGACCTTTTCCATTCCATCGAGTCAGGCCGCACGGACTTGCTGGAGAGCGCCAGAGAGGAAGGACTCTCCTCGCAGGCTGACTACGCGGTGCTGTCGTACGAAGGCTTCTACGAACTGCCGCCCGAATCGATAAGCCTGATACGGCAGACGCTGGGGGAGGCCGGCATCCTCCTTTTCATCCGGCGGCAGGACTCCCACGCGAACTCCTGGTACAACCAGCTGATCAAGGCGCACAGGATGCCCATCTCCGCGATCGAGGACTTCGAGCGCGACGCGACGGCATACGATCTTGCGCTCGATCATTGGGTGACCATCGAGAAGTGGAGTGCGGTCTTTGGCTGCGACGCGATCCATCCAGCGATTTACGACAAGTCGAAGTCGAGCGTAGACGTCCTGCTCGAGGTTCTGCAGGCCCGCTCACCCGAAGGCCGCTCCGCGGTCCGCAATCCGAACCCCGCACTGACTCCATGGCTGGCGAGCGTGCTGCGCGGGATCAAGGAACTCATCGGGGAATCACCCGCTCTGGCGCAGGTCGTGGAAGTGTTCCATCGGCGGCATCTGTCGGAGTTCATGGACAGCTATGGAGGGGAGACCGCGTATCTTCTTGGCCCACCCGTGCGACGGGCCATCATGGACCACTACGCGGCGTCCAACGAGCGAGTACGAGAGCGCTATTTTCCCGAGCTCGAAACGTTGTTCGCCCCATTGCCGCATGGATCCGACGCATCTCTGGACCTGGCGCAGGGACGGGAAGAAGCGAGACGGTTCCTCCGAGAGCACTTTCCGGCGAGCCTGCCAGGCGGTGACCGATAACCGGTCTTCGAGTTGCCAGGCGCGGCGTCAGCCGCGATGCTGGCTCGGAGCTCACGGCTCCGGGTTCGAATCCCCCCTGTCCGCCACTTCCGTTCAGCACAAAAAACCGACGTGTCTGCGTGGGATGAGCGTGTTAAAGTCGGGGGCTGCGGAGGTTCTCGATGCGTCGCTACGTCCTGCCGATCTCGCTCGCCGTCCTCGTTCTGGCGGCGTCCACCGCTTCGGCGGCCCAGTGCGTGTTCACGATGTCGATGTCGTCGGGCACCGACGTCAACAACCTCGATTTCAAGGTCGACTACTCGAACACGGACGCCGGCAACGTGGAAGGCACGCCGAACCGGCCGGAATGCGTGAGGGCGCTCGGGGGGCAGGCGTTCGCGAGCTTCCACGACCTCGACGAGGACCAGGAGCTGCTCGTGAGCTTCATCCGCCTCTCATACTTCTCGGCGCCCACCCCGCTCGCCGCCTGCCGGATCTTCTACGATTCGCTCGAGCCGACGATCTTCGACTTCGACGTCACCGTCACCAACGCGGGCCGCGACGGCGAGGACAACAACGTCGTCCCGTTGCCGGTGGTGCTGGTTTCCAAGGTGGAGTGTCCCGGTGAATTTCCTGACACCACGACGACGACCACGACTACGACGCTTGGCGAAGACACCACCACCACCACGCTCGACGGCGACCAGCGCTGCGGCTTCCCGGTCAGCAACGGCGAAACTCCGGCCGCGTCCGATGCGCTCTTCACACTGAAGGCGGCGGTCGGCGGTGCGAGCTGCGCCGTGTGCGTCTGCGACGTGAGCGGCGACGGCAACGTGGCCGCCGGCGACGCTCTCACCATCCTCAAAGCCGCCGTCGGTTCCGTATCCGAATTCGACTGCCCCCCCTGCTGACGGAAATCGGGGACGGGTACGGGTTTTCGAACGGCGTGAGCCCGAGGCAGGGTGCTGCGCGAAAACCTGTACCCGTCCCCGATTTCGAGCTGACGGCGGCCGGCGTTGATTTTCGGCGGGGGCGGCGTAACCGCTGGTCCCGGGCGGCGTCTAGTGGCGTGACCGAGCCGATTCACCCACACCCGGACCCAGCCGGCCGGAATGGCCGACGACGAGCCGGGCCGAACTCAAACGCGACCAAGCACCAACAGGAAGGAGACAACCCATGACGAAGACCAACAAGACCCTGATGACGGCGGCCCTCGGCGGCCTGATGCTCGCGGCGACGATCTCGGCCGCTTCGGCCGAGGAGGCCAAGCCTGCGGCCGGCGACAAGACCGGCGAGTGCCATGGCGTGAACGCGTGCAAGGGCACCGGCGCGTGCCACGGCGCGGGCAACACCTGCGCCGGCAAGAACGCTTGCAAGGGCCAGGGCTGGACGAAGTCGACCAAGGCCGATTGCGAGGCCAAGGGCGGCAAGTTCAAGGAGTAGCCTCGTGCCCTCGACCGCCGGGAATCCGGTAGGCGTCGGACTCCGGTCCGAGCACTACCCGCATCTCGTAGAGCGGCCTCGAACCACCGTCCGGTGGTTCGAGGCCATCTCGGAGAACTACATGGACACCGGCGGCCGTCCGCTGGCCGTTCTCGAGACCGTCCGTGCCGATCATCCCGTTGCGCTGCACGGCGTGTCGCTGTCGATCGGCTACAAGCCTCGGCGCGGCGACCGCGCCGCCGAAGACGCCCTCGCTGCATCGCGTACGCGCTACCTCGCGCGCCTCGCCGAGCTCGCGCGGCGCATCGAGCCCTTTCTCGTTTCCGATCATCTCTGCTGGACGGGCGTGCCGGGCGGAAACGTGCACGACCTTCTCCCGACTCCGTTCACCGACGAAGCGCTCGACTGGATCGTCTCGCAGGTGGACGCCGTGCAGACCGCGCTCGGCCGCCGCCTCGTGCTCGAGAACGTCTCGAGCTACCTCACGTGGGCGGACTCGACGTGGACGGAGGAAGACTTCCTCGTCGAGGTCGCGCGGCGCTCGGGCTGCGGCATCCTGCTCGACGTCAACAACGTCTACGTGAGCGCGCGCAATCACGGCTTCGACGCGCGCGCGTATCTGGATGCAATCCCGGCCGCGCTCGTCGCGCAGATTCACCTCGCCGGCCACACCGACATGGGCACGCACCTGTTCGACACGCACTCGGCGCCCGTGTGCGACGACGTGTGGGAGCTCTTCGCGCACACCGTCGCGCGCATGCCCGGCGTTCCGGTGCTCATCGAGTGGGACGAAGACATTCCCGGGTTTTCGCGTCTCGAAGCGGAAGCAGAAGCCGCCGACCGCATCGCCAACGGCGCGCGCGAAGCGAAGGCCGTGGCATGAGCGGGGCAGGGGAGAACGCGACGCTGGCTTCAGCGCAGCGCTCGCTGGCGGCCGTGCTGTCGGCGCCCGGCGAAGACCTGCCCGCTACGTTGCTCGGCGCGATCGTGCCGGGAGGCAAGCTCGACGCGGCCGGAGCGCTCGAGGTCTACCGGCGCGGCTACGTCGCCCGCCTGACCGAGCAGCTCGGCGAGACTTATGCATCGGTCTGGCGCGTCGTCGGCGACGACGATTTCTTCGCGCTCTGCCGCGAGTACATCGCGGGGCACGCGTCCTCCTCGTACAACCTGTCGGACTACGGTCGCGAGCTCGCGGAGTTTCTCGAGCGCACGCCCGGGCTTCCGGTGTTTCTTCCCGAGCTGGCGCGCTTCGAGCTGGCCGTGCACGACCTCTTCCATGCACACGCCCACGTGCCCGTGGCAGCGCAGACGCTTGCCGCGCTCGGCGATCTGTCCGGCGTCCGGTTTCGTTTCGGCCTGGCGGTGCGGCTCGTCGCGTGCGAGCGCGCGGTCTACGACGTGTACCGTCATCGCAACGACGCCGCTCCTCCCGACATCGACTTCGAGCGGCCGCAGTTCGTGCTGCTGTTCCGCCAGGAGGGCGAGGTGCTCGCGCGCGAGATCGATGCCGCGAGCTTCGCGGCCCTCGAGTCGCTCGCGGCCGGCCGGCCGGTCGAGGATGCGATCGACAGCGCCGTGGCGCGCGACGCCGATTTCGGGCCGCAGCAGGTCGCCAAGCTCTTCGAGACGATCGCGCTCTGCGGGCTCGCCGAGGCGGTCGAACGCTGATCGCGACGCCGTGACCGCATTCGGAGCGCGACGCCGCGACCGCGCGATATGGGCGCGACCGCGCGGCAAGGAAGCGCCCAGTCGGCGACTTGTTCGAGCGACCGAGGCTGCTACCGTGGCGCGCAGGACGCCGTGATTCCGCTGCCGGAAAGAATTCGAATCTTCCCTCTGAGCGAGGTCGTCCTCTTTCCCGACACACTGATGCCGCTCCACATCTTCGAGCCGCGCTATCGAAAGATGCTGGCCGACGCGCTCGACAGCGACCGCACGATCGGCATGGTGCTCGTCAAGGATCCCGACGCGCTGCCGCTTCCGACCGTGTATTCGGTAGGCTGCGCGGGGACCATCGTCGAGCACAAGCCGTTCGCCGACGGCCGCTCTCTGGTGGTGCTCAAGGGCACCGTCAAGTTCCGCATCCGCCGCGAGATCGAGGACGGCGAGCCGTATCGCATCGTCGAGGCCCAGGCCCTTTACGAGGGGCCGCCGCCGATGGACAAGGTGCGCGGCTGGCGCGAAGAGCTCCACGTTTGCGTGCGCGAGCTCGTCCGCGCGGCGTCGGGCGAGCCCGAAACGGTCGAGCGGCTGTTCGAGAAGATCGACCTGCTCTCGATGACGAACTCGCTGTCGGCCAGCCTTCCGCTCGACGTGCTCGAGAAGCAGAGCCTGCTCGAGTGTCCGACGATCGAGGCGCGCGAGCAGCGCCTCGCCGAGTTCCTCCGTTTCAAGACCGTCGAAGCCCAGCTCGGCCTCGACGGCTCCCGCCCGAGCGACTCGTGAAGCTGCCCCGCCCGGTTCGCTGCGCCATCTTCGACCTCGACGGCGTGCTGCTCGACACGGAGCATTTCTACACGGAGGTCACCGACGAAATCTGCCGCCAGTACGGCAAGCGTTTCGACTGGTCGATCAAGCGCAACATGATCGGCCGGCCGTCGCTCGAGTCGGCGCGCTACCTCGTCTCGGCGCTGTCCCTCCCGATCACGCCGGAGGAATACCTGGCCCGGCGCGCCGTGCGCCTCGAGGAGCTGTTCGAGCAGTCGAACGAGAAGCCGGGCGCCGAAGCGTTCACGCGCGAGCTCGCCGAGCGCGGCGTTCCGATTGCCGTTGCGACCAGCTCGGAGCGCCACCTGTTCGCGCGCAAGATCCTGCAGCACGGCGACTGGTTTTCGGTGTTCGACGCCATCGTCGTCGGCGACGATCCGCGCGTGAAGAAGGGCAAACCCGCGCCGGACACGTTTCTCGTCGCAGCCGGGGAGCTCGGCGTGGAGCCCGCCGACTGCGTCGTGTTCGAGGATGCGCCCGCCGGGCTCGAGGCCGGGCACGCGGCCGGTATGCAGGTAATTGCGATTCCCGACGAAGGGATGGATCGGAGCTTCTACGCGAAGGCCGAGCTCGTGATCGACGCGTACGCGGATCTCACGCCCGAAGACCTCGGGCTCTAGCTCCAGCGAAACTCGACCGGGACTTCGATCGCCGGCAGCAGGCTGATGCGCACGGGACAGTTGTGCGCCGTCTGCTCGAGGGTCTTTTTCGCTTCGGCGTCGGCAGGCGCGGGGCAGTCGATCGTGACGGCGAGACGGCGGATCCGGCGCGGCCCCTCGCTCGTCATCTCTTTGGTCACGACGAGGCTCGCGCCTTCGATTTTCCAGCCGTGACGGTCGGAGACGATGCCCATCGTCGTCACCATGCCGGTCGCGAGCGCGGTCGCGACGAGGTCGGTCGGCGAGAACGACTCGCCGCGCCCGTGGTTGTCGGTCGGCGCGTCCGTGGCGAGCGTTTCGCCCGACGGCGCATGCACCGCCTGGCAGTGAAGGCCGCCTTCGTAGCGAACGTCGATGCGAACCATGTCGTGACCTCCAGTAGAAAATCGGGGAC
>CAYYVZ010000032.1:5713-20693 GCA_964475235.1 uncultured Myxococcales bacterium | reverse complement strand
CGTCGAACATCTGCGCGACGTTGACGAGCTCCTTCACGTTCTCGATGCGGCCGGCGGCGTCGTCGTCGGGACGGCCCTCCAGGAAGGCGATGTAGGCCGTGTCGTCGAGGATGCGCAGGAGCAGCTGGGCGACTCCTTCGAAGACCCCCTCGGTCCAGCCCCTGGCCGCCGTGCGGAATTCCACCAGGCGCGAGCGCGCGGCGGTGCCGAGCGTCGCGAGGAACGCGTCGTCGGACAGCGTCTGCCACGCGGTGGCGGACGTCTCGGCGGCGCGAACGGCGATGCGCTCCCACGTCGTGCGGCCGATTCCGCGAGCCGGCACGTTGATGATGCGCTCGAGGCTGATGTCGTCCGCCGGGTTGTCCACGAAGCGCAGGTAGGCGACGAGGTCGCGCACTTCGCGCCGTTCGTAGAAGCGCGTGCCGCCGACGATCACGTAGTTGATGCGCGCACGCACGAGCTCTTCCTCGACGGCGCGCGACTGCGCGTTGGTGCGGTAGAAGACCGAAGCGCCGCCGCGTCCTGCGCCGAGGGCGGAGATCTGCGAGACGACGTGGCGGGCTTCGTCGCGCTCGTCGGTGGCGTGGTAGCACACGATCTTCGCGCCGGGCTCCGCATCGGTCCACATCGTCTTGCTGTGGCGACTGCCGTTGTTGGCGATGACGGCGGCGGCCGCGTCGATGATGTTTTTCGTCGAGCGATAGTTCTGCTCGAGGCGCACGACCCTCGCGCCGGCGAAATCGCGCTCGAAATCGAGGATGTTGCGCGGATCCGCGCCGCGCCATGCGTAAATCGACTGGTCGTCGTCGCCGACCACGCAGAGGTTCCTGTGACGCTCGGCGAGCATCTCGACCATGAGGTACTGTGCGCGGTTGGTGTCCTGGTACTCGTCGACGTGGAGAAAGCGGATCTGGCGCTGGTAGCGCTCCAGCACTTCCGGATGCGCCCGGAACAGGCGCAGCACGCCGACGATGAGGTCGCCGAAGTCGACGGCGCCCATCGTCGCGAGGCGCTGCTGGTAGGACGCGTAGAGCGTCGCCGCGTCGACGTCGGCCGCCGATTCCGCGGCTGCCATCGCGTCCGAAGGCGAACGCGCGCCGTTCTTGGCTGCGTCGATGAAGCTGCGTACGGACTCGGGCCTCACGCGCCCTTCGGCGAAACCGGAGGCCGCGACGACGTCCTTGAGCAGGCGGATCTGGTCGTCCGTGTCGAGGATCGAGAACGACGGCGGATAGCCGAGCAGCGCGCCGTGGCGGCGCAGAAGCCGCGCCCCGATGCCGTGGAAGGTGCCGACCCAGAGATCGTCGGCGGCGCGCCCGACCATGGCGCGGCAACGCTCCACGAGCTCGCGCGCGGCCTTGTTCGTGAACGTGACGGCGAGGATCTCGTTCGGGTGTGCGATGCCTTCGTCGAGCAGCCGCGCGATGCGATGCACGAGCACGCGAGTTTTCCCGCTTCCCGCGCCGGCCAGCACGAGCAGAGGTCCCTCGTGGTGGTGTACCGCGTCGAGCTGACTTGCGTTGAGTGTCATCGGCGAAACTGGGATGGTGCCCCAGGGTTCGAGGGTCGGCAACCGCGCGCGTGCGCGCGCACGACACGTCGTGCGATACGCGGCGAGACGTGCCGTGTCGCGCACATCCGCCGCCGCGCGCGCCATGCGCACGATGTGCAGGATGCAGCGGCAGGCGATGGTCGCGACTCGTGCCCCGGATACGCGCAAGCATGGGCCACTACGATCGCAAAGACCCGGCGTATCACGCCGCGAAGAAGGCCGGGCTCCGCTCGCGAGCGGGCATCAAGCTCGAGGATCTCGACGCGCGTTTTCGCCTGCTCGCGCCCGGAAAGCGCGTGGTCGACCTCGGATGCTGGCCCGGCGCCTGGCTCCAGGTCGCCTCGAAGCGCGTCGGCCCGAAGGGGCGCGTGGTCGGCGTGGACCTCGTCGCCGTCGAGCCCCTCGGCCTCGCCAACGTGACGACGTTCGTCGGCGACGCCGGCGATTCCGACGTGCAGGCGCAGCTTCTCGCCGCGCTCGGCGGCCCGGTCGACGTCGTGTTGTCGGATCTTTCTCCGAAGCTCACGGGCATCCGCGCGCAGGACGAGGCACGCGAGGAGGCTCTCGTCGAAGTCGCGATCGATTTCGCGCGTGCCGTGCTTGCGCCCGACGGCCGACTGCTGCTCAAGCTGTTCTCTCGCGTCGAGCAGGCGATGACGAGACGGCTTCGCGAGAGCTTTCGTACCGTCACGGCATGGCGCCCCCCGTCCACGCGCAAGGGAAGCTCCGAGATGTACGTTTCCGCCGCCGGCCGGCGCGAGCCCGCTGCGCCCGCGGCAGCAAAGGAGAAGAGTGACGCATGAAACTTCGAGCCGGTCTCTCCCGAATGCCGATGCTTGCGAGCCTTGCGCTCGCTTCCACGCTCGCCGTCGCTGCGGCGCCGTCGCGCGCAGACGAAACCCCGGCGCCGCGTACGATCCGCGTGCACGGCGAAGCCGTGGTGAAGACCGCCCCGGACCGCGCGCGCATCTCCGTCTCCGTCGCGACGCGAGCGGCGACCGCGAAGGAAGCCTCCGAGGCGAACGCGCGCAGCAGCCAGGCCGTCCTCGAGAAGCTGCGCACGTCCGTCGCCGCTCCCGGCGAAGTAAAAACGGCAGGCTACGATCTGAACGCGGAGTACGACTACAGCCAGACCCGCGGCCCCGGCCGGGAATCGGCCCTCATCGGCTATGTCGCGACGAATCGCTTCGCGATCGTCTCGGCCGACCTCGCGGGCCTCGGCGCGCTGATCGACGCGGCTGTCTCTTCCGGGGCCAACCAGATCGACTCGATCTCGTTTTTCCTCGACGACGAGGCCTCGATGCGGAAGAAGGCCCTGCTCGAAGCGGGCGCCAGGGCGCGCGCGGAAGCCGAGACCATCGCGCAGAGTCTCGGAGTCACGCTCGGCGAGGTTCTCGACGCATCGAGCGGATCGGCGCCGGGTCCCCAGCCGGTGTTCGGCCGCGAGAAAGCCATGATGATGGACGCGTCTGCACCGACGACGGAGGTCGTGCCCGGAAGCCTCGAGATCCGGGCGGGCGTGTCGGTTACGTTCGCGATTCGTTGAGTACGACTCCACAGGCGGCGCCGTGCCGCGACGTCGCGTGACGACGGCGTCTGCGGCTTGCGCCCTGCCGTCGCTTTGCCGATAGTGCGCCTCTTCCGCCCCCCGCCTTCCGGGGGCCACGGAGGCTCCAGACGATGAGCCAGGGCGATACTCATTCCTCTTTCGACAAGAACCTTCGCAGCCTCCTCGACGCTGTGGCGATGTTCGAGCGTGAGGCCGGCCTCATGATGGACAGGCTCGGCTTCGACTCCGAGGCCGTCGGTCGCGTGTTCGACCTGCTCGGGTCGATCTCCTCCGAAGCGGTGCGTCCGCTGGCCGGGGCCCTTGGAATCGCGGATACGGCCGCCGTCGAATCGCTCGCTCGCGACGTTCGCGCGCTCCTGCAGGCCGAGGCGAGACAGCGCCGCGAACAGGGCGCCGTCAACACGAGGCTCGATGAGCTTCTCGGCGCCGTCGAGGCGCTCGGCGCCACCACGGCGCGGCTGGCCGATCTTCAGGGCCAGACCCAGGATCGTCTCGACGCGCTCGCCGCGCGCGCAGCCTCGATCGAGGGCATGGAAGCGCAGCGCCAGCGGCTGTCGGGCGAGCTCGCGAGGCTCAAAGACCGCATCGATGCGCTCGACGCGGTGCTCGGCACCGTGGACGCGCCTGCGGATTTCGAGGAAGAGGGCGCGGGCGTACGCCCGGGCGGCGCGAAGCGGCCCGTGCAGCGCACCGTCAAGGTCGCACCGCCGAGCGGAAAGATTCTCGAGGCCCTTCCATCGCTCGAACCGAAAGTTCGCCCCGCCTGAACCGACGACCGAAGGATTTCAGCATGAAACGTGGCTTTGTGTTTTCGATTGCGCCCTTCGCGGCGCTCACGATGTTGGTAGTAGCCGGCTGCTCGCGAGAAGAAGCGCCGACCCAGACCGCCGCCAAGGCGGGTGCGCCCGCTGCGGCGCCTGGCGCCAAGGCGAAGGGCCCCACTCCCGTCAACGAAGCCGACCTTCCGAGGATCCCGATCCTCGAGGGCTACAAGTATTACATCGGCGGACCGTTTCTGGCCCCCGACAAGTACGGCAAGCAGCGCATCCAGAAGTTCAACGACGAGGTCGCGCAGCCGCCGAGCCGCGGCATGGTCTTCGGCGCCAGGCGCGACGGCGACAGGATGGAATACAAGGTCTGGGGCAACGGCCGCATTCTCGGCTACCACAAGGGCGTATTCCGCGAGGGCGTCTACTGGGACGAGTACATCGAGGGCTACAAGGACGGCAAGGTCGTGGCGCGCGAGACCATCACGCACGACGACGTGGCCCAGCGTTCGAAGGTGATCACCGAAGAGCTCGACTACGAAACAGGCGAGGTCATCCGCACGAAGGAGCTCTCGCTGAGCTATCTGCCGGCCGCGCTTCCGAAGGAGATGGAAGACGACGAAGACGAAGACGAAGACGCTCCGGCCGCCGACGCCCCGAAGGCCGCAGCCCCGGCCGCTGCCGCGCCACCTGCGGCCGCTCCTGCGACTCCGCCCGCCGGAGGCGGCGCGCACTGAGCTTCGCGATGCGCGTCGTCCCGGTTCCCCAGCTCGCCGACAACTACGCTTACCTCGTCATCGACGAGGCTTCCGGCATCTGCGGCGTCGTGGACGTCGCCGAGGCAGAATCGGTAGTCGAGGCTGCGGCGCGCGAGAAAGTCCGCATCGCGGCCATCCTCTCGACCCACCACCACTTCGACCACGTCGGCGGCAACGAGGACCTGCTCGCGGCGCTGCCGGCGGGCAGCGTTTCGGTGTTCGGCTACGCCGAAGACCGCGAGCGCATTCCGGGCATCACGCGCGGACTGGCCGACGGCGAGGACTTTTCGCTCGGCGGCCTGAAGGGGCGCGCGATCTTCATTCCGGCGCACACGCGCGGTCACCTTGCATACTGGTTCGCGGACGACGGAGTCGTCTTCACGGGCGACACGCTCTTTGCGGGCGGCTGCGGCCGGCTCTTCGAGGGCGATGCGGCACAGATGATGAATTCGCTGTCGCGGCTGGCGGCGCTTCCCGGGGACACGCGCGTTTACTGCGGCCACGAGTACACGGCGAAGAACCTCGAGTTCGCAGCCGGCCTCGAGCCCGGCAACGCGGCGCTCGCCGCGCGCCGCCGCGAAGTCGCCGACCTTCGTGCCGCCGGAAAGCCGACGGTGCCGACGACGATCGCCATCGAGAAGGCGACCAATCCTTTCCTGCGCTGGACGAGCCCCGAGCTGGCCGCGTCGGTGCGCGCACGAGAGAGCGGCGTCGGCACGAACGCCGCCGACATCTTCGCCGCCACACGCCGACTGAAAGACAATTACTAAGCGACGCGCCCGCGCAGCCTGTACACCTTGAGCGACCGCCGCGTGTGCGGGAAGAGCCGCATCGCGCGCACTTCGTAGCGCGCCGCCGCCCATTCCTCGAAGCGGGCGCGCTGGGGCCCTGCCCACAGCCTCGCGACGAGCATCATCGCCGGGGGATCGGCCTCGAGGTCGGCAAGCATTCCTTCGAAACCGTTTTCGTAGTGCTGTGCCGCGAAGTCGTCCACGCCGAACCACAGGTAAGGCCACTTCCAGCCGTTGCGCCGGCCGGTGTGCAGGAAGAACTCGGGAACGCTGACGCCGACGATGCGCTCGTCCGGCCCGATGCCGTCGGCGAGCGCGAGAAAACGCTCGCGCTGCGTGCGGAAGTCGATGGGGGGATGGAACTTGGGCCTCGTGTCGGGCACTGCCGCAAGCAGCAGAATGACCGCGGCCGCGACGCCGGCCGCGCGCGAGGTGAGCCGCAATCGGAACAGACCGAAGAGGCCCGCGCCGAGCACCGTCGCGACGAGAGGGCCGAGCAGGATCGCGTCCGGCCACGACTGGAAGCTGACGAACGTCATCGCACCGTAGATCGCCCCCGACACGAGGATGGAGAGCGGGATGCCTGCGCGCGTGTCTTCGCGACCCGGCCCGGCCGGCCCCCAGGTCCCGGCAAGTCGCGAGTAGCCGCAAAGCCCGGCGATCGCCGCCGGCGCCAGCAGCAGCTCGACGTCGTTCCACTCGCCGAAGCTGCGCGCGAGCGCGCGCAGGGTGCCGAGCGGACTGCGTGCCTTGTCCTCGATGTAGTGGAGGTTGAACAGCACCGCCTGCTCGTAGAAATCGCCGAGCGCGCCGTGCGCGTACAGCCACGAAAGCAGCAGTGCCGACGGAACGAGCGAAACGAGCGCGAGCGAGATCAGCCGCGAGGCCGAGCGATACCCGGGCCGCTGCCGCAGAAGCGTCGCCCACGCGCCGAGCAGAAAGGCGAGCCCCGGCTGCCAGCACAGGACCGAGGCGCCGCCGAACAGCGATGCTGCCGCTCCGCGCCCTCGCTCGGCTGCGAGCATGGCCGCAAGACCCAGCAGCGTCGTCGGAACCTTCGGACGGCAACCTTCGAGCGCCGCGATGGTCCACTCGTCGTAGGCCAGCAGCGCGATCGCGGCGGCAACGGCCGCGCCGCGCGCCATTCCGGCGGTACGGCAGAGCGCGAACAGCAGCACGGGCGCGAGCGCGCCGAAGAACAGGGAGAGCGTGTGGGCGGCGAGCACCGGCTCCGCGCCCAGCGCGCGCCCGGCCGCGGCTCCGGTCGCACCGATCAATGCGCTGCCCGGCGTCTTGTGGAGAAAGACGTCGCGGTAGGGCACGAGGCCGCGCGAGGTCTCGACGGCCATGTAGTCCCACGTCGCGGCGTCGAGCAGGACCGGGCGCTGCCACGGCGCGAACGACGCGAAATAGAGGGAACCGCCCGCAAAAATGGTGGCCGCGAGCCACAGGTCGACTCGTCGAGCGGTCATGGGAGTTCGACTCGTCGCGCGTTCATGGGGAGATCGCAGAGAGGCCGGCGCCTCGCCGGACGCCGCCGCGCCAGCATGCCGCTCGCGGAGATCGGGCGAAAGCGGAGTCATCCTCGTTGCCCGCGGCGCGAGTCCGAAATAAGTCGCGCGTCATGGCGGTGATGATCGGGCTCACGGGCGGAATCGGCTCGGGCAAGTCGACGGTCGCGGCGATGCTGGCCGAGCGCGGCGCCCACGTGATCGACGCCGACCGCGTGGCCCACGAGGTCTACGCTCCCGGAACCGAGGGTTTCGAGCGCATCGTCGAGCGCTTCGGCGACGACGTCGTCGGCGAGGACGGAGCCATCGACCGGGCCGCGCTCGGTGCCGTCGTGTTTCGCGACAAGGCCGCGCTCGCCGACCTCAACGACATCGTGCATCCGCTGGTACGCGCCGAGGTCGCCTCGCGCGTTGCCGAGGCGGTGAGCGAGGATCCCGAGTCCGTCGTCGTGATCGAGGCGGCGCTCATGACCGAGACCGGCTGGAGCGGCGGGGCGGGCAAGCTATGGGCCGTGATCGCCCATCCCGACGTCGTCGCGCACCGCCTCGTTACGATGCGCGAGATGGATCCGGAGGAAGTCCGGCGCCGAATGGCCGCGCAGGCGACGAACGACGCCCGCCGCCGCAGCGCCACGCGCGTGATCGAGAACAACGGCAGCCTGCTCGACCTCGAGGCCGAGGTGCAGGCCGCGTGGTCCGACCTCCAGGACGAAATCGCGCGCGAGTCCGCTTCGCGCTGACGCGGCTTTCGCGTCGTCCCGCCGTGATCGCCACTCCGGAGCTTCTCGAAGACGTCGGTACCCGCTTCGCGACGCGCACCGCCCTGGTGAACCTCGAATGGGAGGAAGCCGCCGGCGACTACCGCCGCGGATCGTCCACGACGTACGCCGAGCTTTACACGAACGCACTGCGTCTGGCCGACGCGCTGGCGAAGCGCGGCGTGAAGCCGGGCGACCGCGTCGCGGTGCTGCTCGACAACTGCACCGAGCTCGTCGTGACCGAGTGGGCCTGTCTCGTTTCCGGGATGGTGTGGGTCGCGCTCAACGTACGCTCTTCCGCCCCCGAACAGGCCGCGATCCTGCGCGACTGCACGCCTTCGGTGCTGGTCGTCGCTTCGCGCCATCGCGAGCAGATCGATCCCGGCGCTCCCGGTCGGTCGTGCCTCGTGGTCGAGACCGGCCCCGCCCTGGATTCGCTGCTGGCGAGCGGGGAGCCGCGGCGGCCCGCGAACCCGCCCGGCGAAGAGGACGTGGTGCGGCTTCGCTACACCTCGGGCACGGCAGGGCTTCCGAAGGGCGCCATGCTGCCGCGGCGCTGTTACGACGCATCGGTCGAGGTCGTCGGCGACGTGATCGGGCCGCTGCACGAGGGCGACGTGCTCGCGCAGATCGCTCCGATGACGCACGCGGCCGGCGCGATGTGGATGCCGCACGCCGCCATCGGCGCGACGGCGCTGCTCGCCGACCGTTTCGACGCGGCTGCCTTCGTCCGTCTCGCGGTGCGCGAGCGCGTGACGTCGGTATTTCTCGTGCCGACGATGCTGGTGCGTTTCCTCGAGGCCTTGCGCGACGGACCGCGGCCGGACTCCCTGCGAAGCATCGTCTACGGCGGCGCGTCGATGCCGGTCGACCGGCTCGAGCGCGGCCTCGAGCTGCTGGGGCCCGTCTTCGTGCAGATCTACGGGCTCACCGAATCGAACTGGCCCGTGACGGCGCTGCGCCGCGAAGAGCACCTGGTGCGCGGCGACGCTGCCGCGCGGCGGCGCCGTCTCGCGAGCTGCGGGCGCCCGACGGCGGTCGGCGAGGTTCGCATCGTGGATCCCGAAGGCCGCGAGGTAGCGGCCGGCGAGACCGGTGAAATGCTGGTCCGCGGCCGCAACACGATGCTCGGCTACTGGGGCAGGAAGAATCGCACCGACGCCAAAGGCCTCGATGCCGCGGGCACAGGTGTCGACGCCAAAGGCCTCGACACCGAAGGATGGATGCACACCGGCGACGTCGCCGTGCGCGACGGCGAAGGCTTCGTCACGATCGTGGACCGCCTCCACGACATGATCGTGAGCGGCGGCTTCAACGTGTACCCGCGCGAAGTGGAGGACGCGCTGTCGAGCCATCCGGCCGTGCTCGAATCGGCAGTGGTGGGGCGCGCCGACCCGGAGTGGGGCGAGCGCGTGCACGCCGTCGTCGTGCTGAGGCCCGGCGCGGCGGCGACCGAGGCCGAGCTCGCGTCGCACGTCGCGGCGCGAACCGCGCCGTACAAGAAACCGCGCTCGGTCGAGTTCGCGGCCGAGCTTCCGAAAAACGCCGCGGGCAAGGTCCTGCGCCGCGTCCTCAAAACGACGACGCCCCCGGCCTGAGGGACGGGGGCGTCGCTACGAACGAAGTACGAGAAACGTTTACTGCGCGGCGGCAGGCCAGTCGGCACGCGCCGGGATGCGGTCGGTCAGCATGTCCGGCACGTACCCCGTGTTGAAGTTGCAATCGACGTTGTCGATGCCGCCGAGGTCGAAGCATTCCTGCTCGATGTCTGCCGGTGTCGGCTGCGTGCCCGCAGGTCCCTCGAGGGGTCCAAGCCAGTCGAAGAACTTGTTGAAGACCGCGCGCGTCTCTTCCTCGGTGAACACGCAGTGGCCGAACGTGTCGATCCACGTCTGCGTGTTCGGCTTGGAACCGTCCGCGAGCGCGTCGGTGAAGACCTGCTGGAACTCGGGGATCACGAGCCAGTCGGCCGCGCCGGCCATCGAGACGATCGGGTAGTCCACCGACCGGCCCTTGCCGCGCGTGTAGTCCGGGTTGTAGGCCTTCGCGAGGAGCTTGCGGCCCTTGCCGTCGGGCAGGCGCTTCACACCGCCCTGGCAGATGCCGGCGCCGGTCAGCGAGCAGCTGTAGGTGGTGATGCAGGTCTGCATCGGGTCGAGCGAGCAGGTGCGCGGACCGTTGAAGTCGTCTGCGAGCGGACCGCCGCCGCCGATCATCGTGTAGTCGAGCGTGGAGTTGAGGCCGATGCGCTTGAGCGCGAGGCGTTCCGGGTCACGCACGAAGTCGCCCATCCCGAGCGTCGCGAAGCCCATCGCCGTCGCGACGTTCGCCGCGCCGCCGTCGAAGCTCGTCAGCGTGAGGAAGTCGGCCAGGCGCGTGTCCATCTCCGGCGTGTGGGGCAGGAACCCGATGACGCCGAAGCAGGCGTCCACCTTGAGACCCATGGAAATCTGGTCGTTCGTCATGTTGGCGGTGTTGAGCTCGCCCTGGTCGGGAGCGGAAAGGAACTTCGCGTCGGGAACGTCTTCGCAGAGGAAGTCGTAGACGAGGCGCACGTCCTGGGCCACGTCCCACGTCGGCAGGCCGCCGCCGGACGCCGCGCAAAGCGGAATCGCGCCGTCGATCTTCAGCTTCACCGTCGCATCCACCGTGACCGCGCCGCCGCCCGAGAAGCCCGTGACGATCACGCGCTGCACGTCGAACTCGGTCTCCTTCTTGATGAACTTGAGGATGTCCTTGATGTCCTTGGCCGACTTGAAAGGCGCCCAGCCGCTGGTGCTGTAGGTGCCTGCCGCGATCGCCTTGTTCATCGGCAGCACGATCTGGTCGATGCCGAGATAGTCGATCACGTTGCAGAAGTTGCCCATGCCGCAGTCCGCATCCACGAGGCACGGGGTGGCTTCGAGCGGATTGTTCTGCTGGCTGCAGGTGTGATGCGGACGGATGTGCCTGTCGTTCAGGTCGAAGCCGTGGTTGACGATGACGAGGTCGCCGTCCCAGTTCGTCGGGAAGGTGATGCGGAAGAACCCGCCCGTCTTGCCGGCGCCGGTGAGCTCGGTGTCGGCGAACGAAACCGCCGGCAGGCACGTAAGCGAGATCGCGAGCGCGATCCTGGTAAATCGAATCATTGTCTCCTCCCTTGGGGACTCGGTGCTGGTCGATGCCGGGCGGTCACCCGGCAAGTGCGCGTTCGATCCGCGTAACACGCGCCGGAAAGAACGGTCAAGGTTATTTCGCTGGTAGAGATGCCCGCCCGCTGGCGCAGGCGACCGGCCTTCTTACGGCTTGCGAGGCGCCGAGTCACCCTGCCGTACCCTCATCCCGTTCTTGTCGCGACCAAGAACCAGGCCGGGCTCGGCTTCCTTTGCCCGCTTTTCCGCTGCCCACGCCGCGCCCGGATTCGTGTCCCGGTAATAGGCGTTGGCGAGGGCGATCCAGCGGTCGGCATTTCCAGGGTCGAGGGCCGCTGCCTGGCGCAGGTGGACCAGGGCTTCGTCGACCGCCGTCAGACGCTGAAGGATGTCGCCGAGGTCGCCGTGGTTCTTCGCGGTCGGGTCGGCTTCGGTGGCACGGCGCATCGTCTCGATGCCCTCGATCACGCGGCCTTCGGCGATCAGGCGGTCGGCCTCCTCGCGAAGGGCCTTGCCGTCCGGGGCAGGAACCGGCGGTGAAGCGGGGCGGGGCGCGGGAGGTGGAGGGGTCGGCTGGGGGGACGGCGGCTCGGCCGTCACCGCATCGACGACTTCCGCCGGCGTCGCGGGAGCGTCCTGCGCGGCTGGGTCCTGCTCTTCCTCTCCGGCGCTGCAGCTTCTGTCGTTCGCGCACGGCTCCGGTGTCGCGACCGGCGGCGAACCGGAAGGCCGGAACATCCACAGCCCGGCCGCGAGCGACAGCGCGAACAGTACGGCGAGAACGGCGTTGCGGTTCATCTGCTCACGGCCGCCGCCGGCTCGCGCGCGCTAGCGGCGCTCGATGGCAAGCTCGAGCAGCCGGTCCACGAGGTCCGCAAGCGGCAGGCCGCCGGCGGCCCACAGTCGCGGGTACATGCTGATCGCCGTGAATCCCGGGATCGTGTTGATCTCGTTGAGCAGCACCTGGCCCGTGGACTTCTCGAGGAAGAAATCGATGCGAGCCATGCCGCGTCCGCCGATGAGGTCCCACGCGGCGAACGCGATCTCGTGCAGCTTCGCGAGCGCATCCGGCGGAATCTCGGTGGGCGCGCGCAGGCCCGCGGTGGCGTCCACGTACTTGCTGTCGAAGTCGTAGATGCCGTCGGCCGGAAGAATCTCGCCGACGGGCGAGAGCTTGCCCGGCTTGCTGCCGAGGATGCCGATCTCGATCTCGCGCGCGTCGCAGCCGCGCTCGACGATCACGCGGTCGTCGTAGCGCTTGGCTTCGGCGACGGCGGCGCCGAGCCCCGATGCGTCGCGCACGCGCGTCACGCCGACCGACGAGCCGAGGTTGGCGGGCTTGACGTAGCAGGGGTAGCCGAAGCGCGCGCGCACTTCGGCGTCGAGCGCGGCGTCGTGACGCTCGCCCGCCGCGAAGAACTCGACTTGTGCGATTCCGGCTCCCGCGCAGAGCGTCTTCATCGCGAGCTTGTCCATCGCGATGGCGCTCGCCGTCGGTCCGGCGCCCACGTAGGGCACGCGCGCGAGCTCGAGCAGGCCCTGCAGGGTGCCGTCCTCGCCGTTGGGCCCGTGGACCATGGGGAAGACGACGTCGATGGGATCGGCGGCGCTACCCAGGTCTTTGCCGTCGATGGCCAGCAGTCGGGCCGCGGTGGCCGTGCGGACCAGCGCAACGGGAGTCAGGCCGGTGCCGTCGAGCTCGAGGATGGTGGTGCGCGCCTTCTCGAGCTGGGGAGCGAGGTCGCCGTGGACCCAGAGGCCCTCGCGCGTGATTCCGGCAAGAGTGACGCGGTGACCGGCTTCGAGAAGTCCCGCGAGCACGGTCGCTCCGGAGCGGAGCGAGATCGGATGCTCCGCCGAGCGCCCGCCCACCAGTAACAGCACGTGAAGTCTACGCTTTCCGCTCATCCGCCTCGTCCCCTGCGTCCGCTGCCATCGCTTCCTTCCCGTGGTGTCCGCGAACAACGGCCTGTGTAGCACCGCGAGGGGCTCGGCCCAATTCGACAGGCAGCCGACGCGCGCGGATTGCACGGCGGGCCTTCTACGAGGCGCCCCGGAATCGTGAGCGAACAGGCTCCGCCCCGCGACTGTGGGTGGGCCTTGGCTGCCCGAGCCCTTGTCGCTATAAGCATCCGCGAAGCAACTTTGGCGGTATTTCAGCGCCGGTAATGCGGCAGGGGCCTTCGCCATGCACATCGAAACGCTCAAGATCTTCTGTGACGTGGTCGAGAATCAGAGCTTCTCCCTGGCCGCTTCGCAGAATTTCATCACGCAGTCGGCCGTGAGCCAGCAGATCCGCGGACTCGAGGAGCGCTACGGGAAGCGCCTGCTCGAGCGCAAGCGCGGCAGCGTCCGGCCGACGGCGGCCGGCGAGATCCTGCACCGCTCGTGCCGCGAGATCCTGCACTGCTTCAACGAGATGGAGTCCCAGCTCCAGGGGCTCAGCAACGTCGTCACGGGAAGCATCCGCGTCGGCACCGTCCACAGCATCGGCCTTTACGAGCTGTCGGAGCCGCTCAAGCACTACTTCGCCGACTTTCCGCACGTGAACGTCTATCTCGAGTACGACCGCGCCAGCCACGTGTACGAGCAGGTGCTGCGCGGCAACGTCGACCTCGGCATCGTCGCGTATCCGACGGCGCGCGCGCAGATCACCGTGCTCGACTTCCGCACCGATCGCCTGGTCGTCGTGTGCTCGCCCGACCATCCGCTCGCCGACAAGCCCAAGATCGGCGTCACCGATCTCGACGGCGAGAAGATGGTGGGATTCGAGAAGGGCATTCCGACGCGTCTCGCGCTCGATCGGCTCTTCAACGAGAAGCAGGTCGTCGTGCAGTACGTCGCCGAGCTCGACAACATCGAGATGGTCAAACGCCTCGTCGAGGTCGGCGCGGGAATCGCGATCATTCCCGACAAGGCCTGCGCGCACGAGATCCAGGCCGGCACGCTCATGCGCATCGAGTTGAACGACCGCGGCATCACGCGGCCGATCGGCATCATCTACCGCACGGGCAAGCACTTCAGCCCGGCCGTCGAGCGCTTCATCGAGTACCTGCAGGCCGACACCCGGAAGCCCGGCGGCGTCCGGGCCGCAGGCTAGTCTACAACGCCGGCATCACCTCGCGCGCGAACAGCGTGAGGGAGTCGTCCTGGCCGAGGTCGCCGAACATCACGGCGAAGTCGGTCACGCCGCGCGCCATCTTGGCGCGCAGCCCCTCGATCACGCGTCCCGGCGTTCCCGCCACCGACTGGCGGTCGACGTCCGCGAAGCCGCCGAGCACGGCCTTCGCCATCGCCAGCTTCGACTGGAACGCCGCTTCGTCCGCGCCGATCACGACGAGCGTCTGCTCGCTCACGACGATGTCGTCCACGTTCGTGCCTTCGTCGCGGCAGTGCGCCGCGAGCACGCCGCGCAGCCTCTCCACGTCGTCGGCCGAATTCATCGGGCAGTTCCAGCGCTGCGCATGACGCGCGACGAGCTTGAGCAGCTTCTTTTCGCCGGCGCCGCCGATCGTGATCGGAAGCGGCGACTGCACCGGCTTCGGATTGTTCGGTGCGTCCTCCACGCGGTAGTGCGTGCCGGCGAACGACGTCCGGTTCTCGCTCAGCATGCGCGTCACGATCGCAAGGCCTTCCTCGAGCTGCTCGAGCCGCGTCTTCATCGGTGGAAAGTCGTAACCGTAGGCCTTGTACTCGGAGTCCATCCAGCCAGCGCCCATGCCGAGCTCGACGCGCCCGCCGCTCACGTTGTCCACCGTCGCCGCCATCTTCGCGAGCAGCGCAGGGTTTCGGTACGAGTTGCACGTCACCATCAGTCCGAGCCGGAGCTTCGTCGTCGCTTCCGCGAGCGCGGCGAGCGTGGTCCAGCCTTCGAGAAAATCGAGATCGGGCATTCCGTTCGCCCAGAAATGGTCGACGAGCCACAGTCCGTCGTAACCGAGCTCCTCGAGAAGATGCGCGCGATCGCGAAGCATCGGCCACGCGAGGCCCGCCTGGGGAAGAAAGAGGGAGAACGTCGCCGGCTTCTGCATAGGCGCGAATCCTAGTGACGAGGCTGCGCAGATCCAACGAACCCGCGGATCCTGGTGACGAGGCTGCGCAGATCCAACGAACCGGCGGATCCCGGTGACGAGGCCGCGCGG
>CAYYVZ010000032.1:0-5703 GCA_964475235.1 uncultured Myxococcales bacterium | reverse complement strand
AAGTCCCCATCGTTCTATTCTCGAGCGCATGGGCTCTCGCGGGGGACAGAAGAAGCGGCCTCCCCAGGGGAAGGAGCCGGCGCCCGCCCTTCTTCCGCCGCCGCCCTTCCACGCACCGTTTCGCGACCTCGCGAGCGCAGTGAAAGGGAAGAGCGCCGCAGCTTCGACGGTCGCGAAACCGAACCCGTCCGCGCCCGCTGCCGAACGAACGATCGCTTCGCCGCTGCACAAAACTGTACCACCGGTCGACTCGTCGCCGCCTCTTTCCGATCGGGACGCGCTCGCGGCCTCGCTCGCCGGGGTCTCGCCGCTCGTGAAGCCGAACGCGCGAGTGAGGATCCGCCGCAAGGTCGATCTTTCGCACATCGAGGAAGGTCGAAAGCAGGATCTCGCCGCTCTCGGTCGCGCCGACGGCTTCGACGTCACCTTCGAGGACAGTTACGTGCGGGCGCGCGCGGCGGGCGTGAGTCGCGAGACCGTCGTGCGTCTCGAGAAAGGCGAGTTTCCGATTTGCGCACACCTCGACCTGCACGGCATGCCGCTCGACGACGCGCGACTCGCTGTCGACGAATTCCTCGCTTCGCAGCAGGAACGGGGCCATCGGTGCGTGCTGCTCATCACGGGCAAAGGGAAAAACTCGCTCGGCGGACGCGCGGTGCTTCGCGAACACGTTCCGCAATGGCTCGCGCGCGGTCCGAGCTCGCGCCGCGTGCTCGCGTTCGTGAGCGCGAGGCCGTGCGACGGCGGCACAGGTGCGCTCGTCGTATTGATGCGCGCCGGTAGTTCCAGTAAGAATCGAATCGACGTCGAGCATGGTGGTGTAGGTCGACTCGAGCCTTGAACGAGGGCTCGCACAGCCCCGAACGTTTCGGGGCGTCCGGAAGACCGACCTGGACGCGCGCCGCAGCGCGGGTTGCCACTGCCGAATGTGAAGAGGGGTCTTCCCGCCGCCGGCGCCTGTGCGCAGGAGCTGGAGACAGGGAAGCGGAGGTGGTGGTTGCTGCAAGCGGAGGAGTCGTGCCGTCTGCTCTACGTGGGTGACGACGGCGACGTCTACCAGTCGAATCTCGGAGGTCCGTCGCGCAGGCTGACTTGGGGTTGGAACGAGCTGTCGAGCTCGGACCGGCTTCACTACGTGTGGCCCGCGTATTCTCCCGACGGATCTCTGATCGCGTGCTTCGGCGTGCGCTCGGGCAGCGTGCCCGAAGCGAGCCTCTATACCGTCGCGAACGACGGCATCCGCATGAGCGAGCTGTGGCGCATGACCGAGGCGGCCGCGCCCGTCTGCGAAAGCTGGTCGCCCGACTCGCGCTCGATCGCGATCCTGCTGCAGGGTCAGGACGAGCTTCACCTCGAGGTCGCGAGCGTGGACAGGCCGGGCCGCACGACGCTGATCGACCGCGGCGCTCCGCTGTTCTGGTCGTGGTCGCCGCGTGCGAGCTATCTCGCGGTGCACACGGGCGGCAGCTCGAGCATCTACGAGGACGCGCGCCTTTCGGTCTTCCAGGTCGGCCGCGAGTGCACGAAGCTCGTGGAGCTGGTGCCCGGCGAGTTCCGCACGCCCACGTGGTCTCCCGACGGCAGCCGGCTCGCGTACGTGGACGCGAGCGATCCCGCCGGCGAGTACCTTGCGCTTTACCGCCTCGACGACGGAACCATCGACGTGCTGCTGCAGGTACAGGGCCAGACGGCGATGCTGTGGTCTCCCGACGGACGCACGCTCGCGCTGTCACAGGCCCTCGGCGATTCGCCGCACGTCTACTCGGGCATTACGCTCGTCGACGTCGAAACCGGCTCTTCGCGGGTGATCGAGGACAGCGAGATCGTCAGTTTCTTCTGGGCGCCCGATTCGCAGCGCCTCGTTACGATGGCCTTCGATCGCGACGCGGGCATGTGCTGGTCGGTGCTCGACGTCGCCGCTGCGCGCAAGCGCCGCCTCGGGACGAGCTTTTACCCGAGCCGCGAGCTCGTCTACTTCTCGTGGTTCTTCGATCAGTTCGCCGTCTCGCATCCGCCGATCTCCGCCGACGGCACGCGCCTCGTCTTCGCCGGACACATGGGCACGGCCGGCGACACGCCGATTGCGACGCGCGCGCAGAGCAACGTCTACGTCGCTTCCCTCGCCGACGGCGGATCGGTCGAGCGCGTGGCTTCCGGCCACTTCGCCTGCTGGGATGCGAGGATGCGCGCGGCGCGCGCGTGACCCCGAACGAAGGAGCTCCGCCCCGCGAGCCCGCGCGCATGTCAGCCGGCGGCGCGCGTCTGTTGCCTCACGCCGTCAGCCTTCTCCGACCGCTGCTGGGGGTCCTGTTGCTCGCGCTCGTTTCGAACCGCGGCGATTCCACCCTCGTGCTTCCGATCGTGCTGCTCGCGTGCGCGAGCGACTGGTTCGACGGGCAGCTCGCGCGGCGCGCCGGACGGGCGTCGCTGGCCGGCCGCCTCGTCGACAATCTCTGCGACTTCGTGTTTCTCGCGAGCGTGTTCGCGTTCTTCGCCGGCGCCGAAATCTGGTCGCCGCCGGTCTGGGGCCGTCTCGTTCGCAACTGGGGCGAGGCCAACTGGCTTCCCCTGTACGCCCTGCTTGCCTCGTTCGGGGTCTACTTCGTGCGCCTGTGCCTCGACCTGGCCGCAGGGCGCGAGCCCGAGCGGTCGTCGCGCGGTCATGCGGCCGGCGTGTCCAACTACGTGCTCGCCGTCGTCGGTGCCGCCGAGATGCTGCCGCGCGTCGGGCTCGGCCCGTGGCTGCTCGAACCGGTCATGGTGACGGTCGCCCTTCTCAACATCCTCGCCGTCCCCGAAAATGTCCGCCTGATGCTCGCGCGCCGGGTTCCACCGGAACGCGGGGGCAACGGCAGGTTCCAGTAGGAGCCGCGCGCGCCTAGAATGCCTCCATGAAACTCCGGCTGTCTCATCGGCGGATCCGATCGTTCCTGCTCGGCGTTCTCGTCGCCGGCTGCACGCCGGTGTCGCAGTCGTACGTCGTCCACAGCGCCGAGCTCGATTGCCAGGAAGGCAACCGTTACGCGTACGCGGCGGTGACCGACATGGGGATGAAGGTCACGTCCTTCCAGCAGGCTCATCCCGGACGACCGGGGAAGCTGCGCGCCACCGGCAGCGACCGCAGCGGCGACGTCACGATCACCTGCGACGAGGCAGGCGTCCACATCGATCCCAACCAGACCTCCATGGGCGACCGGGTGTTCGAGCGCGGCGTCTTCCTTTCGGTGACGGGACGCAGCGGATTGCAGATGGACCGCGGCGAGGTGACGGGTCGCGAGAAGCGCGTGGAGAATCTCGCGCAGGCCGTGGAGCAGGGAGTTCCGCCGCCGAGCGGCAGCGTGCTCGTCGAGGTCCAGCCCCAGCGCGGCCGCGAGACCGTGCTCGATTTCGACGCCGATATCGCGTCGGCCGGTATCCTGCCGATCAAGGTGACGATCCAGAACGGCAGCAAGCGCGCCTACACGTTCGCGCTCGAGGGTATCGTGGTGCGCGGCAGCAACGGCGAGCCCGCCACGCGGCTGACCGCCGCCCAGGCGGCGGCCAGGGTCGTCGCCAAGGCGGGCGCCGACGGGAAGCAGACCGAGATCGGCAACGTCGAGTCGGCGAAAAAGATCATGATCGAAAAGGAGCTGAAGGGCGCGCGCCTCACACCGGGTGCATCGGTTTCGGGCTACGTCTACTACCCCGTCGCCGACTACGATCGCGCGAAGATCAACATGACCGACGTGGCGGCCGACGAGGTCGAGAGCTTCCTCGTCGAGTTCTGATTTCGCGGCCGCTTCCGCTGACGGCCTTCCCGAGAGCATTCCGTGCGCACCACCCTCCACCAGTTTCTCGACGCCCGCCGCGGCACCGCCACCGCGGCCGAAATGCTCGACCTCGTCTTCGACGGTCACGGCCACGATTCGCCGTTCGGCCGAAGCTTCCTTGCCGCGCTGCTCGCCGACGATCCGCGCTTCCGCGAGGACGGCGGGCTCTGGCACCTCGTCGAGGAGCACGTGCTCGACGCCGAGCTCGCCGCCGCGCCGTTCGTGGTCGTGGACCTCGAGACGACGGGCCACCGCCCCGACGACGGCGGAGTCACCGAGATCGGCGCGATCCGGCTGGAAGGCCTGAGAGAGGTCGGGCGCTTCGAGACGCTCGTGCATCCGGGCCGACCGATCCCGAGCTTCGTCACCAAGCTCACGGGAATCTCCGATGCGATGGTCGCCAATTCGCCGCCGCTGCGCGACGTGATCGGCGAGTTCGCGAAGTTCGCCGAAGGTGCGGTGCTCGTCGCGCACAACGCCGCCTTCGACGCGCGCCTGCTCGACCATGCGTGCCGCCGCTGGCTCGGCCGGCCCCTCGGACTGCCGACACTCTGCACCGTCAAGCTCGCGCAGCGTCTCATGCCCGAGCAGAGGCGCACGTCGCTAGAAGCGCTCTCGGAGCACTTCGGGCTGGCCGACGGCAAGCGCCACCGGGCGATGGCCGACGCCGAGCGCACCGTCGACCTGCTCGCGCGCTTCGTGCCGATGCTGCAGGAGCGCGGCGCCACGCGCGTGCAGCACCTGGTCGAAGCGCAGGAGGATCCCGTCGCGCCGCGCCGGCTCGAGATCCGCGTGCGTCAGTCGGATCTCGAAGACCTTCCCGACGCGCCCGGCGTCTATCGGCTCATCGGACGCGAGGAGGAACCGCTCTTCGTCGGCCGCGCGGCCAACCTGCGCGAGCGCGTGATGCAGTACTTCCTCGACGTCGATCACATGAGCGACCGGCAGCTCGGGATGATCGCCAAGACCTGGGAAGTGTCGTTCACGCGCTGCGGCTCGCCGCTCGAGGCGGCGCTGCTGGAAGCGGCCGACGTGCACCGCCTCGAGCCCGCCTACAACCGCGGCGACCGCCATCTGCCGCGCAGCTCGTTCGTGAAGGTGACGGTGCGCTCGCCGTTCGCGCGCGTGTTCGTCGCGGGCCGCGTCTCTTCCGACGGTGCGCTCTACATCGGGCCGCTGCGCGGGCGCGCGTTCGCGGACGACGCGGCCGAGCTCGTCGCGGCCGCGTTCCGGCTGCGGACGTGCCCCGGCCCGCTGCGTCCCGATCCTGCGTACCAGCCGTGCCCGCTCGGTCCGGCCGGACGCTGCTCGAGCCCGTGCAACGCCAGCGTGTCGGCCCAGGATTATCTCACGCAGATCGAGGCCCTCGACCGCTGCCTGCGAAGCCGCTTCGGTCCGCGCGAGCTCATGACCGCCGCGGGGGTCGTTTCCGGCCAGTCCGAATACGGGCGCCTCCAGGCCGCCGCCCGCCGGCTCGAGCGACTCGCGCAGCGCTCGCACTGGCTCGTGAACGCGCTGCACTACTTCGCCGTCGCGCCGAGCGCCGATTCCCAGTCGCTGTTCGTGGCGGCCGTCGTCGGCGGCCGCTGCATCGGTACGTGGACGGTCTCCGACGAGGAAACCGTCCACACGATCTGCGCCGACGTGCGCCGCATCTGGGAGGGCCAGCAGCCCCCCCGCGACGGACTTCCGACGGCCGACGCGAGCACGATCCTGGCCGTGTGGCTGCAGGAGAACGATCCCGCCGGGATCGAGTCGCTGATCCCGCTCGAAGAAGCAGACGAGGCGAGCCTCCATGCCGGCTGCGACCGCCTGCTCGCGCGTCTCGCCGAACAGAAGAGCCGCACGCCCGATCCGACCCCCGCCTCTCGCGGCATCGCGCGGTGAGCGAACG
>CAYYVZ010000031.1:0-20745 GCA_964475235.1 uncultured Myxococcales bacterium | reverse complement strand
AGTTGCACTTGCCCTTGAACTTGGTCTCCTTCTTCACCCATTTCAGGCAATCCGAGTCGAGCCCGGCAATCGTCTTCGATTGCCGCACGACGATGTCGTCCGGCACGACGACGTTCGCGTTTCCCTGGATGTCGGCGAGCGTGACCTCGACGGTCGTCGTACCGCGCGCGCTGACGGAGCCGCCGTCGTTTCCGGCCGCTGCGACCTGGAGCTTGCAGGTGCCCTCGGGAAGCTGCGGGCCGCCGCCCTTGCGAATGGTCAGGGTGACGGACAGCGAGCCGGCCTGCGGATAGTGCCCGAGCGCGTCCACCGGCGCACTGCCGTTGGCGTCGATCTCGCACTGCTCGCCGTTGCCGGTCGCCTCGATGCCGGGGCCTGACGAAGCCGTCAGGTCGTCCAGCGTGATACCGGCGATCGGCTGCGCGAAGACCACGTCACCTTCGAGCGTGATGGTTCCCTGGACCTCGGCGGAATGGGAAGAAAATGGAACGAGGCTCGCTGCCGCGAACAGCGCGGATGCGAGCAAACCGGGACGGGTGGCAATGATCATCGCAATCTCCTCACCCCCCCGGGCCAGAAACTCCAGCTACCTTACCCGTCCCTTCGGACCATAGGCAAGGTCATTCGTGATCTAACGCCGGTTCAGGCGCCCGCGAACGTGTCCCACGGAAGCAGCATCGAAAGCCCGAGGATCCCTTCCATCGCGATGCCGCCGAGATTGGCCCCCGACCGGCTGTTGTCGCGCACGACCGAGAAGGCGCGCCCTCCCGCTGCACCGAGCCACGCGACGCCGACGACGCGGAAGACGTCGCTCGACTGCGCGATCACCGCCATCAGGCCCATCGCGAGGAACAGCCCGCCGTACGTCGCGCGTATCTCCGACATGCCGCGCTCGCCGTCGGGAATGATGCCCACGAAGCTCGCGGCGCTCGCCGGAAGAAACAGGCCGAAGAGGCCGAGGCCCATCGTGACGAGGGCGCCGAGCGTGTTGATGCTGATCGGAAGCTGGTCCATGGAAATCAAGCGTTTCTCGACTGGAGAGTTATTACAACGTCGCGCTGCGCGCTCCTTGAAGAAAGGAACTGGACTCGCCCCTCGCCGGCTCGGGGCTCCTGTCGAAAACGCGAGGCTTCCCCCCGTTTGTGGCCGCCGCAAAACCACGCGATAGCTTGCGCCCCCGACGAGGCCGGCCGCGCTGCCGCCTCCGCGTTGCGGCGGCGAGCCGCCGTCACCGCATTTCCGCACCGGCGGCGCGAAGCCCGTCCGAAGGAGCGATTCATGGCCCGTTACGCGTACGACCGCCTCACCGCTCTCGACAATTCCTTCCTCATTCTCGAAAAGCCGAACGCCTACATGCACGTCGCTTCGACGTTGATCTTCGAGGCCGGCCCGCTCGCGACGGACGACGGCGGCATCGACTTCGACGCCATCCGCCAGCTCTTCGCCTCGTCGCTGCACATGATCCCGCGCTATCGCCAGAAGCTCGCGTACGTTCCGTTCACGAGCCAGCCGGTCTGGGTGGACGACGACCGATTCAACCTCGACTTTCACCTTCGCCACTCGGCACTCCCGCGTCCCGGCAGCGAGGCACAGCTCAAGCGGCTGTCGGGCCGAATCATGCAGCAGCACCTCGACCGCCAGCGGCCGCTGTGGGAGCTGTGGGTCGTCGAGGGACTCTCCGGCAACCGCTTCGCACTCATCTCCAAGGTCCATCACTGCATGATCGACGGCGTCTCGGCCGTCGATCTCCTGAAGATCCTGCTCAGCCCGTTCGAGACGAACGACCTCAACGAGACGCCGCAGTTCATTCCGCGACCGTCGCCGTCGGGCCTCGAGCTGCTGCGCGACGAAGCTACGCACTGGGCCAAGCTTCCGCTGGAAGCCGCGCGCGGCGTCGGCAGCCTCGTCGCAGCGGCGGAGAACACGCAGCGCGACCTGCTCACGCGAGGACGCGCCGTCGCAGAGACACTCGGCGCGTCGTTCCGCACGGCGTCGGCGACGCCGCTCAACGGCGAGATCGGCCCGCACCGCCGCTTCGACTGGCTCACGATGAGCCTCGCCGACATCAAGGCCATCCGGCGCGGCCTCGGCGGCTCGCTCAACGACATCGTGCTGACGGTGGTCACGGGCGCCGTGCGCCGCTTCCTGCAGCGCCGCCTCGTCGATCCGCGGCGCATCGACTTCCGCGTGATGGCCCCCGTGAGCGTGCGCACCGAGGACGAGCGCGGCCAGCTCGGCAACCGAGTCTCGGCCTGGACCATCGATCTTCCGGTCGGCGAGGAAGACCCGCGCCGCCAGCTCGAGGCGATTCGCCGCACCACCGCCGAGCTCAAGGCGTCCAAGCGCGCGGTGGGCGCCGAGATGCTGACTCAAGTCGCAGAATGGACGCCGTCCACGCTGCTCTCGCTTGCCGGCCGCAACATGACGCGCCTGCTCCCGTTCAACATGGTCGTGACGAACGTGCCGGGCCCGCAGTTCCCGATGTACATGCTCGGCGCGAAGCTGCTCGAAACCTTCCCGCACGTGCCGCTGGTCGACAACCTCGGCCTCGGCATCGCGCTGCTCAGCTACAACGGAAAGCTCTGCTGGGGTTTCAATGCCGACTACGACCTGCTGCCCGACCTCAGCGCCTATGTGAAGGCGACGCGCGAGGCATTCGAGGAGCTGCAGGTGCTTGCCCAGCGCAGCCAGGCCGGAGCGCCGAGCGTTTCGGCGCGCACGGAGGACGCCGCCGAGCGGCAGACGAAGGCCGCGAAGTCGGCTGCAAAGTCTGGAGGCGGGGCACCAACCACTGAGTCCGTCCGAAGCAACGGGGTCACTCACTGAAAAAGCCGCTGATCCGGGCTTGCCCGAAGGTGAGCGGATTCGCACATTGGAGTTCCGGGCACGGTGCCCGGAACGGCTAGACTGGGGCAGGCGTTCCGATGGGCTATTCTTCGACGGACGAAACTCTCGTAGGCACCTCACCGGTGCTCAAGCTCGCGTCGAGCGAGAAGAGCCTCGTCGAGGGTTACATCCATCCCGACTTCTGGTCGGTCGCGCGCCTGTTCAAGTCCCTCGTCCCGACGTCGGGCCACGGCGGCGCGGCGCTCTGCATCTATCATCGCGGCCGCAAGGTCGTGGACCTCTGGGGCGGCACCACCGACGCCAAGGGCACGCGCTGGACGGCCGACACCGCGTCGATCTCGTACTCGACGACGAAAGGTGTGGCGTCGACGGTTCTTCACGTCCTCGCCGACAAGGGCCTCCTCGACTACGACGAGCCGGTCGCGAACCACTGGCCCGAGTTTGCGTACGGCGGCAAGGAAAAGATCACGATCCGCCAGATCATGTGCCACGAGGCGGGCCTCTACGACATCGGCAGCATGGTCGACCATGCCCGCCGCATGCTCGACTGGGAGTACATGATCCGCGCGCTCGAAGCCGCGCATCCGATCCACGAGCCGGGCAAGCACCACGGCTACCACGGCCTCACCTACGGCTACCTCGTCGGCGAGATCATCCAGCGCGTCACCGGCAAGCCTTTCGGCCAGGTGCTCGAAGAAGAGATTGCCGGCCCCCTCGGACTCGACGGCTGTTACGTCGGACTTCCTGCCGAGCACGCGCACCGCAAGGCGACGCTGGCGCTCGCGGGCATTCAAACCCACGCCGGCGGTGCCGCGCGCACGCGAGCCTACATCGCGGCGATCAACCGCTGGCTGCGCCTTCTCGGCATCCCCGTCGACCTTCGCGAAGCCGAGCGCGCGCTCATTCCTCACGGCATCGACGAGGTGGACTTCAACTCGCCCGAGTTCGCGATGGCCTGCATCCCGTCGGCCAACGGCGTCTTCACGGCCCGCTCGCTCGCGGCTCTCTACGCCACGCTCGCCGGCGGCGGCGAAATGGACGGCGTGCGCATCATGTCGGAGAAGACGCTGCACAAGGCGTCTACGATCCAGAACCGCACGGTCGATCGCGTCGTGCCGTTCCCGATGCAGTGGCGCCTCGGCTACCACCGGCCGTTCACGATGGGCATCACCGGCGGCGTCCGGCACGGAATCGGGCATTTCGGTTTCGGCGGCTCGGGAGCCTGGGCAGATTTCGATCGAAACCTGTCGGTGGCGCTCACGCTCAACAGCGGCGTCGGCACCCCGTTCGGCGACCTTCGCATCGTGCGCGTGAGCACTGCGGCCGTCCGGTGCGCGGATCGGCGATAGGTCGCGGGGCGGGGCCACCCCGCCCCCCCTTCTTTGGAAAACCGCTCTCTGCCACGCCCCTGTTGTATCGCCGCGGCTCGGGGTCCAACGCAGCAGATGGGCCCTTCTGCGCGCTTCGCGCGTGGATCATTCGGGCGGGGGCGTTTAGGATGACGGGCTATGGGTTCTGAGTTGCCTTCGTTTGGGGTGGGTCGCGGTCGTGTGGCCGCGGTCCTTCTGGTTGCGGCTGTCGTTCTTGGCGGGTGTTCGGCGAAGAAGTCGGAGCGTATCGAAGAGGGGGCGACGGCGGAGCGGCGCGCGGTCGAAGCCGACATTCTCGCTGGAAACACCGATTCGACGGGCCTGACCGGCACGACGGCAGGGGTACCCGCTCTCATGAGCGACGACGACCAGGTCGTCCGCCCGGCGACGGCGCCGCCGGCAACGGCGCCGGCCGGCGACAAGTTCGACAACGACGATCCGGGTCACCTTCTCGCGCGCTGCCGCGATCGCGCGGCGCGCCAGCAGACCTTCGACGCAGTCGGCGACTGCCGGCGCTCCTACGAGCTCAGACCGGCGCTCGAGCCTCAGATCGAGCTGATGAAGCTTCTCGTCACGCTGCAGGCCTACGGCGATGCCGAGGAATCGGCGAAGAAGGTGCTCGCCGCGCGACCCGGCGATCCCGTCGCGCTCTACTATCTTGCGTGGGCGTACCGCGGCCGCGGGGAGTACCCGAGGGCAATCGGAGCGCTCCTGCGCGCCATCTCGGCCGAGCCGAAGCGCGTCGAATACGTGCAGGCACTCGGCATGACGTACTGCCTCGCCGACAACTACGGCAAGGGCATCCTCACGCTCGAGAAAGCGCTCCAGATGCGTCCGGGCGACACGCGCATCCAGCAGATGATCAAGGAAGCGCGCTCGCAGGCCGCCGAGAAGCTTGCCCCGTACGTGAAGCTCGCGCGAGAGAAACCGGAGTCCTACGACACCCAGGCCGGACTCGGCTTCATGTACCAGAAGTACGGCTTCTCGCAGCGCGCGCTCAATACCTACGATGCCGCGCTCGCGCAGATGCCCGGACCGCTCGCCGAGCAGGAAAGCGACGTCAAGAAGATCGCGTCGCAGATCCACTACAATCGCGGAGTCGTCTATCGCGATCTCGGAGAGCCGGAGCGCGGCGAGTCCGCGCTCTGGCAGGCCATGCAACTCGATCCGTCGCTCGCGTCGGTCGCGTGGTACTACATCGGCCTCTGCCGTTACGACCAGGGCAAGTTCGAGCAGAGCGCCGACGCCCTTCGAAAATCGGTCGACCTCGCGCCGGGGATCGTCGACAACCGCGCGGCCCTGGCCGACGCGTACGACAAGGCGGGCAGGCAGCGAGACGCCGCCGAGCAGCGCAAGGCCATCGCGGCGCTCGACGCTCAGCACGCCGCCTACAAGGAAGAGGTCGCGAAGCAGGAAGCGCGCGGCGGAAAGACGGAAGAAGAGCTTGCCGCGAGCAAGGCCGCCGAGCCGGCTGCAGCGCCCGCTGCGGCGGAGGCGGCTGCACCCGAGGCAGCGATGGATCCGTCGGTTGCAACGGCGCCCGCGGCCGCGCCGGCTGCTGCTCCAGCCGATCCTCTCGCGCCGCTCTCCGAGCCCGCCGAGGCGACGGAATAGGATCCGCCAGTTGGCAGACTCCGCCGCAGGAACCAGCGCCGCACCGTCGCTCGAGACGCTCGCACGCAAGTGGCGCACCGACGATCCCAAGCGGCTCGTCGGCCGCGGACATCCGATCGGCGACTTTCTCGAAGCGTACGACTGGGAAGTGCTCGAAGAGCGCGCGGGCTTTCTCAGGATCTCGTGCCACCTGCCGCCGCAGGTGCGCAATCCCCGCGGCGATCTCTTCGGCGGCTTCACGCCGACGTACGCCGACTTCGCCGCCGTGTTCACCGGCCGCGCGGGCCGTCGCGGCGAGCCCCCACAGATGTGGATGAACACCGCGAGCCTGACGGTGGATTACTTCCGGCAGATCACGGGGCACTTTTTCATCGAGAGCGAAGTGCTTCACCACACGGGCCGCACCTACCAGGTCCAGATCCGTTTTCTCGACGAAGCGGGGAAGCTGCTGGCGCTCTCGCGCGCAACACTCATCGAATCGCCGCGGCCTGTCGAAGCCTGAGCGCGTTTTGATGGCGGGGGCCGCCCGGCTAGATTCCGCGCACCGCCGGCCCCAGGCGAGGCCACGGACGGCGTAGAGGAGCAGTCATGGACGTTTCCGCCGAAACGAAAGCGTTGCGCGAACGCCGCGAGCGCATCGTGCGCGAGCACATGGAGTCCGAGAACGTGCACGAGTTCGACCGGACCATGGCGACCTTCAAGCACCCTCGCTACGAGATCATCGCGACCGGCCAGGTCCACGACGGCGAAGCAGAGGTCGCCGAGTACTTCCGTTCGAGCCGCGCGGCGTTTCCCGACCAGCGCAACGAGCTCATTGCCTTCCACCATGCCGACGACGCCGTCATCACCGAGTTCTGGCTGCTCGGCACGCACAAAGGACCGCTGCAGGGCTTCGAGCCGACCGGCAAGGAGTTCCGCTGCCGCATGACGGCGTTCTTCCTTTTCGAAGGAGACGGGCTCGTCTGCGAGCGCGTGTACTTCGACAGCGCGACGATCATTCGCCAGCTTACGTCCTGACGGACGCAAGCATGTTGCGCCAGCTTACGTCCTGACGGACGCAAGCATGCTGCGCCGGCTTACGTCCTGACGGCGACGAGCCAGAATTCCTTGCGGAGACCCGCGGCGGTCGCGAGGGCCGCGAGCGGCGCGCGAATCGGCAGGGTGGCTGTCCTCGCAACTCGCAATGCCATCGGCCCTCGCCGGTGCACGAGAACCGGATGCACGCGGGTCACGCGAAACCCCTCCTGTTCGAGCAGCCGCGAGAGCGTCTCCGGCGTGTAGTAGATGTAGTGCGCCTTTCCGCCCTCCCCGCGAAAGAACCGTGACGTCTCCGGCGAGCGCGAAGCCTTGAAGTAGCCGAGGTTCGGCACCGCGAAAAAAACTGCGCCGCCGGGTACGAGCACGCGCCTCAGCTCGGCCAGCGTGAGGCGCGGCGCAGGTGTGTGCTCGAAGACGTGCTTGAGAACGGCGAGCGCGAAGCTCCCGTCTTCGAAGGGCAGCTCGTCGAGATCGCCGCGGCGCGCATCGAACCCGCGGCGTACGCACTCGGCGACAGCATGGGCCGAGACGTCGACGCCCGCGGCGTCGAGACGAAGCGACCGCGCGGCCTCGAGCGTGTACCCGAGCGAGCAGCCGACATCGAGAAGGCTGCCCGCCGGAGCAACTTCGAGCGCATCGAGGATCTGTCGCCGCGATTTCGCGATGCGGCGGCGACGGCGGCGCTCGTAGCGTGCGAAATATTCCTCGCCGTAGTGGCCATCCTGAGCGTGGAGCTCCGTCGCGCCATCGCCGGTAGCAGGTTCGCTGCGCTTGAACACGCAGCCGCACGCGCAGCGTACCCACTCGAACCCTTTCCGCGCATCGCCCGCATAGGCGGTCCACGACGTCGCATCGCAGAGCGGACACGTCTCGCAGACGACGCGGCGATTGGCTTCAGAAGGCGCGCTCATGCAGGTTCGCCCCATACCATGACGACGCCGCAAGCTGCGAATCCGTCTCCGGCAGGCGCGAGCCCACCGTACTCCGGAGAAGGCGAATCCACCGACCGGTATCCGCAGTACGTCCTGGCGGTCCTCGTCGTCGTCTACGTCCTCAACTTCCTCGATCGCCAGATCCTTTCCATCCTCAACGAGCACATCAAGGCCGACCTCGGCCTGACCGATGCGCAGATGGGCTTCCTGTTCGGCACGGCCTTCGCCGTCTTCTATGCGCTGTTCGGGATCCCGCTCGGAAAGCTCGCGGACGTCTGGACGCGGCGAACGCTCATTGCGCTCGGCCTCGCGTTCTGGAGCGGCATGACCGCGCTGTCGGGGCTTGCGCAGAACTTCACGCAGCTCGCGGCGGCCCGCATCGGCGTCGGGATCGGCGAGGCGAGCGCGTCGCCCGCCGCGTATTCGCTTCTCTCCGACTGGTTCCCGCCGCGCCGGCGCGCGACGGTGCTCGCGATCTACTCGAGCGGCATCTACATCGGTGCGGGCTGCGGGCTCATGATCGGCGGCCAGATCGTCGACCGATGGGACGCCTGGTACCCCGCCGGGACGGCGCCGTACGGGCTGCGCGGCTGGCAGGTCGCGTTCTTCGCAGTCGGGCTTCCGGGCGTGGCGCTCGCGGCCTGGGTGCGGACGTTGCGCGAGCCGCCTCGCGGCGGCCAAAAGGCCGTCGGCTCCGAGGTCTCGCCGCTCTCCGAGTTCCTGCGCGAACTTCGCGCGGTGCTTCCGCCGTTTACGTTGTGGACGATGGCAACCGAAGGAGGAAGCGCGGCGCTCGTGCGCAACGTCGTCGCCGCGGTCGTCATCGGCATCGTCGCGTGGATGCTCACGGCGTGGAGCGGCGATGCCGCGCAGTGGGGCGCGCTCGGTGTCGGTACCTACGCCGCGTTCTCCTGGGTGCAGTCGCTGCAGTTGCGCAGCCCCGACGCCGCTCGTGTCCTTCTCGGAACGGCCACTCTTCGGTGGGCGTCGCTCGGCTTCGGCTTCCTGTCGTTCACGGGCTACGCCGGCGGGTACTGGGGCGCGCCGTACTTCATGCGCGTGCACGGCGTGCCGGCATCCGAGGTCGGATTCGTGGTCGGCGGCGTCGCGGCTGTTGCGGGCTGGCTCGGCGTGAGCGCGGGCGGTGCGCTTGCGGATGCGTGGCGGAGCCGCTCGCTGCACGGACGCCTGTACACCGGAATGGCGACGGCGCTGCTTACTCCGCCGCTCCTCGCGGCGATGCTCGCGGCGCCGAGCACGTCGGTCGCGTTCGTGATCAACGCGCCGCTGCAGTTCGTGTCGTCGATGTGGATCGGAGCGGGCATCGCGACGGTTCACGACCTCGTGCCGCCGCGGCTGCGCGGAACCGCCGGCGCGGCCTACCTGCTGGTAGTGACGTTCATCGGGCTCGCCCTCGGCCCTTACCTCGTCGGCAAGTTTTCGGCGGTGTTCGGGAACCTGGGATCCGCGCTGATGGCGGGGACGCTGATCGGAGACGGTCTCGCACTGGTCTTCCTGTTCCTCGCCGCGCGGTCCCTCGGCGCGGACCAGGCCCGCGCCGACGCCGCGTGAGGAGCCGCGAGCCGTGAGCTCCGAACCGGTGAGGAGCGAACGCGGCGAGTCCAGTCCCGGTCGACAAGGAGCGCGGGAGCGCGACGTTGAGGTAGTGTTTCGAAGTGCTGCGCGAAATCGGGATCCGTCCCCGATTTTCAGAACTCGAAGCCGAGCGGACCGCCGGTGAAACCGGCCGTGTTGCGCGTGCCGTCGGCGTTGTTGAACGCGGGCGACGGGTCGCCGGCGCCGACCGCGCGGCTCGGGCGCTCGGGATCCGTGCTCGGGATGAAGCGCTCGGGCACGGCCGCCTCGAGCGTGCGCGGCAGATTGCCGGCCGTGAAGCGCGGCGCCGCATCGATGTTGTCCGCGAGGCGCTCGCGCTGAAGGTCGAGCTGCGCACGGCGAATCAGCCGGAAGTCCTGCCCCGCCGTCAGGATCGCGGCGATCACGTTGCGGTAGAAGACGTTGTACTTCGTGACCGTGCCGGGTGCGAAGTCACAGATGCCGCGTCCCTTCGCGCCGAAGCCCGCGAGGCGGCTGCCGTTGCGCGCGAAGATGTTGTTGAGGATTTCCGGCGTACCCGTGCCGCTCGTCAGGATCGCGTTGCTGTCGTTGCGCGCGATCGTGTTGTTGACGATGTGCGGCGACGAATTCGCAACCTGGATCGTGTGGGGATCGCTGCCGTTCACCCCCGTGTTGAACACGAGCAGGTTGTTGAGGATCTGCGGCTCCGCGCCCGCGCCTCCCACGTAGATTCCGCTCCCCACTCCGGTCGACGAGTTGCCGGCGATCACGTTGCGCAGGATCGTCGGGCTCGAGTCGCGGATCTCGATGCCGCCACCCGAAGGCGACAGCCCGTTCGTGATCGTGAACGAGTCGAGAATGCTGAGCTCCCCCTCCCCGCTCACGAAGCGGACGGCGGGCCCCGAGAAATTGCCGTCGATGATCGAGTCGGGGCCGCTGCCCTGCAGGGTCAGGCGCTTGCCGCCGAAGTCGATGTTCTCGAGGTACCGGCCCGGAGCCACGGTGATCACCGCCCCCTCGGGGGCAGCGTCGACGGCCTCCTGGATGGTGGCATAGTCGCCCGGAACACTCAGGGAATCCGCGTGCGAAGGCGTGCTCGCCATGGCAGCGATCGCGACGACGGTTCGAAGGACGGTCCGCAGGAAAGGGCTCATGTCGTTTCTCCTCGACCGGTGAGACGACCAAAGGCCGCCGCGGTTACACGCGGGGTGACCGCTCTTCTGGACCACGTCCGGCGCGGGGGATATCAGGTCGCCGATGGATGTCACGCGCCTGTCCGGTCGTGTCGCGTTCGTGACGGGTGCCGCCAGCGGCATCGGCCGCGCGACGGCGATCCGATTCGCGCGCGAAGGCGCGGCGGTCGCCTGCATCGACCGTCACGGCGACGGAGCCGCAGCCGTGCGGGCCGAGATCGAAGCGCTCGGCGGCAAGGCCGCGGCGATCGAGTGCGACGTGGCGAGCAGCGCGAACGTCGGCGATGCCGCGCGTGAGGCTGAGCGCGTGCTCGGCAGCGTGGACATCCTCGCCAACGTGGCGGGAACCGGCGACACCGCCGGCCTCGAAGGAATCGAGGGTCTCGACGACGCGCGCTGGAACCTCGTACTCGCCGTCAACCTGAGCGGCCCCTTCTACACGTGCCGTGCGCTGCTGCCGGGAATGGCCGCGCGCGGCCGCGGCGCCGTCGTCAATGTCTCGTCGCTCGCCGGCCGCTCGAAGAGCGCCAACGGCGGCCTGGCGTACACGTCGAGCAAGGCCGGGCTGCTCGGCCTCACTCGTCATCTCGCCTTCGACTACGGCCCACGCGGCGTGCGCGTGAACGCGATCTGCCCCGGCGGCGTGGACACGCCGATGATCCGAGCGGGCGGCGCCAGCCGCGCGAAGTCCGACGAGGAGCGCGACGCACGGGCCCGGCGCGTCGCCGCGTACGAATACTTCATGCCGATCCGCCGCCTTTCTTCGCCGGAAGAGCAGGCGGCCGCGATCGCGTTTCTCGCATCCGACGATGCGTCCTACATCAACGGAGTCTCGCTCGACACGAACGGCGGCCTCTTCATGGCCTGAGCAGGAAAAGGAGAACACAGCAGTGCAGAGAATTCCCCTGGTCGACGTGGAAAGCGCTCCGGAGGACGTGCAGAAGGTGCTCGCCGCCATGCCCGTCAGCCTCAACATCTTCCGCATGATGGCCCATGCTTCGACGAGCCTGCGGCCGCTCATGCAGCTCGGCACGTCGATCCTCACCGCCCAGCAGCTCGATCCCGAGCTGCGCGAGTATGCGATCCTGCTCGGCGCGAAAGCCTTCAATGGTCGCTACGAGTGGATCCAGCACGTCCCCATCGCAGAGGCCTGCGGCGCAACCAAAGAGCAGGTCGAAGCCATCGAAAAGGGCGATCTCCGCTCGTCGCTCTTCGACGTGAAGGAACAGGCCTTCCTGGCCTTCGTGGACGAGAGCGCGCGCGACGTGCGCTGCAGCGACGCCACCTTCGCCGCGATGAAGCAGCACTTCTCCGACCGCGAGATCGTGGAGACAATCCTGACGATCGGCTTCTACCAGATGCTGGCGCGCCTGACGGAGTGCACCGACACCGAGCTCGACGAACCGAAGGGTACGCGCGTGATTGACTCGGCGCTCAAGGCTGCGCGCGAGCAGGCCCGATAGCGAACGGAGCCGGCCGCATGAGCATCGCGCCGAACATGACCCCGAGCGACGCCGCGGCGGCCGACGCGGTCTTCCTCACGCTCGTCACCGACGCGGGCGTTCGGCGCGATCCCTACCCGACTCTTCACGAGATTCGCCGCCTCGCTCCCGTGCTTCGCAGCTCGCTCGGCACCTGGGTGCTCACGCGCTACGACGACTGCTTCGCGGTGCTGCGCGACCCTCGTTGCGGCAAGAACTGGGAAGGCCTCATGCTGCAGGCCGGATTCGACGACTGGCGCGAGCACGTCTCGCTCGGCTACGGCGAACGCTCGCTGCTGTTCGCCAACCCGCCCCAGCATACCCGCCTTCGCCGCCTCGTTGCCAAGGCCTTCACGCCGCGCATGGTCGAACGCCTGAAGCCGCGCATGGCGGACACGATCGACCGCCTGCTCGACCCCATCGCCGAGGCGAAGGGCGGCGACCTGATGGACCTGCTCGCGTTCCCTCTTCCCGTCACCGTGATCGGCGACCTGCTCGGCGTGCCGGAGGCCGACCGTGCGCCGTTCCGCGACGCCGTGCGCGCCAACACGAAGACGCTCGAGATGAACGTCACGCGCGAGGACGTCGCCGAAGCCGACGTCTCCGCGCAGTGGATGGCCGACTACTTCGGCGACCTGCTGGCCGGGAAGCGCCGCCGGCCCGACGACGCGATGATCAGCGCGATGGCGCTCGTCGAAGAGGGCGGCGATCGCCTCACCGACGAGGAGATCGTGCAGATGAGCCTGCTGCTCTTCGGTGCCGGTTTCGAAACGACGACCAACCTCATCGGCAACGGAACCTTCCACCTGCTGCGGAACCCGGACCAGCTCGGGATCCTGCGGGAAGACCCGGGTCTGGTGACGAACGCGGTCGAGGAGCTCGTGCGCTACGACGGCTCGATCCTCCTGTCGGGCCGTTCGACGTTCGAAGACATCGAGGTGGCCGGCATCCGGATTCCGGCGGGCTCGGGCGTCATCACGCTGCTCGGGGCGGCCAATCGCGATCCGGAAAAGTTCGCGGACCCGGATCGGCTCGACCTCAGGCGTCCGGGCGTCGAGCCGCTTTCGTTCGGAAGCGGCATCCACTTCTGCCTCGGCGCCAGCCTCGCCCGCGCCGAAGCACGCCTCGCCTTCCACCACCTCCTCACCCGCTTCCCGCGCATCGACCTCGCCGAGCAACCCCGCTTCCGAGACCAGTTCGTCTTCCGCGGCCTGGAATCCCTGCGCGTAGCGGTATCGTAAAGGCACGGCCCCAAGTTCATGCGCGGGGCGCCCCCCACCGAAGCCACTGACGGACTTGCGACTACGCGGCGGATTGGACAGGTAGGCGTTATGGCGGAAGCCACAAAGATGCCGCGGCCTTTCACGGCGCGCGAAGAGCGCATCGCGAAGCCGATCATCCGTGTCATGTCGGCCGCCAACACGTGGATCTACCGCGTGACCGGTGGCCGTCTGGGCGCGAAGTGGATGTACGGCGCGCCCATCCTTCTGCTCACCACGACGGGCCGGAAGTCCGGCGAAAAGCGCACAGCGCCCCTCCTCTTCCTCGAGGACGGCGAGCGCGTCGTGATCGTCGGCTCGCAGGGCGGCATGTCGAAGGACCCGCAGTGGGTAAAAAACATCGATGCCGACCCCAACGTCGAACTCGAGATCGGATCGCGAAAGCGGGCAATGACCGCGCGCCGCGGGACGAACGAAGAGAAGGCCCGTTACTGGCCGGACCTTTGCAAGATGTACCCCGACTACGCGGACTACCAGGCACGCACCGTGCGCGACATCCCCGTTCTGCTTCTCGACCCGCGCTAGATATCGAAGACCGACCACGAACCTCACCAACGGAGTAACCAACCGATGCGCACCACCAAGTTCCGTTCCGCCGCGGCCGTCCTTTCGGCCTCCCTGGTTCTCGTGCCGATCGCTGCCCGCGCGCAGTGCGACGCGGACACCGAAACGCGCCTCGAGTTCATCGAGTCGAACCTCGAGGCCAACCAGCCGAAAGAAAGGCTGTGGTGGGGCAGCTGGATGGCGGTCTTCTCCATCGGAGCAGCGTACGGAATCGTCGGCGGCGCGCTCGAGAGCAACAACGAGCATGCGGCTGCCTCCTACGTGACCGCTGCCAAGAGCACGCTCGGGATCATCCAGCTCACGGTGCGCGACCACGCCGGTCGCCACGGCGCGGCACCCATCCGTGCCATTCCGAAGACCTCGTCGGCGTCGTGCGCCGAGCGCCTGCGCGTTGCCGAGAAGACCCTCGAGCAGGCCGGCAAGATGTCGTCGATGCGCTGGTCGTGGCAGGCCCATCTTACGAGCCTCGTTCTCAACCTCGGAGCCGGTATCGCGATCGCCGAGGGTGCCGACGAACCCGAGCGCGGCTGGCAGGACTTCGCCGTGAGCGAGATCTCGAGCGAGCTTCACATCTGGACGCACCCGACGGCGAACGCGGACGTGTGGGCCGAGTACCGCCAGAAGTACTCCGGCGCCCCGGCCGCGGCGGCGCCGCGCTCGTTCAACCTGGTGGCCCACCGGGGCGGCCTCGGTTTCGTCTACAAGTTCTGAAGGAGTAGCTGTCGGAAGCGTGGAGGTACCTCGCCATGGTGCAGACCGCTTCCGACATGCTTCCCCTCGGCACCCGCGCTCCCGAGTTCTGTCTCGAAGACGCCGTCTCGGGACGAAACGTCCTGCTCGACGAGCAGCCCGCTGACCGGCCGCTGCTCGTGATGTTCGTCTGCAATCACTGTCCTTACGTGGTCCACGTGCGAAGCGAGTTCGCGCGGCTGCAGGACGACTACCAGGACCGCCTCTCGATCGTCGCGATCAACTCGAACAGCGTCGAGACGCATCCCCAGGACGGGCCCGAGCACATGCGCGCTCTGGCCACGGAGCTCGGCTGGAGGTTTCCGTTCCTTTTCGACGGCTCGCAGCAGGTCGCGAAGGCCTATCGCGCAGCGTGCACGCCGGACTTTTTCCTGTTCGGCGCCGGCGCAGGCACGGACAGGAGGCTCGTCTATCGCGGCCAGCTCGACGGCAGCCGTCCCGGCAACGCCGTGCCGGTGACGGGCGCCGACCTGCGCGCGGCCATCGACGCCGTGCTCGCGGGACGCGAGGTGAGCGCCGAGCAGCGCCCCAGCCTCGGCTGCAACATCAAATGGCTGCCGGGCAACGAGCCCGACTACTTCGGCGGCTGACGTAGCGTTCCCGACGTGTCCACGCTGAGCTTCGGTCGCGACGACTTCCTCGCCGTCTACACGCAGTACAACCAGGCCCTTTGGCCCGCACCCGAGTTGCTTGGGCTGCTGGGGTTTGCGGCCGTGTGCCTCGCGCTCTTTCCCGGGCCGCGCCGCGATCGCGTCGCGTGCGCGCTGATCGCGACGCTGTGGGCGTGGTGCGGCCTCATCTACAGCTGCGGCTTCCTGAGCGACCTTACGCCGCTCGGCTACGTCTTCGGCGCGTTCTTCGCGTTGCAGGCGGCGCTGATCCTGCACGCCGGCGTTCTCAACAACGAGGTGAAGTTCTGGACGCACACGGGGCCGCGTCACCTCGCGGGCATCCTGCTCGTGTTCTACTCGCTCGTTGCCTACCCGGCGCTGGCGGCGCTCGCGGGGCACGCGCATCCGACCTCGCCCAGCTTCGGGGTCCCGACGCCACTTACGATCTTCACGCTCGGGATGCTGCTGCTCACGCGCGCGCCGTATGCACGCGTGCTGTTCCTCGTGCCGCTGTTCTGGACGGTGGTGGGCTCGTGGCTGTCATTCGAGCTGCGGCTGCGCGAAGACATCGCCCTGATCGTCGCGGCCGCGCTGGTCCTGACGATGACCCCGGTCGAGGACGACCCCGACACGATCCAGACCGCCAACTAGCAACCTGAAGGAGCCAGATCTCAGGTCGGCATCGACGAGGTCCTGGCCGTGGTTTGCGTTAGGTGGGATTGATCACAATCCTCGTAGTTCGAGGGACAACCCGCGCCATGCGTCTCACGACAGTTGCGCCGATTCCGAGTTTGATCGAGTCGACAGAGCTCGAGACCTCTTGAGGTGGTTGCTTGGACACTCGCACCGAATCTCGCGAGCAACGCCTCAGATTCTCCGGAATTCTGGGAGTATTCTTCCGGTACCGGAAGTGCCTGCGGTTCAGCTACTACTTAGCGCTCGGAATTCTTTCCGGTTTAACATTCCGCTACGGCTATTTTGCCACGTCTGAGAGCCTCATCTGGTTCTTCGGAGAGTCGTACAGAGGTGGAGAGCTACCTTGGGGCTACGACAACTGGCAACCCAAGGCGGCCTGCATCTCGGGGTATCTGCTACTTCATCTCGGCTATCTGCACGGAGGAGGCCGGATTCGGAACGATTATCGCGCTCGACTACGACTCGACGTAGTCACACCGCTTCTGATCGGCAGCCTCCTCCTCGGAACCCTTTTTCTCTGCATAGTCTACACACTGATCGAGATCGGTGAATTTTGGGGTCACGAGATAAATAATCTAGGATTCGAAGGGGATTGGACTTGGAGGAACTGGGTAGTCACGTATGTGCTCGCGGTCTTGCTCCTTTCGCGTTGCATAGGATCTCGCGGTCAAGCGCATGCACTAGTTCGAATCAACGATGTCGTACTGGTAGCGGCAATGACCGCTTTATCGCTCGCGCTTTCTACCGAACTTGCTGTTCGCTCATACGGGACTGGCGGTTGGTTCCCGTGGTTTAACTATTCCAATCTCGCACTCGCCTTTTCGACCCCAATACTTATTCTTTCGATCGGGCAAGCTATTCACCTTCTGGAGTATCGTCCTGCGGCGAGCCGGACTACGAATCGTCCACATCCCCCATCTCGGCCAGCCAATTCCGCGCGATTCGTAGCGTCAGCGCGCCATGCCACAGCGCTTCTTCTACTCAGTGTTCTGCTCGGAACCTCGCAGGCGATAGTACAGTGCGACCGGTTGGACGTACTAGCGTCTGCGAGGGAGGCATTTGCGGCCGACGCGGTGTGGAAGTTCATCTTCAACCACCCGCGATTCCTACAAAAAGTCGAAGAGCTTCCGGACAGCGATACTCATCAGCGAGAAGCGATTGACGAACTTTTCGCATTCTTGAAACGAGAACTCCTCGACTTCAGCACTTCGGACGTGCCTTGGGCCGACGTTCTTCGTTTTCGCTTCCAGACCGATCGATATGGATTTCCATCGTACCGAGTCGATGTAGTTGAGTATGAGGATGACCGTGTCTGGACAGAACTAGTCCCCGTACAATTGGCGACCTGGCTCACCGATGAAGGGGCGTACTTTCCTGCGCCACCTTCCGATCGGACCCGTAACGTAGCGCGACGAGTCGGGCTCAATGTTCGTGCTGGCGATGATTTCGTGTCGCTCCTCCCGAGGCTTCAAGGCGATCTTCTGGAACGCGAGGTCAACATCGGTTCATCTGGCATTGGGTTGCGAAGTCACCATGTAGTCTGGGGTAGCCTATTTGCGACCTTCGTTCTGCTTGCAGTCGCCCGAGATCGAGTTAGGCGCGCGCTTCAACTCCGCTCTATGAGTAACGACGCCGCTTGGATTGTTCTGGACTCCGTGGATGCCGTCGCCACTACTATCGCCGCGACATGGGGCTTGGCGTTAGTGGTCGGACCTTGGCTGCTTTCGATCGAGGCGATACGCGCAACCATATTGTCCATCCATGCAGTCGGTCCGTCCAGGACGTTGCTCATGGATTCTGGATCAGTCGCCGCAATAGCTGGTATATCGGGACTGATGGCCGCGATCTCGGTATCGCTCGTTTCGGATTTGATATCGCTCCGAGAGGTGCACCAGCAACCTTGGAGGCCAATCGGTCGAAGGACGCGCCGTGGTAGGCATGATGAGGTGGAGCGATTCCGCTCGCCAAACCAAAGGTAGAGGAATCACTACGAATGTGGCCGCCGCCACCGAAACGGCCGTCCGCGTTAACCAAACTTTACGCGGGCGACGAACCCGCGAAACTTCCCGCCCTCATTCTCCTTTCCGACGGTCGCACGGAGCGGCCGCCCATCCTGACTGGAGCGGCGTCAGCCGAACGCCCAACTGGAGAGGCGTCAGCCGAACGCCAAAAGGAGAACGAGCCATGAACGACCCCATCCCCACCTCGCCCGCTTCCGATCCCGACGCCCGCTACGCCCGCCGCCGCCGCGGCTTCCTCGGCGGCCTCCTGCTCGGCACGATCGGCGCCGGCCTCGTCGGCTTCGCCATCGGCGCGACGATGCCGGCGGCCGAAGCCGCGCTCGGAGCCTTCGCCCACCGCGGCTTCGGCGACGACGGCCCGCCGACTCCCGAAGAGGTCAAGGAACATGCCGAGTTCTTCGTCGGCTTCGCGCTGCACCGCCTCGACGCGACCGACGAGCAGGAAGAGAAAGTCCAGAGCATCGTCGACGGCGCGATCGACAATGCTTTCCCCGTCGTCGCGGAGCACCGCGCCAACCGCGACGAGCTGCGCACGATCCTGGCCGGCCCGACCATCGACCGCGCGGCCATCGAGAAGCTCCGCGGCGAAGAGGTCGCCCTCGTCGACTCGCTTTCGAAGACGCTTGCCGGCGCCATCGCCGACAGCGCCGAGGTCCTCACGCTGGAGCAGCGGACCGAGTTGATCGAGCGCCTCGCCCGCTTCCACCATCGCCACTGAGCACGTAGGCTCCGCCGGGCGCCTTCCCGGCCGCTCGTGGATCCCCCGGATGACCGAACGCATTCTCATGGTCGAAGACGACCGCGCGCTGTCCACCATGGTGGCCGAGTATCTCGGCAGGAACGGCATGGAGGTGACAGCGCGCGAGGATGCGGCCGGCGGCCTGGCGGCGCTCGCGCGCGAAGACTTCGATGCCGTGATCCTCGACGTCATGCTGCCCGATCGCGACGGCTTCGACGTCTGCCGCACCATCCGCGCCCGATCCTCCGTTCCGATCGTGATGCTGACGGCTCGCGGCGAGGATACCGACCGCATCGTCGGCCTCGAGCTCGGCGCCGACGATTACCTGCCGAAGCCGTTCAATCCGCGCGAGCTGCTTGCGCGCCTGAAGGCCGTGCTACGCCGCTCCGGCGCAGGCGGTCGCGCGGCGGATTCCCTGCTCCGCTTCGGCCGCCTCGAGATCGACCGCGACGCACGCCTCGTACGCGTGGACGGCGACGACAAGGTGCTGACCGCCTACCAGTTCGACCTCCTGCTCGCGCTCGCCGAAAACGCGGGCCGCGTGATGAGTCGCGACGCGATCATGAACCGCGTGCGCGGCGGCGATCACGAGGCCTTCGACCGCAGCATCGACGTGCACGTTTCGCGCATCCGCGCCGCCATCGAAGTCGACCCGCAGAACCCGCGCCGCGTGCTCACGATCCGCGGCACCGGCTATCTGTTCGCGAAGAGGCAGGACGAAGACGCCTCGTGAGAAAGCGCCTCTACCTTCAGATCTACCTCGCGCTCTGCATGGCACTGGCCCTGTTCGCGCTCGCGGCCTCCGCGATCTGGATGATGGGGCCGCGCGACCGCGAGGCCGACATGTTCCTCGACGGCATGGCGAGCCTCGTCGGCGAGGCGATGCCGGCCGCGGACAGCCCGGCCGGCGAGCAGAAGGCGGTGCTCGAGCGGCTCGCGAAAAAGTTCGAGTCCGACCTCACCCTGCTCGATGCCAAAGGCAACGCGATCACGAGCGTCGGACCGCCGATCTCCACCAGGCGGATCCCCGAGAGCGGAAGCGGCATCGTGCATTCGCCCGGTCGCGGAGTGCTCGTCGTGCTCGCGCTGCCCGATGGCCGCCGCGTGCTCGCGGATCACTCCGGGCGCCACAAGCACGCTCCGCTCGGGGCCCTGCTCATGATCGCGCTGTTCGCCGGCGTGCTCGCGCTCGCCGCGCTGCCGGTTGCGCGCCGCCTGGTGCGGCGGCTCGAACGGCTCCAGGCCGGCGTCGAGACGCTCGGCCGCGGCGACCTTCGCGCACGCGTCAGTGTCGAGGGCCGCGACGAGGTCGCCGAGCTCGCGCGCAGCTTCAACCGTGCGGCCGAGCGCATCGAGAAGCTGGTGCACGTCCAGAAGGACGCCCTCGCGACGGCTTCCCACGAGCTGCGCTCGCCGCTCGCGCGCATGCGCGTCGCCCTCGAGCTGCTCGGAGCGGACGCGCGGCCCGACGTGCGGGAGCGCATCTCGGCCGACATCGCCGAGCTCGACGAGTTGATCGGAGAGATCCTGCTGACGAGCAGGCTCGACGCTTCACCCGACGTCGAGCGGCGCGAGGAAGTCGATCTGCTCGCGCTCGTCGCCGAGGAAGGCGCGCGCGTCGGGGCGGACGTCGGCGGCAGTCCGGTCGTGGTACGCGGGGACGGACGCCTGCTGCGGCGCCTCGTGCGCAACGTGTTCGAGAACGCCCGACGCTACGGGCGCGCGTCCGCGATCGAGTCGGAGGTGGTTGCCGGACGCGACGGGGCCGCGGTCGTGCGTGTGAGCGATCGCGGGCCGGGCATTCCGGCCGAGGAGCGCGAGCGCGTGTTCGAGGCGTTCTACCGGCGCAGCGGCACGAGCGAAGGCGAGGGCGGCGGAGTCGGGCTCGGCCTCGCGCTGGTGCGCCGCATCGCCGAGAGCCACGGCGGCACGGCGCGCGCGCTGGAACGCACGGGCGGCGGCACGACGATCGAAGTTACGCTCGCGCGGTGAAAAATCGGGGACGGATCCCGATTTACTCGAGGACCCCGA
>CAYYVZ010000030.1:0-20813 GCA_964475235.1 uncultured Myxococcales bacterium | reverse complement strand
TGGCGAAACTCCCTTTCGTTCAACAGCGCGACATGCGCCGAGAGCCAGTCAGATGAACATCCAGACCCCGAAGAAGCTCACCGCCAAGGATTTCGCCACCGACCAGGACGTGCGCTGGTGCCCGGGCTGCGGCGACTACGCCATCCTGTCCCAGGTACAGAAGGTGATGCCGGAGCTCGGCATCGCACGCGAGAACATCGTGTTCGTCTCGGGTATCGGCTGCTCGAGCCGCTTCCCGTACTACATGAACACGTACGGCTTCCACAGCATCCACGGCCGCGCGCCGGCGATCGCGACGGGTCTCAAGCTCGCGCGACCGGAGTTGTCGGTGTGGCTCGTCACGGGAGACGGAGACGGCCTCTCGATCGGCGGCAATCACCTGATCCACATCCTGCGCCGCAACGTCGACGTGAACATCCTGCTGTTCAACAACGAGATCTACGGCCTCACGAAGGGGCAGTTCTCGCCGACCTCGCGCCTCGGCCAGGTCACCAAGTCGAGCCCGCTCGGCGTGGTCGACCGTCCGTTCGATCCCGCTGCACTGGCGCTCGGCGCCGGAGCGACGTTCATCGCGCGCACCGTCGACGTCGAGGCCAAGCACCTGCAGGCGATGCTTCACCGCGCGGCTGCGCACAAGGGCACGTCGTTCGTCGAGATCATCCAGAACTGCCCCGTCTTCAACGACGGCGCGTTCGATGCGTACAGCGACAAGGCCACGAAGGACGACAACCGCGTGCTCATCGAGCACGGCAAGCCGATGCTGTTCGGTCAGAACCAGCGCATGGGCATCCGCATGAAGCCGGACCTGTCGGCCGAGATGGTCTCGCTCGACAAGGTCGACCTCTCGGAGATCGCCGTGCACGACGAGACCAACCCCGTCATGACGCAGCTCCTGTCGCGCCTCGGCCGCGATGGCACACCGCTTCCGCTCGGCGTGCTGCGCTGCGTGGAAGGGCCGATTTACGAAGACCAGGTGCACGCGCAGATCGAGGACGCGCGCGCGAGCCGCGGCACGGGAGATTTCGACAAGCTCTACCGCAGCGGCGAGACCTGGACGGTCGCCTGAGGCTCGGTGGCCATGGAGTCGAAACTGGCCGGCGGCAAGGGCAGGGCACCCGTGGGGGAAGAGCCGGGCGAAGGTATGGCCGGGTTCATCCAGGAGACCATCGAAGAGTTCGAAGGGGCTTCCGTACCCTCGACCTTCAACGAAGAGGTGCTCAAGCGGCCGCTCGCCGTCGTGCCGCCGGGGGAGGCCATCCTCATCGAGTCGCCCGCTCCGGTGCTCGAGGCCGTGCAGCTCATGAGCGAGAAGCACTCGGGTTGCGTGCTCGTCGTGAGGGCCGGCAAGCTCAAGGGCATCTTCACCGACCGTGACGTCGTCTCGCGCGTGATCGCGGCGGGCATCGATCCGGCCAAGACGGCGGTGCGCCGCGTGATGACCCAGAACCCCGAGACGCTTCGCCCCACCGACTCGATCGCGTTCGCGCTCAACCTCATGAGTCTAGGTGGCTACAGGCACATTCCCTTGGTAGACAAGGCGGGCTCGCCGGTGGGCGTCGTGTCCGTAAAGGACATCGTCGGTTACCTCGTCGGGTTCTTCCCGAAGAGCGTGATCAACCTTCCGCCCAGGCCGAGGGCGAACTACACACGCCAGCGCGAAGGGGCCTGATCCAGGGTCCCCACTGCGCGGGGCCTGGAATCCGGTCCGATGTCCGAAGCGAGCCGCAGCACCGAGCACGACGAACCCGCGGAAGGGACCATCGAAGGCGATCCGACTCGCGTCCGCGGAACAGCCGCGCGCGAGACGCTCGTCGAGCTGGGGGACCGTGCGCGGGCCGTCGTCGAAGAGCTGGCCCGCCATGCGCGCGAGCGGCGCGAGGCGGACGCTTCGCGAGCTGCCGAGGTGCCGCCAGTCGAGGCCGCGCGTCCAGCCGACGAAGCCGTGGCCGGGCTGCCCCAGCGCCTCGGCGAGATCCGTGCGTACATGGGGGAGGTCGCCGACGTGCTGGAAGCCACGATCGAGCGGCTCGAAACGGTAGAGCATCAGCTCGGAGATCCGGACCAGAGCGTCGAGCGGCAGCTCGCCGACGGCATCGCGCGCTGCGAGCGCGTGCTGATGGGCATCGAGCATCGCGTGGACGTGTCGCTGCCCGCCGAGCGGCCGCCGGCCGGCATGCGCCTCGCCGCCGTGCCCGACCAAGGGCCGGTCGGCTCCGTGCTCGTATTCTCGCGCTCGAGCCGTCGCCGTGCCGGGCTATGCGTCGCGGTCGAGCACCACGGTCTGCAGACGGTCGCGGCCTCGGACTTCGCCTCGGCATTGCGCGCCGCTTCGCGCGCGATGCCGCGAGCGGCTCTGCTCGATCTCGAGGGGACGCCCGCCGAGCGCGTGGCCGTGCTCGAAGAGTGGAGAGACCATCAGGAGCGCGGCGCCCTGCCGCGCGCCGCCGCGATCGGGATTGCCGACGCCCGTCACGGATTCGACATCGTCAACGAAGAACACGGCGCTGCCGCCATGGCCGCCGTGCTGGCTCGTCTCGTTCGGGGAGAACCCGACGACGAAACCGATCGCCCCCGCACCGGCGAATGAGGAGAGTAGAGACCATGAACTGCAACAGATCGACCTGGCGCCGCGTGGCGTTGGTGTTCACGACTTTCGCGCTTGCGACGGCGCCGCTGCCCGCCTCCGCGCAGGAGTACATGCAGCTCAACACGCCGGCCGCCGAGTACACGCTGGGGCGCTTCAAATACAAGGCGCCCCAGACCGACGGCTGGCGACAGATGGCGAACATACAGACCAGCCTGTCGCTGGTCTACGCGCTGCAGCCCGAGCCCGACAAGATCGACACCGTCTTCGGCGTCGTGATGGAGGCGCACGACATTCCGCCGGAGGCGACGGTGGAGGGCGCGGCCGCGCTCGCGGCGGCCAGTGCGAACCAGATGGCCGAAGCGCGCAAGGACGCCCTGGTGGCGCGCTCTCCGATCGAAGCCGTCCCCGGGATCGAACACACGTACACGTATCGTCTGTTGGTTCACTCGCCGGTGGAGGGGCAGCCGGACGGATACGAGATCTACTATGTGATGATGGCGCCGGACAAGTCGCAGTACCTGGTCATCCAGTGCATCGCGAAGAACCAGGACTACGGCAACCAGCTCTACTTCACGGAGTTCTTCGGCTCGCTCGCGTCGCTGCGCTACGAGGCCGCGGGAGCCGCGACGAAACCCGACGCCGCCAAGCCGGCAGCCGAAGCGCCGAAAGCGGACGAACCCAAAGCCGACGCTCCGAAGGCGGATGCCCCGAAGGCCGAGGTACCGTCGGCCGTTCAGAAGTCCGACGCACCTCCGGCCGCGCACTAGAGACTCCGGTCGATGCAGCGAATCGTCTCCCAGATCCGCACGACCGCGCCCGAGTTTCAGGAGAACCGCCGCGCCAACGAGGCGCTCGTGGCGGAGCTCGAGCAGCGCCTCGCGCAGGTGCGGCTGGGCGGAACGGAGAAGGCCAGGCAGCGTCATCTCTCGCGCGGCAAGCTCCTTCCGCGCGACCGCGTCGAAGGGCTGCTCGATCCCGGCTCGCCGTTCCTCGAGCTGTCGCCGCTCGCCGCGTGGGAGATGTACGGCGGCGAAGCGCCGTCGTCCGGCGTCATCACCGGCATCGGCCGCGTGCGCGGACGCCTGGCGATGGTGATCTGCAACGACGCGACGGTAAAGGGCGGCACGGTCTATCCGATGACCGTCAAGAAGACCCTTCGCGCCCAGCAGATCGCGCTCGAGAACCGGCTCGCGACCGTCTATCTCGTGGACTCCGGCGGCGCGTTCCTGCCGCTGCAGGCGGAGATCTTCCCTGACTCCAGCAACGGCGGGCGCGGCTTCTACATGCAGGCGCGCATGTCGGCTGCCGGCATTCCGCAGGTCGCCGTCGTGATGGGCTCGTGCACGGCCGGCGGCGCCTACACGCCGGCGATGTGCGACGAGAACATCATGGTCGCGAACCAGAGCACGATTTTTCTCGGAGGCCCGCCCCTCGTGAAAGCGGCCACCGGCGAGGAAGTGAGCGCCGAGGAGCTCGGCGGCGGCGACGTGCACACGCGCATCTCGGGAGTAGCCGATCACCTTGCCGCCAACGACCGCGAGGCGCTGTCGGTCGCGCGCGACGTCTTCGAGAACCTCGTGACCAGGGAAGGCGGCCCCGAGGACCGCGAGCTCACCGAAGAGCCGCACTACGATCCGTCCGAGCTCTACGGAATCATCCCGAAGGACACGCGCACGCCCTACGACTGCCGCGAGATCATCGCGCGCCTCGTCGACGGCAGCCGCTTCCACGAGTTCAAGCAGCGCTACGGCACCACGCTCGTCACGGGCTTCGCGCGCCTGTACGGCCGCACGATCGGCGTGATCGGCAACAACGGCGTGATCTTCTCCGAGGCGGCTCTCAAGGCCACGCACTTCATCGAGCTGTGCTGCCAGCGCCGCGTGCCGATCCTGTTCCTGCAGAACATCACCGGCTTCATGGTCGGCCGGAAGTACGAGCACGGCGGGATCACCAAGGACGGCGCCAAGATGGTGCACGCCGTCGCCAACGCCGAGGTCCCGAAGCTCACGGTTCTCGTCGGCGCCTCTCACGGCGCCGGCAACTACGCGATGTGCGGACGCGCGTACGGCCCGCGCTTCCTCTTCATGTGGCCGAACTCGCGCATCTCGGTGATGGGGGGAGAGCAGGCCGCCAGCACGCTGATCCAGGTGAAGAAGGCGCAGCTCGCAGGCGAAGGGCAGGAGCTCGACCCGGCGTTCGAGAAGGCCATGCACGACCAGGTGGTCTCGACGTACGAAACCGAAGGCAGCCCTTACTACAGCACGGCGAGGCTCTGGGACGACGGCATCATCGATCCGCTGCAGACTCGCGGCGCCCTCGGCCTCGCGCTCGAGGCCGCGCTGCAGGCGCCCGTCGCGGCGACGCGCAACGGCGTCTTCCGCATGTAGCCGGCGCCTGCGCGCGCGAAGCGGCATCGCGCGCTTCGGCCGCGCACGGCAGGGAAAAGGAATTTCATGAAGGACACGATCACGATCGCGAACGCGAGCGGGTACTGGGGCGACGAGGGCGCAGCGATCGCACGCCAGGTCCGCGGCGGCCCCATCGACTACCTGACCATGGACTACCTGGCCGAGATCACGATGATCATCCTCGCCAGGCAGAAGGCGCAGAGCGAAGAGGCCGGCTTTGCGCGCGACTTCGTCGCCTACCTTCGTCCACTGATGAAGGAGATCGCCGACAAGGGCATCACGGTGATTGCCAACGCAGGCGGCATCAATCCCGGCGCCTGCGCTCGCGCCCTCGATGCGGCGGCCTCTGACGCCGGCGTGAAGCTCCCTGTCGCGATCGTCGACGGCGACGACCTGCAGCCTCGGCTCGAAGAGCTGACGGCGGCGGGCTGCGAGTTCCCCCACCTCGACAGCGGCGAGCCGATCGGAGAGCGTCTGAAACTCGTCAACTCCGCCAACGCCTACATCGGCGCGCGGCCGATCGTCGCCGCGCTCGCGAAGGGTGCGCGCATCGTCGTCACGGGGCGCACCTACGATGCGGCCTCGGTGCTCGCGCCGATGGTGCACGAGTTCGGCTGGAGCTGGCAGGACTACGACAAGCTCGCGGCCGGACTCCTCGCCGGTCACCTCATCGAGTGCGGCGCGCAGGTGACGGGCGGCAACTACACCCGCTGGGAAGAAGTCTCGTCGTTCGACAACTTCGGCTATCCGCTCGTGCAGTGCTCGCCCGACGGCAGTTTCGTGCTCACCAAGCACGAAGGCACGGGCGGGCTCGTGAGCCGCCGCACGGCGAGCGAGCAGGTGCTGTACGAGATCGGCGATCCGCGCTTCTATGCATCGACCGACGTCGTCGCCGACTTCACCTCGTTCAGGATGGAAGACGACGGAAAGGATCGCGTACGCGTCTCCGGCGTGCGCGGCCGCATGCCGACCGGGACGCTCAAGGTCTCGATGACGTACGAGGCCGGCATGAAGTCCTCGGCCCTCGTCGTCGTGAGCGGCCCTGACTCGGTGAAGAAGGCGCGCCGCTTCGCCGACATCTTCTGGAGCAGCGTGCGCGGCGAGTTCGCCGAGAAGCGCACCGAGCTGATCGGCTACAACGCGTGCTGGGGCGAGTCGGCCGCGCCCCACGTCGAGCCCAACGAGATCGCCCTGCGCTTCGGTTGCCGTTCGTTCGACAAGCGCGCGCTCGAGAGCTTCGCGCGCGAGCTGGCGGGCATTGCGCTGGCAGGCCCCCCCGGAATCTGCGGGGCAGGCGGACGTCCGTCCCCCCAGCCGGCCTACGGGTACTGGCCGGCGCTCGTACCGCGCGCCCTCGTTTCTCAGCGTCTCTACTTCGACGGTGCCAGCGAGGAGTTCCCGTGCGGCGAGGGCGAGGCATCGCCGATCGTCCGACCCGAGGAGGCGCCGGCGCCGCCTTCGGTTCCCGGGCCGCGTGTGAAGGTTCCGCTCGGCCGCGTCGCGCACGCGCGATCGGGTGACAAGGGCGACGTCTGCAACATCGGCGTCATCGCGTTGTCGCCGGAGCTCTATCCGGAAATCGTTCGCGAGGTCACCGCCGAAAGGGTGGGAGCGTTCTATCGTTCTCTGGCCAAGGGCAAGGTCTCGCGCTACAGGCTCGACAATCTTGGAGCGCTCAACTTCACGATGCAGCAGGCGCTCGGCGGCGGCGGGACGCTGTCGCTGCAGCTCGACAACCAGGGAAAGACCGCATCGCAGGGCCTTCTCACCATGGAGATCGAAGTTGCGGCCAGCCTTCTCGAGGCTGCGTCGGGGGTGGCAGCGTGACGGCGAAGCGGGAGATCCGCAGCGGAATCGGCTGGATCACGCTCGATCGGCCGGACGTGCGAAATGCGCTGAGCGGCGAGCTCATGGAAGCAGTCGGTGAAGGCATCGATGCGTTCGAAGGCGACGGTGCCGTGCGCGCGGTCGTGCTGGCCGGGGCGGGGCCGGCCTTCTGTGCGGGCGCAGACCTTCGCAGCATGCGCCAGTCGCGCGACAAGGCGGAGGGCGACAACAAGTCCGATGCGCACCGCATGGGCGGTCTGTTCCATCGCATCGCCTCGTGCAGGAAGCCCGTGCTCGCGCGCGTGCACGGTCCCGCGATCGGCGGAGGCGTCGGGCTGATGGCGGCGTGCGACATCGTCGTCGCCGCAGCCGGCACGCGCTTCCAGTTTTCCGAGGTCCGGCTCGGGATCGTGCCGGCGGTGATCTCGCCGTTCTGCATCCGGCGGCTCGGGCAGGTGAAGGCGATGCGTCTCTTCCTGACCGGCGAAGCGATCGACGCCCGAACCGCGCTCGAATACGGCCTCGTGGACATCGTCGCCGAAGGCGAGGAACTGGACGCTGCGGTGGAGAAAGTGCTCGGCGATCTCGGCAAGGCCGGACCGCAGGCACTCATCGCGGCCAAGGAGCTCGTCACGCGCGTGACGAAGCTCGAGGGGGAAGCGGCGCTCGACTACACGGCCGATCTCATCGCCCGGCTTCGCGTATCCGACGAAGCCGTGGAGGGTATGACGGCCTTTCTCGAGAAGCGTCCGGCGGCCTGGGTGCCGAAGTAGTGGGTCAAGCGAAGTGACAGTGTCCGGTACGACCACGCGCTACCGCAATTCGCATCTTCGCGACTGCGTCGTGCTCGTGGACGACGAGGCCAACATCCGCGAGACCGTCGCGTTCATCCTCGACGCGGAAGGCGTCGAGGTTGCGACCGCCGTCGACGGAGTCGAAGGCCTCGCGGCCGTGCGCCGGCTGAAGCCGAAGGTCGTGCTGCTCGATGTGATGATGCCGCGCATGGACGGCTACGAGGTCTGCCGCGCGATCCGCCAGGACCCCAACCTGATCGGCATTTACGTGATCATCCTGACGGCCAAGGGCCAGCGCTCCGACGAGCAGCGAGCTCTCGAGATCGGAGCGGACCTGTACCTGTCGAAGCCTTTCGACGACGAGGTGGTTCTGAGGGTGATCGGAGAGGTCTTCGCCGGCCTGCCGGTTACCTGACCGGCAGGAGGCTATGCGTCCCGGTCGGCCGGGAAGAAGAGGCGCAGGAGCTGGGCGGCCGCCGCGAGATCGCCCTCGAGCTCGATCTTCTCACTGGCAAGGGCGAGCCGGCCGTCGAGACTGCCGTCGGCGATCGCGATGAAGTCGCTGGTGTCGAGAGAAATCGTCGCGTCGGCGTTCTCGCCGTCCCCGTTCTTCCAGTGCACGCCCGATGGGGAGACTTCGAGAAGAAAGGTGCCGGTGGCATTCCCCCCGAGTCGGAGGAGGTAGCGGGACGTCGTGGTTGCACCCGGAGCGCCCTGGGCCTCGAAGGCCGCGAAGATCTCGCGGACCCGGTCCTGGACGGTGGGTGAGGGGGTCGTGGTTTCCGTAGTCGTCACCGTGCGCTTCTAGACCGCACACTCACTCCGGGCAACCTTGCGCGCTTTTCGGGCGGCCGGCCCCTCCGTTCGCGTGTCGGCGGCCCATTTCGCGGTTGCCTGAGGCGGACCGGTTGGTACGATGCGCCGCATGAAAGCCCCGCTTGGTCCAGTATTTCTCTCACTATTCGCAATCGTCACGTTCGCAACGGCGCCGGCCGCCCTCGAGGAGACTCCGAAACCTGTAGCGCCGGCGGTGCCCGCTGCCGCCCCGCCCGCCGACGCAGCAGCTGCCGCTCCGGCTGCCGCCGGAGAGCTCGCACCCGACAAGGTCGTCGAAAACTATCTGAAGGCCATGCAGGCCAAGCGCTTTGCCGAGGCCTTCCAGTACGTCTCGACCACGCTCCGCGCCGGCAAGAGCGTCGAAGAGTGGTCCAAAGAGCAGCAGTACGTGATGGACATGGGCGAGGTGAAGATCATCGATTTCAAGGTCTTTCCCGCCATCATCGGCAAGGACGGCGTGGCGCGCGTTCCCAATATTTTGAAATCGCAGGATAAATTCCTGAACCAGCTCGGCCTCGACGAGCACGAGCTCTACGAGGTGATCAAGGAGAACGGGGCCTGGCGGATCGACCAGCAGACGCTGGCGGAAGGGCCGGACCGGGCGGAGTACTTCCCCGAGGACGCGCAGAAGCACTAGGCTCGGACGGCGGTACGATTCACGGCGGCCGACGCCCCGCACGTCGGGTGCCGAAGCTCACCTTTCCCCCGACATTTCCTTGACTTGATTCAATAGGGCCGTTAGATCCCGGCCCCTCTTTGGGGACCGCGCCGAGCGGAATCGGCCCGAGGTGGCCGGTTCCCTGAGCACTCAGACCGTTCGAGGAGACCAAGACATGGGCATGAGGCAAGGCAAAGGCCGTTTGGGTCTACGCTGGAGTCTGCCGGTTGCAGCGATGGCTGTAGCCGCTGTCACCGGCTGTCACCGGCACGAGGAGTGGGAGCCGCTGCTCAGCCAGAAGGTCTACGTCTCGGATCGTTTCTACGACATCGAGATCCTCGGTCCCAAGGAAGTCCTCATCGTCGGTTACAACGGCAAGCTCCTGCACAGCGCCGATCTCGGCGCGACGTGGGACATCGTCGCGAGCGGGAGCGGAAACGGCCTGTTCAGCGTGAGCTTCGCGGCCGACAAGAAGACCGGATGGATCGTCGGCCAGGGCGGAGTGATCCAGAAGTCGACCGATGGCGGCAAGACGTGGACCGCGCAGGGCGGCAAGCTCTTCATGACGGACGACTGTCGCCAGGCGGGCGGCGATCCGGACGCCACCGACGAGTCGGACAAGTGCCCGCTCGCACCCCTTTTCGCAGTGAACGCGATCGACGAGAACCACGCCGTCGCGATCGGTGACCGTTCGACGATCACCATGACGAAGGACGGCGGCAAGACCTGGGAGACCAGCACCCTGCGACCGGTCGTGGCGGCGAACGCCGACGACGATCCGAACGCCGGGATCGCGTTCGAGGATCCCGTTCTCTACGACGTGCAGTTTCTCAATACGCAGGTCGGAGTCGTCGTCGGCGAGTTCGGCAAGATTCTCAAGACGACGGACGGCGGGGCGACCTGGCACGACAAGCAGGGCACGCTCGTGGGCGAAGAGTACTTCGACATCATGGAGCTCCCGACCTTCTTCGACATCGATTTCCGCGGCGAAAACGAGGCCTACGCGGTCGGCCTCGAAGGCCGCGTCGCCAAGTCCACCGACGGCGGCGAGACGTGGGCCTGGGTGGAGCACGGAGTCGAGGAGTACGATGCTCCTTTCTACTCCGTCGACATCCTCCCGAACGGCACCGTGTGGGGCGTCGGAGGCTCCGGACAGGCTGTCCATGCGGCCGTCGGCGGCGAGCTCGGCAAAGGCAATCTCGGCACGCGCGTGACCAACTGGATCCGCGACGTGGAGTTCTACGATGACAACGTCGGCTGGATGGTCGGCGGCTTCGGTTTCATCATGAACACCACGGACGGCGGCAAGACCTGGTTCCGCCGCATCGGCTGAGGCGCCAGCCCAGCTCTCAGAGGAAACAAACCGATGGCGATCAACTACGAAGTTCCGGCGGACAAACGCCTTCTCTACTGGATCGGCGACAAGCTCATCGACTGGCGGCACCCGGTGTCGATCGTGGTCCTCGCGGTCACCGGCCTGTTCGCTTACTGGAGCTTCCAGCTGAGCCTCGTCACGAGTTTCGGCGAGCTGCTGCCGCAGACCCATCCGTACGTGCAGATCCACAACACGTATTCGAAGGATTTCGGCGGCGCGAACAACATCGTGATGATGGTCGAGGTCGAGGAGGGCGACATCTTCAATGTCGAGAACCTCGGCATGATCTACCTGATGACGCAGGAGATGGACCGCGTCTACGGTGTCAATCACAGCCAGATCGACTCGATCGGACACCGTACCACGCGACACCTGCGCGTCGCCGCCGCAGGTACTCTCCGGTCCGAGCCGATCATGATCGACATGCCGAAGACCGAGGCGGACGCGGCGGACATCCGGCGCATCGTCCACAACTCGGAAAACGTCTTCGGCATCCTCGTTTCGCTCGACGACAAGGCCGCGCTGATCCGCGCGAACTTCATCGAAGGCCGGCTGGAGTACAACCGCATCTTCGAGGAGATGAACGAGCGCGTGATCGCGCCGTTCACCGAGGGGTGGGTGGGCGCGCAGCTCGTCGACGTCGAGCCGGACCGCGCGGAAGCCCTCAAGGTCGAGAAAGGCACGGGTATTCTCGTCAAGCGCATCTTCGACCAGAAGACGTCCACGGCGGCCGCCGGCGGCCTGAAGGAAGGCGACGTCATCACCAAGATCAACGGCCAGACGGCGACGCGCCGCTGGCAGGTCAGCTCGGCCGTCGTCGCGGCCAAGAAAGAGGGCAAGGGTCCCGTTCAGATCTCGTATCTTCGCGACGGCAAGCCGGGCGAGGCGACGATTGCCTCCGGCGGCTCCAACGTGACCGTCTGGGCGGCCGGCGAACCCCGCCTCTACGGCTGGGTCTACAACTACGCCGGCGACGTGTTCTTCATCCTGGTGATCACCTACTGCATCGAGTGGGTGCTGCGGTGGTTGTACTTCCACGACTGGCGCGGTGCGCTACGTCCGACGATCACGGGCCTCATCGCCGCGTTCTGGGGCATGGGCTTCATCTATCTGATCGGCCTGGCTCTCGATCCCCTCATGCTGGTGATGCCCTTCCTCATCACCGCTCGAGCGGTGAGCCACGCCATCCAGATGCACGACCGGTACTACGAGGAATTCGAACGCTGCGGCTGGAACAAACGCCGAGCCATCGTGGCCTCGTTCGCCGAGCTCTTCGTCCCGACCTTCTCGGGCATCACGACGGACGCCCTCGGCGTGCTCGTGATCCTGCTCGTCCCGGTGCTCATGCTGCAGAAGCTCGCCGTGACGGCCTCGTGGTGGATTCTGGCCATCACGGTCTCCGAGATGATGCTGAACCCGATCGTCTACTACTACCTGAAGGCTCCCGAGCCCGAGCTCGTCCTGCTGCGCGAGCGCGGCGGCTTCCGGAAGATGATCGAAAAGTTCACCGACTGGCTGGTGAGCACGAGTGGTAAGGCCATGGTGCTCGGCGGGTGGGCCGTCCTCGTCTGCATCGGCTTCTACTTCGCGCGCGGCCTCACGATCGGCGATCCGCACGCCGCCTCGCCGCTGCTGTGGCTCGATTCGCCGTACAACCAGTCCCACAACGCGGTGCAGGGCAAGTTCGGCGGCGTCGAGCCGCTCATCGTCGTGGCCGAGGGTTACGACAAGAACGCCATGAAGGACCCGCACACGCTCAAGGACATGGAGGGCTTCCAGCGCTTCCTCGAGCGGGACCCGTCGGTCGGATACAGCTTCTCGCTGGCCGACATCCTTCGCGCCGTGAACTCGGTCTTCCACGAGCTGGAGCCGAAATGGGGCGTGATCCCGAACAACTGGGTGGACGTCGGCGGCCTGTTCTTCATCTTCTTCTCAGGCTCTCCGCCCACCGAGACGGCCAAGTACGTGTCGACCGACTATGCGACGGCGCACGTCACGTTCTTCTGCCGTGACCACAAGGGCGAGAACATCCGACGCATCATCGGACGCTCGAACGAGTTCATCGCGGCAAGCGAGCACCGGAACCTCGGCATCGAGGTCGCGGAGGAAGGCGCCGAAGGCGACGAGACCGTCGTCGTCAAGCAGGTGCTGCCTGCCCCGACCTGGTCGAACCACGAGAATTCGTGGATCGGAAAACACGTGGGCGGCAAGGGCGATTCGCCGTTCAAGGCAGGCGACAGGATCCTTGAAGTGGGCGGCGAGGAAGTCGAGGACCTCGAGTCCTTCAACCAGAACCTCCACCGGGCGGTCGAGGACTCCCGCTCGGTTACCTTCGTCATCGACCGCGGGGGACAGACGGTCACGGCCGAAGTCTCGCCTCCGTGGAAGGCCCGCTTCCGGCTGGCCGGCGGCCTCATCGGTGTGCTCGCGGCTGCGAACGCCGAGCTGGTCCGCAACGACCTGCTGATGAACTTCCTCGGCTTCTTCACGATCTGGGTCATCCTGTTGTTCACGTACCGCTCGATGGCCTGCGGGCTCTACCTGCTCGGACCGCTCATCGCGTCGAACATCCTCGTGAACGGCTACATGGCCTACAACGACATTGGCGTGAACATCCACACGCTGCCGCTGGTGACCGTGGGCGTCGGTTTCGGCATCGACTACGGCCTCTACATCGTCAGCCGAATCATCGAAGAGATTCAGGTGAACAACGATCTGGAGAAGTCGGTGCACGAGGCCATGGTGACCTCGGGCAAGGCGGTGACGTTCACGGCCATCACGATGATCATCAGCACGCTGTTCTGGGTGACCTCCAACATCCGTTTCAACGCGGAAATGGGTCTCCTGCTCGCGATCTGGATGTTCATCAGCTACGTCGGCTCGCAGACCCTGCTGCCGGTGCTCATCCTCGTGTTCCGTCCGAACTTCATCCTGAAGGAAGCCGGGCACGCCGAGAACCGCCAGCTCGTCCGCATCGTCGAGTAAGGAGAGCCATGGATTTTCATCTGGACATGTGGAGCTCGACGATCATCGTCGTCGTCTTCAGTTTCATCGTCATCGGCATGGACGAGTACATCATCAAGACGTGGCGGCAGAAGCACTGGGAGAAGCTGGCGGCGGCCGGCGATCCCGAGAAGATCGAGTTGCTGCGCCTGGCCAAGGGCGCCCAGGTCGTCGACGAGTAGCACCGGAAGCTTCGCCTGATCCGCATCGTTCGCATCGCCGGTACCGCGACGCTCCTGGCCTTCCTGTTCCGCGTCTCTCAGGACGTGAGCAAGGCCTGGGGCAACGAGGAAGTGGAGGGATACTCGGTCGCCCTGGGCGTCGTGTCCTTCCTTTTCTTCGTTCGCGCCGCTGCGACCGAGTACGCGGGCAAGGATGTCCACCCTGCGCAGAAGGACATCCTCTGGGGTCTCAGCCTCGGCGCCTTCCTCTCGATGCTTTCGAAGCTGACGAGCTGAGCTCCGGCGCTCCCGTTCTCGGGGCGCGACTTCGCAAAAGTTGAACGCCACCGGGGACGGCGGTATCTCCACTGGCCGGACCCCGCGTGATCGAAGCCTCCCATCTGACCAAGGACTACGGCCGTTTCCGGGCCGTGGACGACGTATCGTTCCGGATCGAGCCCGGCGAGATCGTCGGGCTGCTCGGCCCGAACGGCTCGGGCAAGACCACGATCATGCGCATGCTGACCGGGTTCTTCGCGCCGACCGCGGGAACCTGCAGCCTCGGCGGCATCGACGTCACGGTGGATCCCCGCGAGGCGAGGCGCCGCATCGGCTACCTGCCGGAGCGCGTCGCCCTCTATCCCGACATGACCGTGAAGGGCTTCCTTGCGTTCATCGCGAAGGTGAGGGGAGTCGAGGGCCGCGTCGAGAGCGCCGTGGGCGACGCCATGGACGTCTGCGGCCTGACGAGCATGGCCGGCCGTCACATCGGGAAACTCTCGAAGGGCTACCGCCAGAGAGTCGGAATCGCCCAGGCGATCATCCACCAGCCCCAGGTCCTGATCCTGGACGAGCCGACGGTCGGGCTGGACCCGCGCCAGATCGTCGAGATCCGCGCGCTCATCCGCACGCTGGCGGGCCTGGCGACCGTGCTCCTGTCGACACACATCCTTCCCGAGGTCAGCGTCACCTGCCGGCGCGTGCTCATCCTCGATCGCGGCAAGGTCATCGCCGAAGACTCGGTCGAAGGGCTGACGGAGAAAACGGCCGGACGCGGCGAAACCCTCGTGCGCGTCGGCGGCCCGGAAGCTTCCGTGCTCGCAGCCGTCCGCGACGTGGCCGGCATCGACGACGTCGAGGTCACCGAGCGCGCGAGCGACGGTTCGCTCACGCTGACGGTGCGCTCGCGAAGCGGCGGGGCGGTTCGCCCCCTGCTCGCGCGCCAGCTCGTCGAGCGGGGCTGCACGGTGCACGAGCTGAGCCCGCGCCTGATGAGCCTCGAGGACCTCTTCGTCGACATCCTCGCGCGCTCGGGGAGCCACGAGGACGCGCCTGCGCGGCCGGGCCGAAGGGAGGATAAGGCGTGAGGCCCTTCCTCGCACTGCTCGGCAAGGAACTGCAGGGCTTCTTCAAGCTGCCGCTCGTCTACTTCGTGGCGGCCGTCTTCCTCGCGCTCTCGGGCTACTACTTCTACACGAACCTGAACGCCTTCATCACGTTCGGGTTCGGCGAGAGCATCGTCGAGCACCTGTGGCAGCGCCTTTATGCCGACATCGTGCGTGTCGTCATCACGGTGATCCCGCTCGTCACGATGCGCGTGTATGCCGAGGAGAAGCACCTCGGCACGATCGAGCTGCTCTACACGGCGCCGCTGCGCGATTTCGAGATCCTCGCCGCCAAGTTCCTCGCGTGCATGACGGTCTTCGTCGTGATCGTCGGCTCGACGGTGCTCTACCCGATCCTCATCTACCGCATCCAGCCTTTCGACCCGAGCCAGCTCATGGCGATCTACCTCGGCCTGCTGCTGCTCATCTCGGCGATGGTCTCGATCGGCATCTGCCTGTCGTCGTTCACCGAGACCCAGCTGATCGCGGCGATGTTCACCTACGGCGTGATTCTGCTGCTCTGGAATCTCTCCTGGAACGAGGCGGCGGTCCCGGGCGACTGGCTGGGCCTGGTTTCCCAGCTCTGCGCCTACGACCACTTCGAGCCGTTCGCTCGCGGGGTGGTGGACCTCAAGGACGTGGCCTACTACCTCGCCATCGTCGTCCTGTTCGGCTGGCTGACGATGCGCTCGATGGAATCGCGCCAGTGGCGGGGGAGGCGTTAGGAGATGCTCTCGCGCTCCTTCCTGCGCTGGATCCAGCTCTTCGCCGCGTCCGTCGGCCTGGTCTGGATGCTGATGGCGATCGTCGCGGCGACGTACGTGTACAACGTGCGCTGGGACCTGAGCACGGGCGATCGCTTCACGCTCTCCGACCACGCCCACCAGGTGCTCTCGAGGATCGACAAGCCCGTCAAGATCCGCGCCTTCATCCGTACGGAGGATGGCCGCAACCCGTTCATCAAGGACCTGCTCTGGCAGGTGTCGCGCGAGAACCCGCACATCGAGTACGACATCGTCGACGTCAACCGGAACCCGGCGATGGCGGCGCAGTACGGCGTGAGCTCCTACGGTTCGACCGTCGTCGAGTCGGGCGGCAAGCGTGCCGATTTCAGCAACCCGACGGAGTCGCTGCTCATGTCGGCCCTGCTCAAGGTGATGCAGGAGCCGAAGAAGGTCTATTCGCTGACCGGCCACGGCGAATGTCCGATCGACAACACCGACCGCCACGTCGGCTGCTCGCTCATGTCGGGAGCGCTGTCGCTCGAATCGTTCCGGGTGGAGAAGCTCAGTCTCGTCGGCGGCGCCGAAATTCCGGCGGACGCGGACGTCGTCATGATCGCCGGGCCCAAGTCGGACCTGCTCGAAGTCGAGGTCGCGACGCTATCGGCCTGGCTCGAGCGCGGCGGCAAGCTCTTCGTGATGATCGATCCGTTCCGCGCGCCGCGCCTCGTCGCGATGCTCGGCAGCTACGGCGTCGAGATCGGCGCCAACATCGTGATCGACCTCGAGAACCGTCTCGCCGGCGGCGAGCCGTGGTCCACGGTCCTTTCCGACACGAACCGCACGCACCTGGTCACGTCCACGCTGAAGGCGCCGCCGCTGTTCTCGCTCGCCGCGGCGGTGATCGCGCGCGCGGACGACGCGAGGCACCGCGAAGTCACGACACTCCTCAAGTCGAGCGCGCGCAGCTGGGCGAGCTTCGATCCCGGCATCGTCGACGGCAGCGAGGCCCGTTTCGTCGCCGGGCGCGACGTGAACGGTCCGATTCCGGTCGCCGTCGACGTGAGCGAGCCGGCGCCGAAGGCCGCGGAAGCCGGCACGCAGACGCGAATGCTCGTGTTCGGCGACTCCGAGTTCGCGAGCAACCGCTTCCTCGACTACCTCGGCAACAAGGACCTCTTCGTCAACGCCGTCAACTGGCTGGCGCGCGAGGATGCGCTGATCGGCAACCGCCCTCAGCAGAAGGCCCCCGGCAAGAACCAGTTCTTCATCAGCCAGGCCGACGCCGAGGGCGTCTTTACGTGGGCCGTCCTGTGGCAGCCCGGCCTCTTCCTGTTCGTCGGCATCGCCGTGTTCGTTCGCCGGAGGTTCGGCGCATGAGCTGGGGTCGCATCCTCGTCTTCTACGCGATCGCGCTGGCGCTCACCCTCCACCTGAGGAGCGTGACTCACCACGAGGCCGGCGAGGCTGCGACGAAGGCTCCGACGACGCCGTTCCTCGAGGCGGTCCCCGAGCGTATCGATCGCGTTCGGTTCGAGAGCGCCACCCTCGCGCTGCAGTTCGAGAGGAAGGACGGGCGCTGGATCACCACCGAGCCCGAGGGGCTCGCACCGCCGGGGGACGTGATCGACGCGGTGCTCGACAGCTTTGCGACGCTGCCCCCGATCGAAATCGTCTCGCTGGGCAAAGACCAGGTCGATCAGTTCGGATTCGTTCCGCCGCGCATGCGCATCCGCATCGAGCAGGAAGGCGCCCTCGTTTCGACCGTCGTCCTCGGCGAGCTCAGCCCGACGCGCACTGCGGTCTACGCGCGCAAGTCCGGTAGCGACGAGATCGCGCTCATCGGCCTCAACGCGAAGTACTACATCGACCTCGTCTTCGAGAACGTCCGCCGCCAGCGCGCGTCGGCCGGCATTCCGCTTCCGCCGCCGGCCGGCGAAGGGGAAGACAAAGGCGCCGCGCCGGTTCCGGCTGGCGAAGGCGCGCTGCCCGTTCCTGCAGGCGAATAGGGCCATGGACTTCGGCTTCAGCGAAGAACAGGAACAGCTTCGCTCGGCCGTGCGCGATTACTTCGCGCGTGAGCTCCCCGTGACGTTTGCGCGGGCGATGCTCGAGGATGCGGCCGGCTTCACGCAGGACGCGTGGCGCGGTCTTTCCGACCTCGGCTGGCTCGGCCTCGCCGTTCCGGAAGACGTCGGAGGCAGCGGGCTCGGCCTGCTCGATCTCACGCTCGTGCTGGAAGAGGCCGGCGCGGTCGCACTTCCCGGTGCCTACGGCTCGACGGTGTCCCTCTCGCTTCCGCTCCTCCTCGCCGCGACCGACGACGCGCAGCGGCGCGCTTTCGTTCCCGAGGTTGCGAGCGGCCGTCGCCGTGTGGCCTGCGCGGTCGCCGAGAAGCGGGCCCGCTGGAGTCTCGACGCAATCGAGACCGCCGCGACGCCGGACGGCGGCGGCTACTCGATCTCGGGAACCAAGCTCTTCGTTGCCGACGCCGGGGAGGCCGACACTCTCGTCGTCGCGTGCCGGCTCGACGGCGGAGTCGGCTACTTCATTCTCCCCACGGAAGTCCCCGGCCTGACCATCTCGCCGATGGACACCGTGGATCGCACGCGCCGCCTCTTTGCCGTCGGCTTCGACGGCGTGAGGCTCGAGGCGGCCTGCCTGCTCGGCGGCCGCGCCTACCCGGCGTCTCATCTCGACTCGGTGATCGACCGCGCGAAGGTCGCTCTTGCAGCCGGCATGGTCGGTGCCGCCGATCGCGCGCTTGCGATGACCGTGGACTACGTCGGCATGCGCAAGCAGTTCGATCGCGCGCTCGCGACGTTCCAGGTCATCCAGCATCGCTGCGCCGACATGAAGGTTGCCGTCGAGCACGCGCGTTCGCTCGTCTACTACGCCGCATGGGCCCTCGATACCGGCGCTTCCGACGCACGCCTCGCCGCCGCCATGGCCAAGGCGTTCGCGAGCGACGCGTGCCCGCGCGTGGCGGCCGACGCCGTGCAGCTCCACGGTGGCATCGGCTTCACCTGGGAGCACGACCTGCACATCTACTTCAAGCGGCTGAAGGCCGATGAACAGACCTACGGCGACGCCACGGCCAACCGCGAGCTCGTCGCCCGCCTGCTGGAAGAGGCGGCATGAGCGAATCGAACAGGGTCGTCGTCGTTACGGGCGGAGGCGCCGGCATCGGCCGCGCGACGGCGCGGCGGCTCAGCCAGATGGGTTTCCCGGTGGCGGTCTGGGACATTGATGGCCACAACGCCGAAACCGTCGCGTCCGGGATCCGCGATGGCGGCGGTCGTGCGATCGGCGTCGGCTGCGACGTGAGCGAGCGCGCTTCCGTGGACGCTGCGCGCGACCGGACCCTCTCGGAGCTCGGTACACCGTACGGTCTCGTCAACAACGCAGGCGTCGACCGCCTGTCGATCTTCAAGGACAGCGATCCGGCCGACTGGCGCGTGATCCTCGACGTGAACCTGCTCGGGACCTTCCACGTTACGCACTCGCTTCTCCCGTCGATGATCGCGGCGGGCTCGGGTCGCATCGTCTGCATCAGCTCGGACGCCGCGCGCGTCGGCTCGACGGGAGAAGCCGTCTACGCGGCCGCGAAGGCCGGTCTCCTCGGATTCGTGAAGACGCTTGCGCGCGAATCCGCGCGCAACAATATCCTCGTGAACGCCGTGTGTCCGGGCCCCACGGACACCAGCCTGCTCGATCTGGTGAGAAACCGCCCGAACGGCGAGCGCATCATCGAAGCGATGACTCGCTCGATCCCCCTCGGCCGCGTCGCGCGCCCCGAAGACATCGCCGGCGCGATCGTGTTCTTTCTGACGGAGGATGCGTCGTACGTGACCGGACAGGTGCTGTCCGTGTCGGGCGGCCTGACGATGGCTGGATGAATCAGGCCGAAGGGCGCGGTCCGCACAGCGGACGCAGCGCTTCGCGTTCGGCCTGCGACAGAACGGTCACCTTGCGATTCGGCGACTGCGTCGTGCGATCGAAATAGGGGTGGGGCCAGGCCTTGCCGCCGAGCTTCCATCCGAGGATGCGGCGAAGCGCTCCGAGCATGACCCCGAGATTGAGGCCGGTCGATCCCGCGGGCGGCGTTCCGACCGCGTACTTCCCCTGGATTCTCCCGCCCGGCTCGCCGAACACGTCGTCCGGACTCTCGAACGCCTGCGCGACGATGCCGATGAACGGAATGGCGGGACCGAGCGTGTTGCCCATCGGCGTGCGGCAACACTCCGAGTACCACCGGAAGAGCCCTTTCGGGGAGAGCCGAAGCCCCACCACGCGCTCGTTGCCGCGCTCGAACGAAAGCGCCGCAGGCGCCACCTGCACGATGTCCGTCCCGCCCTGAGGATCGAGAAGGTCGCCGCGCGCGAGGTGATGCGCGAACGCCTGGCAGTCGTCGCAGTAACAGACCACGCGATTGACGGTGCCCGGCGACGCATCGGCCACCTTCCCGCGGACCTCGCCACAACGGCACTGGAAGAGGACATCGGAACCCATCGCAATCTCCCCGGAGCTACACGTCGCAAACGGCGAGGGCTGGGGCATTCCAAAGCCCGGCCCAGTGGCCCGCCTCGTCCAGAGCCCGGGCCCGGGCCGCGAGCAACGGGTCGTCGGGGAAGGGGAGTGGCTTGCCCTGCGCGAAGACAGGAGAAGATCGATCCTTCACGGGACTCGTATTGTGCGAAAACTCTCTCCATGGAAAGCGCGCGCCATGTCGCGCGGGCGCACGAAGAGGCCGCGCGACCGCCCATTAGCGGGGGTAACAGCGCCCCATCGTGCGCTAGTGTCCGCTTACACGGTTGAGGAGCGAGCCTCCATTTGCGGATTCTCGGCAGTCGAAGGTCCGTCGGATAGAGAAGGTCAGTTCAGAAATGGTTCGAATCCGACCCCTGGTACTGGCGGGCGTGGCGTTGCTGCTCGGTGCAGCGCCAGCGCGAGCTACAGCGACTTCATCGGAGAGGGCCGTCACCCTGACGGAGTGCGGGCGACACGCATCGTCCGGGATTGATCGACGGTGGGGAGCTGCGGGCCCTCTTCGAGC
>CAYYVZ010000029.1:0-21040 GCA_964475235.1 uncultured Myxococcales bacterium | reverse complement strand
CGGGGAGCTGCTGCTGACGGCGGCGCGCTTTCCGATGCGCATCGAGGAGCGTTTCGCCTGGTGGTTCGCGGCGTCGCTCGTGCTGCTCACCGCGACGTTCGCGGTGTGCGTGGCGTCGGGCCTGTCGATCGCGGCGACACCATGGGTGCTCGCGCTGCTCACGATTGCGGCGGCGCGCGCGCTGCGGCGTCTCGCCCCCGGCTTCGACCCGCTCGAGGCGGAAGACAGGCTGAGGCCGGGACCGTCTCACCTGCTGATCGTCGCAGGATCAATCGCGTGCGTCTTCGCCGCGGTGTCGTTCGCGCCGGTCGGGAGCGTCGATCGCTGGTGGTACCTCGCCTACGTGCGCGGTTACCTCGACGGCGCGCCGCTCCACCTCGCCGAGCCCTTCCTCGGCACCGGACAGAGCTTCGCTCGCTTCGGCTTCCATCCGTGGCTGCTCGGACTGGCGATGCTTTCGCAGATCTCGGGCCTCGATCCGGTCGAAGTCTACGAAAGCGCCGGGCCGATCCTCGTCGTGCTCGCCTCGGTATCGGCGACGGCAGCACTCGCCATCGAGATGTTCGGACGCCAGGCACGCACGCGGCTCACCATCCTCGCCACGATGCTGCTCTGGAGCGGCGGACTCGTTCCGGTGCTGGCGCGAGCCGGCGAAGACAAGGTGATGGCGGCGGCGGCGCTGATGCCGCTGTGCCTGGCGGCATTCCTGCGCTCGCTCCGCGAGGCACGAACCGGCTCGGCAGCGGCAGGGCTATTTCTGCTGTTCGTCGCGGCGGCGGCCACGGCGGCAGTGCACGCGCTGGCGCACGCGTTCGTGCTCATCGCCCTCCTGCCCGCTGCGGCGATCTTTGCGGTGACGATGCCGCGGCGCCGCGCCACCCTCTCGCTCGCGGTGACGATCCTGCTCGCCGTGGCGGTGGCTCCCGCCGTTTCCGGACTCGTGGTGAAACAGCGCCTGGCCGAAATCGGCGCAGAGGTTTCGAACCAGGACCACCCGGTGATCCGCGTGCACGAGGCACGGGAACGCGAGCTCGACCTCGGCGCCGGAGCGCGGGTGACCAATCCGCGCCTCCTCCTCCATCCGGTCGCGCTGCTCGCGCTGATCGGCCTGCTGTCGGTCGCGGCGCGCGGCCGCGAATCGCTCACGCGCTACCTGCAGCGCGCCGAAGCCGGACGCGACCCGGGCGAGCCGGACGGCGACGAAGCCGTGATGCGCCTGCTGCTCGTCTCTTCGGTCGTTCCGCTCGCGATCGCTTTCTTCCCGCCGGCCACCGCTTTCATGGGTTCGATCATCCCGCCGTGGATGGTGTACCGGGTGCTCTGGATCCTGCCGCTGGCGCCTCTCGCAGCGATCGGCGTCGATGTGCTCGCGTCAGGCTATTCGCGACGCGAAGCGGTCGCCGCCCTGACGCTGCTGGTCCTCGGCCTTCCTTCGGTGCTCGTGGGCACGCAGAGCCGGCTCGCCGAAGTACGCGAGCGCCTCGCGCCTCCCGACAGCGAGGAGTTCGCGCGCACCATCCAGGCCGTCGCTGCCCTTCCGGCCGATGCGCTCGTGGTTGCCGCGCCGGAGCTCTCGGAGAGACTGCCCGCCCTCACGGGACGACACGTCGTTGCCGCGCTCGATCGCTCGACGATCGTATTTTCGGGAACGCGAGAGCAGGGCGAGGCGCGGCTTCGCGCGCGCGCCGCGCTGCTCGCCGGCGACCCGGACGGCGAAGAGCTGGCACGCGCGGCGGGAATAGCGGCGACGCACGCCGTCTTCGATCCGCGCGCGGCGAGCAGGCCGCGCTGCGTGCGCGATCTCTTTCGAGGGGAAGCGTGGGCCGTTTGCGAGATGGCTACCGGTGGCGGCGACGAACCGGCGGTCGCGCTCGCCGTTTCGGACAAGCCCGGTTCGACCGTCCTCGCGACGGCCGAGTGCGAGCCCGTGCCGCTGGTCAACGGGAAGCGCGATCCATGGTCGGCTGCGCCGCCGGTCGTGCTCTGCCGTGCAGCCGTACCCGCGGGAAACGGCGGAGCGGCAGCCCTGCGCGTCGAAGTCGAAACCGGGCGTGCGGCCGACGAGCTGCGCATCGGGGTTCGCCAGGGCGCCGGTGCGTGGCAGCGCGGAACCGCGCGAATCGACTGTTGCGGCCTTGCCGGCCTCGAGATTCCATCGGTGAGCGCAGGGCCGGTCGAGATCGTCGTCGCGTCGTCGTTCCTCCCCGCCGTGAAGCCGAGACGCGTGGCGATCGTCGCACCCTGAAACGACGAAGGCCGGGCGACTCGCATCGCCCGGCCCCTTTCTCCGACGCTTTCGTTCGCTCCGCTCGTGCTCGCCCCTCGAGTGACTTCGAGGAGAGGCGCTCGCGTCGGCGATCAGAAGTCGTCGTTGCAGCTGTTGTTCTCGTCGTTGGCGTCGTCGAAGGCGTCGCAATCGAGCGTCAGGTCGTCGCTGGCGACTGCAATGATGCAGGCGGCGCAGCGCGCTTCCCTCTCGAGGCAGGTTCCGAGCGCCATGCCCGTCAGCCCCATGCAGTCGCCGAGGGCGAACGGCACGGCCACGCCCTTGTCGGTGCACTTCTTCGTGATCGCCGTGTTGAGCTTGGTCAGCTCCTTGCTGATCTTGTTCTTCGGATCGGCGCCGAGGCAGGCGTTCAGATCGGTCACGTCGTCGAACGGAGTCGTCTTGTTCTTGAGGCCGTTCTTCTTGCAGCCGTTGAACTCTTTCTGGATCGTCGAGAGCAGCTTGCTGGCCGACTTGAGCACCGCGGTCTGGCACTTGCACGCGGGCTTGCTGGTCGCACACAGCACGATGCCGCTGTCGGGGTTGGCGTCGTTCAGGATCTCGCTGGCGAACTCGCTGCCGTTGTACTCGGCGTAGTTGTTGATGGTGCCGCAGCCCGTCGGTCCGAGCGTGGGAACTGTCGTGCACTTCTTCGTCTGCTCTTCGCAGAGCTTGGCCTGCGCATCGTCCACCTTGGTGTTGGTGTTGTAGCACGTGTCGGCATCCATGTTCTTGCCGTTGGCGAAGTCCTTGATGCACTTGCCGTCGGCCTTGAGCTGGGCCTTGGTGACCTTGAGCATCCCCTTGTTCAGGGTGTTGATGCACTTCTGCTGAGCCTTGTCCTGCACCACGGCGAACGCCGTTCCGCTCGCGAGCACCGCGCTGAGCACGATCCCCATCGTGATCGACTTCTTCATGATTCCTCCCTCCGAAAAACCTTCCGTCGTTGACGTTTCGCCCGCGGCAGGAAATCGGGGACGGATCCCGATTTCCCGGGCAAGGTCGCCGCTCGGCGTGACTCGGCGTCCTTCCCCCGATCTGTGTCGTGCAGGCGCGGCGGCCACCCTTGGCATCCGCGTGCGCGCTTCTCGCCATTCGTGCGCGCGATGTAAACCGCCGCGCGAAGGAAACTGTGGCGACGGTTACGCTTGCGCCCCGTTCGGGGGTCCGGGGAAACGGCCCAGTGCCGGGCCGACGTCCGTCACGGCGAATGAGGACGACACGCGGACGACGCATTCCGCCAAAGAAACCGGCAGCGATGACGCGCCGGCGCAATTGACGCTTCAGTAAGCGCCGCGCGCGTCCACCGGCCAGACGTCCACGAGATCGTCTCCTCGCACGCAGTGGAAATGGTCGTACAGGTTCACCGTCGGATCGCAGTGCGGGACGATGCACTCGAGCGCACTGCCGATCGCGAGCGTCTGTGACGCGTCCGCGAAGACGACGCAGCCGTGCTCGTCGCCCGTGAACCCATACATCGCTCCGTCCGGCGCGCCGCGCGCAATGCGCGGCTTCGGTCCGTCGGTCGCGAAGCGCTTGAGACCGCCGTCCGTCGTCACCATGCCGCGCGCGTTCGCACTGACGACCGTTGTCCGCACGAACAGCGCCGCCGAAAACGGCGGACGTCCTTCCACGAGCTCCACGTCGGCGTACTCGACGTCCATCACCGTGTACGAGCCGGCCTGGAGCTCCGTGAACACACCTGCGCGATGGTCGATGTCGTGCGTTCCGGTGCCGCCGCCGGTCACGATGGCGGGCCTGAGCCCTTCGCGTTCCAGCGCCCGCACGACGCCGGCGAGCGTGTCGACCTGCGTACCGTCGAGGTCGCGTCGTGCGGCGAAGCTCTCGATGTGCTGCAGGTGTCCCGCGTAGCCCTGGAGTCCCGCGAGCTCGACGCCCGGCGTGTCGCGCACGAGCTTCGCAAGTGCGACGGCGTCGTCTACCGTCGCGCAGCCCGTGCGGCCGAGTCCGATGTCGAAGTCGACGAGCACGCGCACCGTCACGCCCGCACTCTGCGCCGCCTGCGCGATCGCGGCGACGTTGTGCGGATGATCGGCGACCGTCATCACGCGGCGATCCCCGCGATTCAGCTCGACGAGCCGCGCGACATTCGCCGCCTGGACGACCGGCGAAGTGATCAGCACGCCCTCGATCCCGGCGCGCGCCATCACTTCCGCCTCGCCGATCGTCGCGCAGCAGATTCCCGCGGCGCCGGCTTCGACCTGCCGGCGCGCGATGCTGACCGACTTGTGAGTCTTCGAATGCGGGCGCAGCGCGAGGCCGACGCGCCGGCAGTGCGCCGCCATCGCGGCGATGTTCGCTTCGAGAAGGTCGAGATCGAGGACGAGGCAGGGCGTAACGAGGCGCTGCCGCGAGCCGGCAATGCCGATCAGTGCCGCGTTCGGCGAATCAGACGGCGTCGGCAACGAGAGGTTCGGGAGAGTCGGAGAAGGAGAACCCGATCCAGCGGCGCTCGTCTTCCTTGAACGCTTCGAAGACCTCGCGCTCCATGGTGCGGTAACGTGCGAGCTGGGACTTGGCCTTGGTCTCGACGCCGCGCTCGCGGGCGAGGCGGAACATCCACTCTTCCATCCACGAGATGTGCCACTTCTCGTCCTTGGTGAGCTCGTCGAGAACCTCGCGCGTAAGGTCGTCGCAATAGCGGCTCTGGGAGTGCTCCGTGTAGCGGCTCACCGAGCGTTCTTCCACGATGACGGTCAGTGCGAACAGGTCGACGATGTTGAACGGAATGCCGAGGGCCTTGCCGAGGCGGCGCTGGTACCCGTCGGGGACCTCGACCGGCAGGCCGCCGAGCTGGCGGATGCGTTTGGTCCACAGCCACGCATGGCGGGTCTCGTCGGCAACGTGGCGGGAAAACAGGACCTGGGCCTCCGGGTCTTTCTCCCACTGCATCATTTTCATGAGCAACGTGGCGCCGCGGATCTCGGCGTCCCGGTAGAAGCTGAAAATCTTGATCATGGACTCCGTGCTGGGGCCGTCGTCCGTGGTGCTGACAGGTTGGTCCATAACCTTGACGTGGCGTTATATACGAAATCGCCACCCCCACAGAACGGGGATCTGCCGAATTCGGCGTCAGTCGAGCGACCGAGGCTGATTCTGCTTCGAGGAGAGGTCGTTCGAGTGCGACGTCGGCTCCTCGCCGGATCCCGGCGCTCGTCCTCGGGGCGTTGCGTGCTCCTCACCGGATGTCGTGATCGCCGCAGGCCTGGGGCCAGGTTGCGGCCGGGGGCACCGGCTTTCGGAGTCGGCCGTGCCGCGGGTGGCCGGTCGCCGGCTCTCCCCAAACGCCCGGCCGGACCCGTCCCGAGCCGATGAACCGCAACCCTCCCACCGGGGTTCGCACCGAGCGCCGTCCAGCCGAGTCCATCGACGACCTGGCGATCGAAGCCCACCCGGATCGATAAAAAGGACGATCGTGCTATTGAGCCATAAAGAACATTCGTACTATAAAATCCTCATGCCGAAGCGATCCGCTGCCCAGGCCGCCCAGACTCGCGAGGCCATCCTTGCCCGGGCCATGGACATCGCTTCCACGGAAGGCCTCGAGGGCCTGACGATCGGCCGCCTCGCCGACGCTCATTCCATGAGCAAAAGCGGGCTGTTCGCACACTTCGGCTCGAAGGAAGAGCTTCAGCTCGCCGTCGTCGACTCCGCCCGGGAGGTTTTCGCCAGGGAGGTCTTCCGGGAGGACCTGCCGCCGGACGCGGGGCTCCCGCGCCTCCACGGTCTCGCCGTTTCCTGGCTCGGCTACATCGAAAAGGGACTGTTCCGGGGAGGCTGCTTCTTCGCGGCAGCGTCGGCAGAGATGGACGACCGGCCGGGCCGCGTCCGGGACCGGGTGGTGGAACTGACCCGCTTCTGGATGGAGGTGCTTGCCCGCGAGGCCGAGGGAGCGGTGGATGCCGGCCATCTCGACCCGGCCACCGACCCTGCCCAGGTCGCGTTCGAGCTTCACGCCTACATCCAGGAGGCCAACTGGGCGTTTCAGCTTCACGGCGATTCGGCGTCCTTCGAACGGGCGCGACGCGCCATCCACCGCAGCCTCCACAGCCAGGCCACGGCCGATGGGCTGGCGCTGCTCGAGAGCGATTATTGAAGTTCAGAGGATGACGGACTGGAGAAGCGTTCGTCTTCCGGGCGGAGAGCTTCTGCCTTCGAGAAGAGCGGCTCGCGGTCCCTCGATCCCGTCGTGCTGCTGCACGGCGCGGGAGGCAACGCGCTGACGTGGCTTCCGATCGAAGCGGCCTTCGCCGGCCGCCGTGTTCTGCTCGTGGACATGCCCGGGCATGGTGAAAGCGCATCGCCGTCGAGCTGGGCCCTCGATGACATCGCAGCGAGCGTCGCGCGTGCAGCCGGGCTCCATCTGGAAAACGTGCCGGCGATCTGGGGCGGGCACTCGTGGGGCGGGAAGGTCGCAGGGCTCGTCGCCGCATCGGGAGCCGCCGCGTGTCGCGCACTGCTGCTCGTCGACCCCTCGCCTTCCGCCGGCCTTCCCGTGGACATCGACAGCTTCGTCGACGGCATCTGGCAGGTCGAAATGCAGCGCTACGATTCACCCGAGACCGCGAGCGACGCCGCGCGTTCGCTTCCGCACTGGCAGCCGTGGAACGACACGACGAGCTCGGCGTTTCGCCACGGGATCGCGAGAAGAGAAGACGGCAGCTGGTCGCTGCGACCGACTCGCGACGAGATCGTGTCGCTCGCTACGGCGACGCTCCACCGCGACGCGAGCGCGATGCTCGCGAGGAACTCCGGCCTGCCGACGCTGCTCCTCATCGCCGCCGAGAGCAGCGCCTGGCAGGGCATCACGAACGCCGTCGTGTACGCGCATGCGACGCAGCGGGAAATCCCCGGCCATCACTGGATTCACCTGTGCTCGAGCGAAGCCGTGGCAGACGCCGCGAAGGCGTGGCTCACGGCGACATGAGAGCCAGCGGTGTCACGTGGACCGTCTTCGTGCCGCGAATCATCCAGACCTCGCCGTCCTGAATGTTGCACTGAAGCGAGATGCCGCGGTCGGCCAGCTCGGCGAGCTCGGCGGTCTGCTCCGCCGGCAGCAGGGACACGCTCAGGTTGCGGTGACGCTCCAGGCCGGCGCGCTCCTGTTCCCACCAGGTTGCGGCCTTCATGCCGCCGTACAGATAGACGCGAACGCCGTCGGCGCGCCCGCACGCTTTCTGAATTCGCCGCGGATCGGGCTGGCCGAGCTCGATCCACTCCTCGATCTCGCCGGACAGGCTTCGCCGCCATAGATCCGGTTCGTCGGCCGTCGAGACACCGCCGCCGAACTCGAGCCGCTCGTGAGCGCAGAGCGCGAACGCGAGCACGCGGATCATCATCCTCTCGTTGGTCTCCGAAGGATGGCGCGCGATCGTGAGCGCGTGGGAGCCGTAGTAGCCGCGATCCATGTCGGCAACCTCGAGGTCCACCTTGAAGATTGTCGCCTTGAGTGCCATCGCACCGCCTGATCGGGGTAGGTAGAGAGACCGCGCGACAAGTGCCAGAACGGCCTGGGACGAAGACCCCCGTCGCTCACCCGCGAGGCGTTTGAGCGCTGTCTTCTGCTGGACGGTCACGAAGTCCCTCTGCCCAACTTTGTGACACCGCCCGCCGAGTACGCAGGCAAGTGCCCGGACCAGCCCCGACGGCGCGGCGGAATCCGGCGGCCGCCGGCATGAATCGGCAACCTGTCCGCCGGGTTTGCGGCTTTTCGTCGAAACCCACCCCACCCCCGCCGTTTCGCGGCCTGGCCCTTGCTTACTCGACGGGTTCGAAGCCTTCCCGATGTCCATTCACGTCGCACTCCACCACCGGACCCACTACCGGTACGACCGGCCGGTCGAGCTCGGGCCCCAGACCGTCCGTCTTCGCCCGGCGCCCCACTGCCGCACGCGCATCCTCAGCTACTCGCTGACGATTCAGCCCGGCGAGCACTTCCTCAACTGGCAGCAGGACCCGCAGTCGAACTTCCTCGCTCGCCTGGTGGTGCCGAAGCCCACCGACGAGTTCGTGATCGACGTCGATCTCGTGGCCGAGATGGCGGTCCACAACCCCTTCGATTTCTTCCTCGAACCGTCCGCCGAGAGCTTTCCGTTCGCGTACGACGCCGGGCTCGATCACGAGCTCGAGCCGTTCCGGCGCAAGCTGCCGGCGACGGCGCGATTCGCCGCGTACTTCGAAGAGCTGCGGCAGGCACTGCTGGCCGGCGGAAGCGCGCCGACGGTCGGCTTCCTGGTCGAGCTCAACCGCCGCCTCCATGGCGACGTTCGCTATCTCATTCGCCTCGAGCCCGGAGTGCAGACGCCCGAAGAGACGCTCGAGAAAGGCTCGGGCTCGTGTCGCGATTCGGCGTGGGCGCTCTGCCAGCTTCTTCGCGAATTCGGACTCGCGTCGCGCTTCGTCAGCGGCTACCTCATCCAGCTGACGGCGGACGTGAAGGCGCTCGACGGGCCGAGCGGCACTACGCACGATTTCACCGACCTGCATGCGTGGTGCGAGGTCTACCTGCCGGGCGCCGGCTGGATCGGTCTCGATCCCACGTCGGGCCTTTTCGCGGGCGAAGGCCACATCCCGCTCGCGGCGACGGCCGATCCCCAGGGCGCCGCTCCCGTCACGGGCGCCGTCGAAGCCTGCCGGACGACGTTTCACCATGAAATGTCGGTGACGCGGATCTTCGAATCGCCGCGCGTCACCAAGCCGTACAGCGAGGAACAGTGGTCGCGCATCGAAGCGCTCGGCGAATCCGTCGATGCCGAGCTCGCACGCGGCGACGTGAGGCTGACGATGGGAGGCGAGCCGACCTTCGTCTCGATCGACGACATGGAGTCGGCCGAGTGGAACACGGCGGCACTCGGTCCCGACAAGATTCGCAAGGCCTGCGACCTGCTCGCGCGGCTGAAGTCCCGCTTCGCGCCGAAAGGATTCCTGCACTACGGCCAGGGCAAGTGGTACCCGGGCGAGCCGCTGCCGCGCTGGGCCTACGCGTGCTACTGGCGCACCGACGGCGCGCCCGCCTGGAATCATCCCGAGCTCTTCGCCGATCCGGCGCGCGACTACGGCTTCGGCGACGCCGAGGCTAGCCGTTTCATGAACGCCCTCGCGGCGCGTCTCGGTTTCGACGCGGAGTCGGCGATGCCGGCCTTCGAAGACGCGTTCTACTACCTCTGGAAGGAGAGGAAGCTGCCGGTCAACGTCGATCCCTTCGACTCGAAGCTTGCGAGCGAGGAAGAGCGCGTGCGCCTCGCCCGCCTCTTCGAGAAGGGGCTCGACGAAGCCACCGGTTACCTGCTGCCGCTTCGCCGCATCCGGCGTGGAAAGCGTTCGGTCTGGGATTCCACGCCGTGGTTCCTGCGCTCCGAGCGCTGCTACCTGCTGCCCGGGGACTCGCCGATGGGGCTTCGCCTGCCGCTCGATTCGCAGCCGTGGGTGAAACCCGCCGACTACCCTCACCTGGTCGAGCGCGATCCACTCGAAGACCGGCCGCCCCTCGACGACGAAGCCGAAGCGCGAGCGGCGGCGTCGCTCGCAAGCTCCACCCGCGATCGCGAATCCGCCGCTGCGCAGGGCGCGTCGTCTGCGCCGCGCGACGAAAAGCCTGCGCGCGACCGATCGACCCCTCCCGCGCGCGGCGAGTCCGCCGACTGGATCGCGCGCACCGCTCTTTGCGTCGAAGCGCGCGGCGGCCGCCTCCACGTCTTCCTGCCACCCGTCGAAACGCTCGAGGACTATCTCGACCTCCTGCGCAAGGTCGAGGACACGGCTGTCGCCCTATCGTTTCCGATCGTTCTCGAGGGATATCCGCCGCCCTACGACCCCCGACTCACCGTGCTCAAGCTGACGCCGGATCCGGGCGTGATCGAGGTCAACGTGCAGCCGGCGCGTTCGTGGCGCGAGATGGTCGAGCTGACCGAGTTCGTCTACGAGCAGGCCCGGCAGTCGCGCCTCGGCACCGAGAAGTTCATGGTGGACGGCCGCCACACGGGCACCGGAGGCGGCAACCACATCGTGCTCGGCGGCCCGACCGCGGCCGACTCGCCCTTCCTGCGCCGTCCTCACCTGCTGCGCAGCCTGCTCTCGTTCTGGCAGAACCACCCGTCGCTGTCGTACCTGTTCAGCGGACTGTTCATCGGGCCGACCAGCCAGCACCCGCGCATCGACGAGGCGCGAAACGACTCGCTGCACGAGCTCGAGATCGCCTTTGCCCAGGTTCCGGAGGACAGCGAATGCCCGCCGTGGCTCGTCGACCGCCTTTTCCGCAACCTGCTCGTGGACGCGACCGGCAACACGCACCGCACCGAGTTCTGCATCGACAAGCTCTATGCGCCGGAGTCGGCGACCGGCCGCCTCGGGCTGCTCGAGATGCGCGCCTTCGAGATGCCGCCTCACGCACGCATGAGTCTCGCGCAGCAGCTTCTGCTGCGCACCCTCGTCGCGCGCTTCTGGAGAAAGCCGTACCGGCAGGGGCTCGTGCGATGGGGCACCGCGATCCACGATCGCTGGATGCTGCCGCACTTCGTGTGGAGCGATTTCTGCGAAGTGATCGAAGAGCTCGCCGGCGAAGGGTATGCGATGCGGGCGGAATGGTTCGCTCCGCACTTCGAGTTCCGCTTTCCGCAGATCGGCGACCTCGACGCGCGCGGCGTCCATCTCGAGATCCGCACGGCGCTCGAACCGTGGCACGTGCTCGGCGAAGAGCCCGGAGCCGCCAGCACGGCACGCTTCGTCGATTCGTCGCTCGAGCGAGTCCAGGTCAAAGTGCAGGGGCTGACCGATTCGCGCTACGTCGTGACGGCCCAGGGCTGGGCACTGCCGCTGAGGCCGACGGGAGTGAGCGGGGAGAGCGTGTGCGGACTTCGCTACCGCGCGTGGCAGCCGCCGAACTGCCTGCACCCTACGATCGGGGTCCACGTGCCGCTGGTCTTCAACCTGGTCGATACGTGGAGCGAGCGCAGCGTGGCGGGCTGCACCTACCACGTCTCTCATCCGGGCGGCATCGCCTACGAGACGTTTCCCGTCAACGCGTACGAAGCCGAGAGCCGCCGACTCTCGCGTTTCTTCCGCAGTGGCCACACGCCGGGGAAAACGATCCCGCGCGTGCCCGCCGAAAGCCGCGACTTCCCGTTCACGCTCGACCTGCGCGCGGCGAAAGAGCGCTGACCTGGCCGGAGCCGCTGCGTGCGCATCCGGGCACCGATCGGTGCTGGTACCAGCTGCGAACTTGAGCGAAGAGTAACGCGGCATCGGCAAGCGAAGCGCGAGTGAGCGCCGGCCAGCGTGTCCGTGAGAAGCATGAGTAGCGACGAATGAGCGGCACCGGCGGAGCATCCCACGACCCGATGGTCGGGATGGGCGCGACTGCGACATCCGCTCCGGCGCTGTCGCCCCTGCTGGCCGGCTATCGTCCGGCCGCGGGTGTCTTCGACGAAGTGCTCGACGAGTCGGGCCGCGTCCGCCCTCACTACGCGGGACTCGTGGCCGAGCTCGACGGGCTCGGCGAGGCCGAGCTCGCGAGGCGCTCGGAAGCGGGCCGGCGCATCAGCCACGAACAGGGTGTCGCGTACAACCTCTACGGCGACATTCGCGGAATCGAGAGGCCGTGGGAGCTCGATCCGGTTCCCTTCCTTCTCGATCCCGTCGAATGGAGCGCGCTCGAGAAGGCGCTCGTCCAGCGCGCGACGCTGCTCAACCGCATCCTCGCCGACTGCTACGGTCCCCAGCAGCTGCTTCGCTCGCGCTGGCTTCCACCCGCCCTCGTCTTCGCACAGCCCGACTTCCTGAGACCGCTTCACGGGGTTGCGGTTCCGGGCGACGCCTTCCTTCGGTTTTACGCGGCCGATCTCGCGCGCTCGCCGGACGGCCGGTGGTGGGTCACTTCCGACCGAACGCAGGTGCCGACGGGCGCGGGCTATGCGCTCGCCAACCGCATGGTCACCTCGCGCATTCTTCCGGAGGCCTTCCGCAACTGTTCGGTACAGCGCCTGGCGGGCTTCTTCCGCGACGTGCAGCGCGCGCTCGCCGAGTCGGCGCCGCGCGGCAACGAGAACCCGCGCGTCGTCGTGCTGACTCCGGGCCCTTACAACGAAACCTACTTCGAGCAGACCTGGCTCGCACGCTACCTCGGCTACTCGCTCGTCGAGGGCCAGGACCTCACCGTTCGCGACGACCGCGTGTTCCTCAAGACCCTCGGCGGGCTCGAGCCGGTGGACGTCATCGTGCGCCGCGTGGACGACGACTTCTGCGATCCGCTCGAGCTTCGCAACGATTCGATTCTCGGCGTGCCCGGACTCGTCGAGGCGCTGCGCGCCGGCAACGTCACGGTCGCCAACGCGCTCGGCAGCGGTCTCGTGCAGAGCCCGGCGTTCATGGGTTTCCTGCCGGGGCTATGCCGCCACCTGCTCGGCGAGGACCTTGCGCTTCCGTCGGTCGCCACGTGGTGGTGCGGACAGCAGGAAGCGGGCCGCTACGTGCTCGACCATCTCGACGACGTGGTCGTGCAGTCGACGTTTCGCTCGGGACTGGCGGGAAGCCCCGCGGGGCGCGAGATGACCGCCGACGAACGCGAGGCGCTCCGCCAGCGCATCCGGTTCCAGCCCCACCTCTTCGTCGGCCAGGAGAAGGTTCCGCTCGCGACCGCGCCGTCGTGGAACGGCACGGGCATGCAGCCGAAACCGATCGCGCTGCGCGCCTATCTCGTCGCCACGCAGGACGGTTATCGCGTGATGCCGGGCGGCCTCGCGCGCGTGACGCCCGAGATCGCGGGACGGCTGATCTCTTCCCAGGCCGGAGGATCGAGCAAGGACGCGTGGGTGGTCAGCGACACGCCGGTCCAGGCGGTGACGCTTCTTCACACTCCGCGCGAGGAGCACGTGGAGCTGAGGCGCGTCGGCAACAACCTGCCGAGCCGTCTCGCCGACAACTACTACTGGCTCGGGCGCTACGGGGAGCGCGCGGATGCCACGGCGCGGCTGCTGCGCGCGGCGCTGCTCCGGTTCACGCTCGAAAGCAGCCAGGACGGCGGCCCGCTGCTGGCGCTGATCCAGCCGATCCTCGACACCCTCGCCGACCAGGGGCAGCTTCCCGCCCTGCTCGCGAATCCGAATCTCGGCGGCAATCCCGAAGCGCTCGAGACAGAGCTTCTCGCCGCCATCTTCGACGGCGAGCGCAAGGGCAGCCTGGTTGCACTGGCGGACCAGCTCCAGGGTCTCGTGATCCTCGTACGCGATCGTTCGTCGAACGACCTGTGGCGCACGCTGCGTACCCTCGACGACGTGCTGTCGCCCGCGACGTCCGCCGGCGAACGCCGCTTCGCAGGAGACGTGGTGCGGGTGCTGAGCCACGTGATCCTCAGCGTCGCGTCGTTTCACGGCCTCGCGCGCGAGAACATGACGCGGGCCCAGGGCTGGCGCTTCCTCGACATGGGCGTGCGCATCGAGCGGGCGATCTACCTCAGCTCCTTCCTCTACGGCGCTCTGCGCAGCGCCGAGGCCGACAATCCGAGCGTGCTCGAAACCGTCCTCGAGGTGGCCGACAACACGATCACCTACCGTTCGCGCTACAACCTCCTGCCGAGCATTGCGGCCGTCTACGATCTGCTGCTGCTCGACGACGCCAATCCGCGCTCGCTCATTTTCCAGCTCAGCCAGGTCGTCAAACACCTCGAGCAGCTTCCGCGGGCGCGGGAGTCGGCGCTGCCGGGTCCGGCCGACCGGATCCTCATCTCGTGCCTCTCGCGGCTCCAGCTTCTCGATCCGCGCTCGCTGTCGCGCATGCACACCGGGTGGCACGAAGGCGAGGTCGGCCTGCTGCTGCGAGAGATCCTCGCCGACCTGCCGCGTCTGTCGGACGCGATCGCGGTGAGCTACTTCGCGCACTCCGAGATTTCGCACTCCGCCCGCATCACGCGCCGCGGGGTCGAGGCCGAGGTCCAGGCGAGCCCCACGATAGCGATCGCGAGGAACGAAGGCCGGGGGACCGTGCTGTGACCTGGCGCATCGTCCACCGGACGACGTACGAGTACTCCGAGCCGGTGACGGTCTCGCATCACGTTGCCCGCCTGACGCCGCGGATCACGCGTGCGCAGATGTTCGAGGACTTCACCATCCACATCGAACCGGAGCCGACCCTGCGCAAGATGCGCACCGACTACTTCGGCAACGGCGTATGCTTCTTCAGCATCCAGTCGATTCACCAGCGGCTCGAAGTCACCGCCGAGAGCACGGTGGCGATGTCGGCCGAGGCACCGGTGCCGACGTGGCTCTCGCCGGCCTGGGAAAGCGTCGCCGAAGTGTTCCGTGACCCCGTCTCGCCGGACGTCGTCGAGGCGTTCCAGTTCGTGTTCGGCTCGCCGATGGTGCGGCCCACACCGGAGCTTGCCGCCTACGCGGCGCCGTCGTTCCTTTCCGGCCGGCCGCTGCTCGACGCGGCGATGGATCTCACGCGGCGGATCCACCGCGAGTTCACGTACGATCCCGTCGCAACTTCGGTGGCGACTTCTCCCGAGGAGGTGCTCGCCGGCCGCCACGGGGTCTGCCAGGACTTCGCGCACGTGGCGATCGCGTGCCTGCGTTCGATCGGCATCCCGGCGCGGTACGTGAGCGGCTACCTGAGGACGATTCCCGCACCGGGCGCGACGAGGCTCGTGGGCGCCGACGCATCGCACGCATGGCTTTCGGTGTTCAGTCCGGGGCTCGGCTGGGTGGACTTCGATCCCACCAACGGCGTGATGCCCTCGCACGAGCACGTGAGCGTGGCGATCGGGCGCGACTTCAGCGACGTGAGCCCGCTCAGCGGCATCGTCACCGGCGGCGGCGACCACAACGTCACCGTCGCGGTCGACGTGGACGCGGGCTGAGACTGCTCACCGTCGCGGCGAGCCAGCCCTCACGCGAGCCAGCGCGAAAGGTGTTCCCAGACTTCGGGATCGCCGAGCAGCTCGATGTGGTGCGTGCGATAGACGACCACGCGGCGCGATTCGTCGAATGCCAGGTCGCGGAGAGGATCCGCGTGCTGGCCGAGCGCACTGGCGACCGGCACCAGGCCGTCGCCGACGAGTCGGTCGCGCGCGTCGCCGCGGCTCGCGCCCGTCGTGGCCGCGATCGCGAGACAATCGACATCGTCGGGTAGCGGGATCGGCACGCGGCGATCGCCCGAACGTTCGAAGCGATCGCTGCCCTGCCAGTCTTCGTCCACGAGATTGCCGTGGCGCAGATCGGTGATGCCCGAGCTGCGCAGGCGGCCGAGTCGCGACAGCGGCCCCGCGTACGGGATCGATCCGGCGACTTCCTCGAACCAGTTGCCGCCGCGTTCGAGCGGGGCGCCGTGATGCGGAGTGCCGAGGAACGCGATGCGACGCACGCAGGAAGCCCCAGCCTTCGCTTCCACCTTTCCGTAGTGAACGGCGCTGCGCGCAACGAGGCCGCCCATGCTGTGCCCGACGAGAAGGACTTCCTCGACCGGAAGCGGCCACGCCTCGACGAGGCGCGCGAGCAGCCCGGCGAACTGCCGTCCGTTGGTCGAGACGTGCAGCCCGCTGTTGTAGCGCAGGTAGACCGGCGTGAAGCCGAGCTCGCGCTGCAGCGCCGCGCCGTAGTCGAACCGCGCGCGCTTCCACTGCGCGTCCGTGCCGCACAGTCCGTGCAGCAGCACCGCGATGCGCGGCGAGATCGAGGGAAGCGACTCCGCCAGAGCGTCGCGACGCATCTCGAGGGCCAGCCCGCGGCGTCGAAGCTGCATCTCGACGGCCAGAGGGTTGCCGGTCTGGGCGAGATGGTCGCCGACGACACCGTTCAGGATCGACAGGAAGGCGTCGCGCTCGGGAGTGGACAGGCGCTCGCCGAGCAGCGGGATCAGGGGTGCCAGCGCAAGGTCGAGCCCGCTGCCGATCGCGCGCGCGACGCCGCGCACGCCGGAGTACGGAAGCCCGAAGGGCAGACCGGTTCGCGCGTCCGTGGCGACGGCGGCAGCGAACGGCGGCGACAGGATGGCAGCGTGCACGGCCTCGACGATGTCGGTGATGGCGCTGGTGGCCTCCGCCGCCAGGCGCGCCGCACCGTGGAGGTCGGCCGGGTGAACGTGCGTCGCCTTCGCCACCGGCGTCGTCTAGCACCCGAGGCCGAAGCGATCCATGCGCCACGCGCTCGGCGGCCGGCGCTCCCTCCCGACCCCCTTTTCAAGATCATCTCAAGAGTTCTTCAAGGACTCCTTCCCCGGCGTCGGGCACTCTCGGCACAATGACGAGAGCCAAACTCGTGATTCCCACGAGCGTTCCTGCCCCCGGGCGATCGGCGGACCGGCGCGTGCCAGCGCTCCCCGTCCGGCTGCCCGGTCGGCGACGGCCTCGTTTCACCCGAACGGCGGGCCGCATCGCGCGGCCAGTCGCGATCCACGGAGGATGCTCATGTTCGTCAAGAGGGGACTTTTTGCTGCGGTGCTGCTCGGCCTGGCCGGAGCCGCCCAGGCCGCCGACTTCCAGGTCACCAACACCAACACCAGCGGAGCGGGATCGCTTCACCAGGCCATCCTCGACGCCAACCTCACGGCGGCGGCCGACACCGTTTCGTTCGCGATCGCGGGCATAGGAGTAAAGACGATTGCCGGCAACCTGCCGGACATCACGCAGCCGCTCACGATCGACGGCTACACGCAGAGCGGCACTGCGGTGAACACGGCAGGAGCCGGCTCCGACAATGCCACGCTGCGCATCGTCCTCAGCGGCGCGTCCCTCGCCGCGGGCGAGGCCGTCCTCGACGTGAAGGCGGCCAACACGACCGTCCGCGGCCTCGTGGTGAACAACGTCCCCGCCAAGGCCGTCGGCATCCGCATCGGCGAAGGCGTCACGGGAGCGTCCATCCGCGGCTGCTTCGTCGGCACCAATGCCGCCGGCCGGATCGATTCCACCACCGGGACCGGCATCGTCGTCGAAGGAACGGCGACCATCGGCACGGGGGCCCTGGCCGACCGCAACCTGATCTCGGGGAACGACGGCATCGGAGTCCAGCTGGCCGGCCCCGACTCGGTCGTGCAGAACAACATGATCGGCCTCGACGCCGACGGCAACGCCGATCTCGGCAACGGCACCGGCATCGAGATCCGGTCGGAAGCCGCCACCGACAACTCGATCGGTGGGACGGGCAAGGGCCAGGCCAACGACATCGCAGGCAACACCAGGGAAGGCGTCAAGCTGATCGTCGATTCCGGCAACGGCAACCGCCTGGAGACCAACCGCATCCACGACAACGGCGGTCTCGGCATCGACATCAACCTCGACACCGAGAACGACGATGTCACCCGGAACGACGAGAACGACGGCGACACCGGCCCCAACCGCCTGCAGAACTTCCCGGAGCTCGCCTTCGCGCGCGTCAACGGCAGCACGCTTCGCATCCAGGGACTGCTCAACTCCACGGCGAGCCAGTTCCGCATCGAGTTTTTCCTGTCCGACGAACCCGACGACTCGGGCTTCGGCGAAGGTCAGACCTTCGTCGGTGCAACGACCGTGGTCATCCCTTTCGGCGAGAACACCGCCACCTTCGTCAGGGAGATCGCGCTGGGCTTCGCTCCGACCGGGCCGGTCCTCGTGACTGCGACTGCGCAGAACCAGGACACGGGCGACACCAGCGAGTTCTCTCGCGTGCTCGAAGCGCCCCTCGGCGGAACCGAGATCACGGTCACGAACGCCAATGCCTCGGGCGCCGGCTCGCTACGAGCCGCGCTCGACGCGGCCAGCGCGAACACGGACCCGAACACGATCGTGTTCGCCATTCCGGGGGACGGCCCGCACATCATCACGCCGACGGCCGAGCTCGGCCTCTCCGACACCCCGGCGATCATCGACGGCTACACGCAGCCGGGCGCGACGATCAACACGGCCGCGGCGGGTACCAACGCGACGCCGAGGATCGTGATCGACGGTTCGCAGATCCCGACGGGGGCTCTTCTGGGCGCCTTCCGCGGCGAGGTTCACGTGTGGGGCGTCGTTCTGCGGGACTCGACAACGGTCGGACTTCGATTCGTGGACTGCGAGTCCTCGAGTCTCGAAGGATCGTTCGTCGGCACCGATCCGACAGGAACCGTTGCCGCGCCCCATACTCAATCATCCGTCACGACCGGTCTTTCGGCCGACACGAGAATCGGCGGGCCTTCGAGAGCTCAGCGGAACCTGATCTCGGGTAGCTTCCGCGGCATCAACGATACCGCGACGGGCTCGGTGATCGTCAACAATCTGATCGGGACGGATGCCTCCGGGCTGCTGGAACTTCCGAACGACGATTGCGGAATCGAGGTCCGGGGCACGGGCGCGACGATCGGCGGCGACGAAGTGGGACTCGGCAACGTGATCCGCGGCAACGGGGAGCAGGGCATCCGCGTCGGTGCGGTAGCCGAGTCGATCGCCATTCTCGGCAACGACATCTTCGACAACTTCAAACTCGGGATCGACCTCGTCGAGGCGCCGAACTTGTTCGGCGTGACTGCGAACGACGTGGACGATGCCGACGACGCGGCCGACGGCGGCAACGCGCTGCAGAACTTCCCCGTGATCACCGCGGTCACGGCCGTGCCCGGCGAGCTGACGGTGGACGGGACCCTCGACATCCCGGCCGACCAGGCCGGAGAGATCCACGACCTGCGCTTCTTCCGCAATACGAGCTGCGACGTGACCGGTCACGGCGAGGGCGAGCTCTTCGTCGGCGCGATCGCCGTGGCCATCCAGGCGGCCGAGACCTTCCACGTCGTTCTTCCTGCCACGGTCGAGGCCGGCGACTTTCTGACGGCCACCGCGACGCCGAAAGCGACGGGAGCGACCTCGGAGTTCTCGGCGTGCTTCGAGGTCGAAGCCGTCGAGGAGTCCGTGTGCGGCGATGCCAACTCCGACAGCAACCTCGCGGCCGGCGACGCTCTCATCGTCCTCAACGTCGCCGTCGGCAACGGCAGCTGCGAGCTGTGCCGCTGCGACGTCAACGGCAACGGCGACATCCAGACCGGCGACGCACTCCTGGCGCTGAAGGCCGCGGTCGGCCAGACGGTCGCGCTGGACTGTCCGGCCTGCGAGTAGGCGGTCCGGTAGAAAGGAATCCGCGCCCGCCGGCGGTAAAGCTCGGCGGCCGTCCTGCGCGAGCTGGCACTCTGCAGGCGGTTCCTTCGAGACGGCGTGACCGGCAAGTCCCCTGCCGGTCACGCCGGCCGTGCGTCAGCCGCGGTCGTTGCCTCCGCCGGATTGCCTCCGAATCCGAGCCCGGCGAGAATTCCTCGCGAGCGGGGCGGTTTCTCCGTGCCCTTCCCGATCGACGACGAACACCACGACGAGGTTGAAGAATGAACGAGATCCGGTCCCGATTTTCGCTCGCCTTTGCATTTCTGCTTGCGATCGCGCCCGGCGCGTCGCCGGCACAGGCCGAGGACACCCCGTCGATCTGCGGCGACGTCAACGCCAATGGCACGGTGACGTCGGGCGACGCGCTGGCCGTGCTGCGCAAGTCCGTGGGACAGAACGTGACGCTCGGCTGTCTCGATCACGTGGACCGGTACGGCACGGTCACCGACCTGAACACGACCTCGTACTACGAGCCGGACTACCTGCTCGGACGCCGTGTGACGATCGCCAATCCCGCCACCGTCACCGCGATCGGCGTGATTTCGCGCGAAGAGGACGGGGGCAACTTCCGTATGGCGCTCTACAGCGACTCGAACGGCGAACCCGACGACCTCGTGGTCGCGACCACTTCCGCGAAGATCAAGGTCGGCAGCCAGGAGGTCGCGGTGACGCCGACCCCGGTCGCGGCCGGCGACTACTGGATCATGGGGCTCTACGAGACCGCGACGCACATGGCGGTCAACGACTTCGCCACCGCGACGGACGACCACCTCGTGAAATACCGCGCTCTGCCGTACGGCAACCCGCTTCCGGATCCCTTCGGAGCCGCCATGACCTACGGCGAAACCGAGCTGAACTACTGGGTGAAAGTCACGCAGTGAGTTCCGAACCGTCCCGAGAAACGCGAGCGGACTCTGGCCCGTAGTCGTTCGCGGTGATAAGGGGCACGTCGGCCGGAGAGTCGACGGGACGGTCACAGGAGGAATTACAGATGAGGTCTATCTCTCAATTGCTCGCCGCGGTGCTCCTCGCCGTCACTGTTGCGTCACCTGCGCAGGCGGCAACCTGCCCGGCCGGCTACTTCGGTCCGGGCGGCGAGGACCCTTGCACGGCCTGCCCGGAGGGTACCTTCAGTTTCAGTCCGGGCGCGAGCTCGTGCTCGCCGTGCCCTCCAGGAACATTCGCGGACATGAGCGCCTCGACGGAGTGCCAGCAGTGCTCCCTCGGAACGTTCGCGAGCATGAGCGGCCAGATCGAGTGCCAGCCGTGCGACGGCGGAACGTTCGCGAGCATGCCGGGTTCGAGCGCGTGTCAGAACTGCCTCGCGGGAACTTTCTCCACCTCCGGCTCGTCGAGCTGCAGCAACTGCACGGCCGGCACGTTCTCGGGTTCCGCCGCCTCTTCGTGCACGTCGTGCAGCCCCGGAAGCTTCAACACCGCGTCGGCGTCGACCTCCTGCCAGAACTGCAGCGTCGGCACGTTCAGCAGCGACCCCGGTTCGACGTCGTGCGATCAGTGCAACGCCGGAACCTTCGCGAGCATGAGCGGATCGAGCGTCTGCCAGCAGTGCTCGGGTGGAACGTTCGCGAGCATGCCGGGTTCGAGCGCTTGTCAGAACTGCCTCGCGGGAACTTTCTCCACCTCCGGCTCGTCGAGCTGCAGCA
>CAYYVZ010000028.1:0-22164 GCA_964475235.1 uncultured Myxococcales bacterium | reverse complement strand
AAGTCTCAGTTGGCTTGCTTTCGCTCGGCCGCGCTTACCTTCGCGCTTGCCGACTCCGAGCTGTTGCTCGAGAACTTTTCCGCTGGAACGAGCGACTCGAAGCACACGTCGCTGTCGCTGCGCGAGAGCTGCACCAGCACGTCGCCGGTCACCGGTAGGTTGATGCCGCCGATCACGAGCGTCTCGGTGCTGATGCGCACCCCGACCCTCGGATTGCTCGACAGCTGCACGGAGCGAAGGTCGCCGTTGTAGCCGGCTTCGTCCTTGTACTTGAGGCCGCTGTCGGCTTCGCACCAGCACGAGCCGCCCGGGCATTCGGCCGCCGGAGGAATGTCGGCGGCGACGAGGAGGCCGCGCTCGTCCCACGCGCAGAGGAAGTAGTGCGAGGTCTCGCCCGGATCGCCGAAGTCTTCGAGGCTCGTCGCCGGGCCATGCGAGGCCTTCCAGCTCACATGGCCGTACGAATCGATGTCGAACTTCGACTGCGCGAGCTCGCGGCAGACGGGCCGCGGGACGATCGAGCAGCCGGCGTCGGCCGGGGTGGAGAGGAGAGGGAGAAACGCCGCGATCGCGGCGAAAGCGAGGAAGCTGCGGCGCGGTGTACTCATGCCTCCTCTATGGCACGACCGCTCCGCGGCGCAAGATTTTTCTCCCCACTCCCTCACCTGCGGGAAAGGCGCCGAAACCGCCGCGCCGCATCAGGCGCGCGCGCCGTAGAGCGCCTCGAACCCCTGCCTCCACGACGCGATGCGCGGCTTCCATCCGAGCTCGCGCCTGGCCTTCGCGTTCGAGGCACCGCGCTGCTCCGCAAGGATGTAGGTCAGCATGTCGCCCATCGCGGTGCGCGCCGACCCCACGTCCATGAGGGGCGGTTCGGGAGCGCCGAGGATTCTCGCCATTTCCCGCATCCACACGGCCAGCGGCGCCGGCTCGTCGTCGACGATGTTGTAAACGCCCGGCTTCGCGCCGGTCAGCGCTTCGCGAGTCGCCTGCGCGGCATCCTCCAGGTGGATGAACGAGTACGTCCCGCCGGGCTCGCCGACGATGGGCGACCTTCCCTTGCGAACTCCGCGCGGGATCGGGCCGCTGGCCGCGTCGTAGTTGGTGCCGGGCCCGTAGAACCAGCCGTAGCGAAGCACGACGCCTTCCATGCCGCGCGCCTCGAGCGTGCGGCGCTCCATCTCGGCGATCGACTCGGCAAGCGGACGGACGGCGTCGGGCGCGTCGAGATAGAGCGGCGTTCCCTCGTCGGTGAGGCCCTCGCCCTTCGGCGTACAGATGAAGGAGATGCTCTGCGTGACGAGGCGCGTTGCGCCCGCGGCCTCGGCCGCCGCAACGAGGTTTCGCGTTCCCTCCGTGCGCACGCGGATGGTCGCGGCGAGCGGATCCGCGTCGGTCGCTCCGAACGCCGTGAGCTGGTGGATCACGATCTCCGGCTCGGCTTTCTTCACCACGCCGACGAGGCCGGGCGCATCGAAGACGTCGCCGAGAACCGTCGTCGCGCCCATCTGCTCGAGGACGGCGGCGTTCGACGGCGTGCGCGTCATCGCGGTCACGCGGTGCCCGTCTGCGACGAGCATCGGAACGAGGTAACGGCCGATGGCGCCGGATCCGCCGGCAAGGAAGATTCGCATCGCTTCGTTCTCCTTCGCACCGGTGTGCGCCCGGCGAGAACGGGAACGCAAACCGCGTTGTGCCTACTTGTACGCGATCGCCGCGCTCGCCGGCCCGAACAGAGGCAGGATCTCGACTCGCGTGAACCCGGTGTCGGTGCACCAGCGGCGGAAGTCGGCGCCGGTGTAGTCGAAGGCGTCGCCGAACTCGATGAGCATGTTGAGCGACATCAGCAGGCCGAAGACGTTCTGGCGGCGGGCATCGTCGATCACGTTCTCGATCGCAATGAAGACGCCGTCCGGAGGCAGCGCGTCGTAGGCCTTGCGGATCAGCACGAGCTTCTTCTCGAGGTTCCAGTCGTGAAGGATGTTGCCCATCGTCACGACGTCGGCCTTCGGCAGCTCGCCCTCGAAGAAATCCCCGTCCACGACCTCGATGCGATCCGCCAGGTTCGACTCCTCGATGGCCTTCCTCGCAAGCGGGCCGACGACCGGGAGGTCGAAGCTCTTGAATCGCAGGTGCGGATGCCGGATCGCGACGAGGCGGGAAAGCAGCGCGAGCGCGCCGCCGACGTCGGTGAGCGTACGGTACTTCGAGAAGTCGAACTTCTCGGCGAGGGTGGTGAAGTTGGCCGCCTGGAAGCCGTTCATCGCGCGCAGGAACTCGGCGAGACGCTCGGGCTCCGAGTAAAGCTCGTCGAACATCGGCTTCTGGCCGCGGCTGGCTTCGTTCTGCGGCTTTCCGGTCTTCAGAGCCGTGCCGAGACCGTTCCAGAATCCGAACAGGCGGGAATTGAGCATCTCGAGCAGGCCGCCGATGTACGCCGGGCTCTGTCGCACGAGGAACGCCGCGGTCTCGGGCGTGTTGCTGTATCGCGCGTCGGGACCGTCCCCGTCGCGTGCGAGGAAACCGAGCGCGACGAGGCAGTCGAAGAAATCGTACGTGCCCCGCGGATGAAGACCGAGCGCATGGCCGAGCTCTTCTGCGGTGAGCGACGTCGCACCGAGCGCGCTGAACAGATCGACCTCGACGGCAGTGAGCAGGACTTTCGACGGCCAGAACGCGGTGGCCATCTGCAGAATGGGTGCGGAGTCGAGGAGTGAGGTCATGTCGCGTTCCTATGGCATGGCCTTCGCTTCAGGAAGCATCCACCAGGTCAGTCCACGCGTTTCAGCGGCGGCGCCTTCCACGTTCCGTTCACGGCCTCCGGCTTCGGCCAGTAGAGGCGCATGACGACGAGGAACTCCCCCTTCGGCGCCGGCAGCCAGTTCGAGGCCGGAGTGCCCCAGCCCGGCGCGGCGTTCTGGATGTAGATCGTGAGCGAGCCGTCCTTCTCGCGCTCGAGATCCGGCAGCATCACGGAATTGATCAGGTAGCGGTCGATCGGATTCGGCACCAGCAGGCTCGACGGCGACGCGTACATCGTCACGGACCAGAAGGCGCCCACCGGCGGAAGCTGTCCGGCGGGGAAGGTCAGCTCGTAACGACTCGTCGTCCCGTCGAGCTTCTTGCCGTCCGAATCGCCGAAATAGACCGGGTAAATCGCCTCCTCTTTCGAGTTTCCGTAAATGCCGAGGACGGTGCCCGCCATGCGGTCGATGTAACGACCTTCGAGAAAAGCGCGGGTCCCGAATGCGTCGCCGCTCGTCTTCTTTCCCGTGTCGAGCTCGTCCTTCTTGTAGTCGAGGAAGGCCTGCCACGCATCGGCCATGCCCGCACGCATGGCCGTGCCGGTGTCCATCTTGAGCTTGGTCGGCTCGAACATTCCCTCGCCATCGATGCCGAGCTTCGCAAAACGCGCGCGCATCTCCTTCTCCGACGGATGAACCGGGCAGAAACGCAGCGCGAAATCGAGGATGCGGAAGAACTCGACCGAGTTGCGCTGCTTCTCGGACGACAGCGGCGGAATCAGCATCAGCTTGGCGGCAGGAGGAGGCGGCGGCGTGCGAAGAAACGAGGACAGCGTCTGCACCTTGTAGCCCGCCTGGATCGCACGAACCTTGTCGAGATCGTCGGGCGCGAAGAGCTGGGTGCGGTAGAGAACCAGACCGAGCTGGGTCTCGGACCGGATTACCTTCTTGATGCCGGGAGGCGTCTCGCCCTGCCAGTCCGGGCCGGCGAGAAGGTAGCTCCCCGCCTCGTTGCCGGTCGCGCGGCTTCCGACGTAGGCGAAGTTGAACGTGTAGAGATCGATGAACTGAAGCGAGTAGTAACGGCCCGCCTCGACGGCGGGAACGGTCAGAACGAGGGGCTCGGCCCTCAGGTCGTAGCCGAGCTGGGAGTACGGCGTGTCGGAGTTCGGCGTCTGGACCGCCGTGTCCTGCGGAGTGTAGACGCGCGCCTCGTTGTGGATCTCGTTCCACGGCGCCTTGAACTCACGGCTCTGCGGATCGGCGAAGTACGAATAGAGGATTCGGTAGTTGTCCACGATCGGAAAGCCGTAGATGTAGGCCTCTTTCGCGATCGCCCGCGCTTCATCGGGGGTAACGTCGGCGTGGCTGGCGGACGGCGCGGCGGCGAGCTGGATCGCGACCGCCAGGCCGGCGGTGAACGTCCTTGCCGCCGTGCGCGCTGAATTGGTGAGCATCGAACTTCCCTCCCTCGATTGGGTGCGACTCCCCTCGTTCATGGAGACAGAGCCGCCGGATGTTGTCCAGACGCCGAGCGCGATCGCAAAGCGACCCCCGGAAAAAGTGAGTCCTTACGCTTTCAGAGACAGTTCGGGTCGGTGCCCGCGCAGTCGACCTTGCCGGCGGGCACGGCCCTGAAGCGCTTCTGCTTGCGGTCGAAGCGGACGGCCCAGTACGAGTCGCCCCACCGCGATTCGGGCTTTCCGGCCATCGGCGTCACGATCGCGACGATCGCTTCGTCCTTGCGCTCGTCGAGCCGGCAGCTCTGCATCTCGAGCGAATAGCCGTCTCTTACTGCCGGGATCTCCGCGCTGTCGACCACGCGCCACGTCGGCTGCCCCTTCGGATCGCGAGACTCGACCTCGAGCGCAACCGCCGTCGCGCCGCCGCCGCGGTCGGAGTCGAGCACGCTCAGGCTGTACTGACAGTCTTTCGCGCCGCCGCCCGCAGGCAGGCAGACGCCGCTGCGTTCCTTGAGACCGTCCGGATACGGCGGAACACGCTGTCCGACGAGTGACGACCTGGCCGAACAGCTGAAGAGGACGAGCGAGAGTACGACGAGCGACGCACGCATGGCTGTCATTGTGGGCCGAATCTCCACGGGAGGAACCGTGGCCGTGCGCTCTCTCCCACCCGATCGGCGCGCGTTCAGCGCAGATATCCGGCAAACGCGCGCCGAAATACCCCGATCGCGTCGTCGCTCACCGGGTCGCCGTGCCCGACGAGGATTCGGCGGATCGGCCATTCGAGAATCTCCTCGAGGAAGTGCCTGGCGGCACCGCGATCGCGAAGCAGCAGCATGCGTGCGGTGCGACTGTGGCCGAAGCCGTTCGGAACGCCGTTGAGACGCCACGCGATGCGATCGAAGGTGCGGTCGAAGCGCACCATGTTGAAGGCCAGGTCGGTGAGAACGAGCGTTGCGCTCGCGCGGTGAAACAGCGCGACTTCCGAGACCTCGTCCGTTGCTCGCAGCACCGCACGATCGACCGCATGCGACCATGGCGCCTCGACCGCAGCCTCCAGCTCGGTTCCCGCGGGAAGCCCCGGGACACGGCGGAAGAGTCCGGGCGCCGCCCAGAAGCTCGCGCCGGGGTAGCGCTCGAGAAAACCGCGCGCGTTCAGGTAGTGAAAGGCGTTGGTCACGACGAGGTGACGCACGGACCCGAGGGCGTCGATCGCATCCAGCCCGTCGCATTCGACCGGCGGCGGGCTCGCAACCAGAAGTTCCCCGTTTCCGGTATCGACGATCGTCGTTCGCGTCGGCAGCACCGGACCGCCGGGCAGGCGCGAGCGGCGCTCGAGGCACCAGAGTCCCTCGTCGATCCGCTCAGGAGGCGGGGCGAAGCCGGTAATGGTCCTCGGCACGATGGCCGGAACGAGCCGGTCGATCAGCGAGCGCCCGGTTGCCATCCCCCGCTGTCAGCTCCCTTCGTCCCAGTGGAAGCGATGGAGCCCGATCCGACGCTGTGGCAGGAGGCGCTGGCTTCGGGACTCGTACATGTCATCCGCGACGGTCAAGCGGATTTCAGTCGGCGGATATCTGCTCGTCGAACCTGGTATCCGGAAGACTCTGCAGCAGCGGTTCGGACGTCGTGGATGTCGTTAACGTCGTGAACGTCGTCTCGGTCGAGTCCGTGCACGTGATCGTCGTCCTGCCGAAACCGCAGTCCTGCGTCAGCTCGCAGTCGTTGTCGTCGCAGTCGGTGTGGCTGTCGCCATCGTCATCCGCGCCGTTATCGCAGTCCTCACAGCCTTTCCTGCCAGGCGACCCGACGGCGCAAACGTCACAAATGCCATTGGTGTAGCAGGAGTCGTGGTGCGTCAGGCAGCCGCAGTCGCTCGCTTCGAGATTGAGGAAATCGAGGTCGGCCTCGAGAAACCGGCAGGAGAACATCTCCGTGATGGACCCGACCTGGCATTCGTCAATCTCGACGAAGAGCGTCCCGTTCTCGTCGCTGCCCTGCTCCTGGATCGTCATGCGGCAGCCACGCTGCCCGAGGGACGCGCTGATCTCGCAATCGGCTGTGCCGTCCGGTTTTCGGGCAACCCGCGCCTTCACTTCGTCGAGGTCCACGTCGAGGGCGGCGACGACGCAGCCGTCGTAGTTGCTCATGCTGAAGTGAACGGTGGTGGGGCCGCCGGAAGAGTCGCAGCTGGCGAGCAGCATGGCGGCAACGAAAGCGGAAGCGTAAGACGAAAGGCCTCTCGGACTCATCTGCATGAACGCACCTCGCTCCTGACTCGTTCCCCCGATCGGAGCCGAACGTATCAGCACGGCACGCTGCCGCACAAGGAACTAAGGAACGATCGCGAGGAACAAAAAGACTGCGAAAAGGACGAGATGAACCGCCCCCTGCAGCACGGTCGCCCGGCCGCCCGCAAGCGTCAGGGCCGAGATCAGCAGCGTGATCGCGAGCAGGGCGATCTCCTTCTCGGCAAGCCCGAGCTGGAGGGACAGGCCGAGCGCGATCGACGTCGCGGCGACGGCCGGGATCGTCAGGCCGATCGTCGCCAGGGCAGAGCCGAGTGCGAGGTTGAAGCTCGTCTGCATCCGGTCCCGGAGGGCGGCGCGCGCGGCCGCCCACGTCTCGGGGAGCAGCACGATGAGCGCAATCGCGATGCCGACGACGGTATGAGGAACGCCCGCCGCATCGACGGCCGACTCGATGCTCGGAGCGAGCGACTTGGCGAGCCCCACCACCGCAACCAGCGACACGAGGAGCAGGCCGAAGCTCATCGACGCGACGAAGTCGGACGGCGGTGGGCCGTGGTCCGCTTCGTCGGATTCGTGGCCGGCCGGCAGGAAGTACTCGCGGTGTCGCACCGTCTGCACGAACACGAAGACGCCATAGAGAGTCAGCGAGACCGCGCCCGCGAAAACGAGCTGGGACTGCGACAGCGTAGGTCCCGGAGTCGAGAGCGTGAACGCCGGCAGCACCAGCGTGGAGGTCGCGAGCGTTGCCAGCACGGAAAGAGCCGGGCGAGTCCCTTCGACCTGAAACTCGAGCACGCGGTGCCGCATCGCACCCAGTAGCAGGCAGAGCCCCACGACGCCGTTGCAGATGATCATCACCGTCGCGAAAACCGTGTCGCGTGCGAGCGCAGACGCGGCTTCCCCGCCGGTCAGCATGAGCGCGACGATGAGCGAGGTCTCGATCACCGTCACCGCGAGCGCGAGCACCAGTGTGCCGAACGGCTCGCCGACGCGCAGCGCGATGACCTCGGCATGATGCACGGCCACCATCACGGCTCCGACCAGCGCACCTCCGATGAAGAAGAGCGCGTACCACTCTAGCGAGCGGCCCCAGACCGCCGCGAGCGCGGCGCACGCAGCCAGCGGAACGGCCAGCGCCCAGACGGGCTCGCCGCCCAGCATTTCGCGAATTCGCCCCATCAGGCGCCTGCGAGCTTGCTGCGGAAGATGAAGAAGACCGCGCCGAGAATGCAGAACCCCGCCCAGACGTAGTCCAGCTTGAGCGGCTCTTTCAGGTAGAACACGGCGAACGGCACGAACACCGACAGCGTGATCACCTCCTGCAGGATCTTGAGCTGGCCGACCGACATCACGCTGTAGCCGATGCGATTGGCCGGGACCTGCAGCATGTACTCGAAGAAGGCGATGGCCCAGCTCACGAGCGCCGCCACGATCCACGGCCGATCGGACAGCTCTTTCAGGTGCGCGTACCACGCGAAGGTCATGAAGACGTTGCTCAGGGTGAGGAGCAGGATCGTGAGGGACGTCGCACGCATGGATCCTTTCCTACCTCGCGGGAAGCGCGAAGCGAAGAATGCGATCCTGCGTGCTGCGGCGCGGTCGGACGGACAATCGCGACGCTACGGCGTGCCTTTCGCTTTGAACGTTCCTTCGTCGTTTCTGCTCACTCCGTCGGCACCGAACGTGCCTTCGAAGCACGCGCCGTGCTCCACCTGGAGCTGTGCGCGAAGCGGCAGCGGAAGCGGTGCGGCCGGCAGTCCGACTTCGGCAGTCAGGAGCCCGGCGCCACCGCCCTTGAGCTGTACGCGTCCTCTGCCGGGGTCGCCCGCCGTGAGTCTGATCGACGAGATGCCGTCGTTGGACGCCGTGCGACTCTTGTACTGAGCGCTCCCGTCGTCCCGGATCCTCCATCCGACGTCGACGCCGCGGATGCCGTCGAAGGTCTGCAGCTCGTCGTTCACGCCGCCCTTGAAGAGGAGCGCCGGCGTGGGAGTCGATTCGTCGAACACACACAGCGTAACTTCGCTGAATTCCCCGGGCTGGCCGAGATGATGCGGGCCGACGGCGCTGCCCTTCTTCCATCCGAAGCGCAGCAAGCTCTTGTCGGCAGGATCGGCGCTGCGCATCTGAAGGGTCGCCGAACCGGGATCGTCGGGCTGGCGGCAATTGTCGCGGGGGCCGGCGACGCAGCCTCCCGCTCCATCGCAAACCGTGCATGCCGGGCATTCGTCCGACACCGCCGCGACGCACTCGCCGGCCTCGCACGTCGCGGCGATCGTGCAAGGGTCGCTCGACCGGCACGGCGTCGAGTCGGGAACCGGGACGCAGACGGGAGGAACCCCGCTGCACTGCTGGCACGAGTCGACGGCGCAACCATCGGAAGGCTGAAGGCTCGGCGATGCGCAGCGCATGCCAAGCTCTGCGAAGGGATAGTAACCGAAGCATCCGTGAATCGTCGACGCGTCGATGAAGCCCGTCAGGTGGAACCTGAGGTCGTCCGTGCTCACGTCGCCACTGACCTCGGAGTCACCGCACGAGAACGGCCAGTCGTCGTCGTCGTCGAGAGTGAACTCACCAGTAACGGAGTCGATGTTTCCGGTTGACTCGAGAAAAGGAGAAGGACGGCCGAACAAAGAGAGGGCGCTGCCATCCTGCGCGATGTCGACCTGCGAGACGTAGGCATGGTCGTCGTTGAATGCGTAGTTGACGCGCAACCAGCGGCCGCTCATGTCCAGGCAGGAGTCGCTTTCGGTTCCGCCCTCGCACACTCCGTCGTTGCAGCTTCCACCCGCGATGCACTGACTCGGATGCTCGCAGGGAGTGGAGTCGGCGAGCGGCGTACAGGTCGAGGGCTCGGGTGTACAGGAGTGACAGGCCTCGACACGGCACCGCGCGTCGCAGCCGTCGCCGCCGTCGCGGTTTCCGTCGTCGCATTCGCAGCGGGTGAACTTCACGTCGGCGGTGTAAGGACCGCAAATACTCGAGAAGCACCTGGTGGTCTCGAACGTTCCTTCGAGAACCGTCTCGTCGGGCGACAGCGTGAGCTCGTAGGTACTGGGGAAGGACATCGGCGGGGCGAAGGTAAGCTGGACCGTATTCCCGCTGATCGTTCCTTCGTGAACCTGCACGCCGTAGGTCAGGGTGACGTCGCTTCCCGACTGGACGAACGCCGGCAGCCGGTTCTCGTTGTCCACCCAGTGGCCGGTGAGATCGGCGGCCGAGGCCGAGGCGCCTCCGGACAGTACAGTGAATGAAACGGCCGCGGCAACCGCGTGACGGGATATCCGTTTCAGGAGTGGCGTCCTCCCCATGGAGTCCACCCATATTGGCCCGCCGGGGTTCGAGTCAATCGCTTCGATCGAGCGGCGCTTCGGTTCCCGACCTACGATGTGCCGCAGGTCACGAGAACTCGGCGGAGAGCTTGACGTTCACGGCCCGGCCCGAGAGCTCGTCCCGCACGCGGGCGCTGAACTCGAGTTTCTCCGGCCTGCCGTTGTTGTCGACGGCCGGAGTTCGGCCGCAAAGCATGAACTCCTTCGGCGGTCGCGCTTTCTGGTCGGGGCACACGTCGTCGACTCGCGATCGCGCGACGACGTCTCCGGCCTCGTTCTTCACCATCACTTCAGCGGTGATGTTACATTGGCCGTCGTAGCCGGGGCGACAGCCTGCGACGAGGAACGCAACGTTGAGGGACCCCCCGAGCTTCGCCCGGCCGACGGTCTTCAGCCGCGGCGAGCGCGAGGCGTACCACTCTTTCATTAGTCCCGGGAAGTTGTCGGTGAGCAGGGCCGTCACGGTGAATCCGTTGGTCTCACCGTGCGACTCCCATCCGAGGGCCTCACCAGTGGAGCGGCCGGCCGAGCAGCCTTGCAGTGCGAGCAACGCGAGCAGGCCGGCGGCCGGAATGAACGAGCGAGCGGTCATCTCTTTTCCCTTCTCTTTCTGTCGTCGCCGAGACGGGCCATCGCGCGTCCGGAGCGTGAGCTATCCGATCTTGCAGCTCGGTGCGAGCCGAGTCCCCCCGCAAGCAGGCCCGCCGAGTCAACTCGCTCCGCATCCAGAGAGAGCGGCGGCGCGAGCGGCCTCAGTCCCCCGCGCAGTTCTCGATCACACGCCGGTGCAGCTCGCAGGCCGGGTTGACGCAGTACATTTTGCAGGCACGCCCTTCGATGGCCCCGGCGCAGGCCGGGCAGACTTCGACGTGGGGAACGACCTGGCTTCGGTGGAGGGAAGGAGCGGAGTCGCTGTCGTGCATCGGGCGATGATAGCGGCCCGTAGGGCTTCGGGCGCACTTTTCGATGTGCGTGCGTTGGGCAGGGGCGCGTCTCCGCCGGAGACCCGGCCGATCAGATGATCGTGGCTACCGCACGTCATCATGGGGCTGTTCGCATCACGAAGGACGAGCGAATCCGACGCTACGATCACGTCGAGAGCGTCTGGTAGGGGCGGCTCGGTACACAGGCGGGGCTTCGGCAGATTCCGGCGTAGCCATGCTGTCCGCCGTGCCGAAGAGCTCCCGCGCAATCCGTGTGAACATCGAGATCATGCGAACCTTCGTTCGACTACGGCAGCTTCTTCTCTCGCAGGAAGAACTGGCTCGAAAACTTCGGAATCTCGAAGAACGGTATGACAGTCAATTCAAAGTGGTCTTCGACGCGATTCGCAAGATCATGGCTCCGGATGTTCCACCCAAGCGTCAACGGATCGGATTTCGGCCGCATGAATCATAACGCTCCGGTTCAGCGGCGGCGCGTAGCGCCGTCCGCTGCAGCCGGTTGTTAGATGCGATCGCCATACGCGCGATACTTCCATGTTCCAGGTTCCCTCATCATCTTGAGGAACTTTGTTCCGGTTCGCCCTTTGATTGCGGCAAGCACGCTTTGTGCGTCCGGATCGCTCACCTTCTCTCCAAGAATCACTTCGGTGATTCGGCCCGGAACGTCCAATGCGGTATCCCCGCCTTTTGATACCAGCCTGAACTCCGCCTCGTGTTTCCACGCGACGTGTTTTGTCGCATAGAAGATCTTGAGCATCTCCATTACGCTAGCCGATTGTCGATCAAAAAAGACCGAAGCGCCGAGCAGCGGCAACTCCTCGTGATACTCAACCCAAATGGGGATGAAGTCCGATTCCACAAGCCCATCGACGTCAAACGCAATGCCGATGCACATACCCTTGCAGGAGTCGCCATAGTGGGCCCACATCAGCGGATCGTCATGGCGAGCCGACAGCGATAGCACGCCGCAATGCTGTCCAATCTCGTGATTCCTGCTGTACGCCTCTCGCAGATCCCTCTCGAGATGTTCGAGCAGTTCAGTGTTCGCGGCCAGCTCAAGCTTGTCGACAATCTCCTCCGTGCTGAGCCCCTGATCTCGGAAGAAGTGGATGAGGGAGACAACAAAAAGCACTCTGTTGTCGGCGTTGGCCGAACTCAAGAAGTCATGTACCGAGCGATCGGTCGCAGGGAAGCTGCTGGACCCTCCGTGCTTCATCATCGCGTCCAAGAGTGTTGGTGCGACGTAGTCCAACTTGAACCGCTTTTCGAAGTGCTCGACAAGCTCCGTTGGGCCGAGGTGAATGAAGACCGGGACAGAGAATTCGAATGTATCATTGAGCTTGACAGGCGATGAGAACCACATCCGTCCGGTCCGGAGAGTATCAAGCGACCATTCGTTGATGGCGCGATATTTGTACAGAGTGATCGTGCTCATCGCCTCTAACTCCAATTCTACGGACCAGCATAAGACATGCCGCCACCGGTACCGAGACGGATATTGCTCGCCAGCCGACCACGACGAAAGACGCATCCCTTGGCAATCCTTGAGAACCGCAACCGACCTGTGACCAGATACGCAGTTCCGGATATCCCCGCCGCCTCCACCCCGACCTCCACGCAACCACAACCCGTCCTCCTCGCACCACCGCCGCCCCGCTTTGAATATCCCCCCCGCCCTCCGCGTCCCGCCCCCCAAACATGGAACTCGAACGCTTCCTGACGCATATTCGCCGGCGGTCTACGCTGCGGCGGGCTGTCGGACACAGGTAGTCGCGGTCTCGGCCAGCGCCGCCCGGCCGCCAACTCCGGGCGAGCGAACGACCGGGCACGGCACCGGAAACACCAGGCCCGCTGCCGCCGGACCCAGCGCAGGAATCGCGTCGAGAAGACCCGTGAACGCCGCACACTATAAGTAAGGAAGGAGCACGCTCCGCCCCATGACCACTCAATCCGCCCCAAGCCAGGAAGAAATGTCCCGCTACGCCCAGCTCGGCCCGACCCTCGTCGCCGAGATCGGCAAGGTCCTCGTCGGACAGGAGGCCATGGTCCAGCGACTGCTGACCGCCCTGCTCGCCGGCGGCCACGTCCTGCTCGAAGGCATGCCGGGCCTCGCCAAGACGCTGATGATCCGCTGCCTCGCCGGGTCCATCGACACGGGCTTCTCGCGCATCCAGTTCACGCCCGACATGCTGCCGGCCGACGTCATCGGAACCGAGATCTTCAACCCGCGTGAAGGCACGTACTCGATCAAAAAGGGTCCGATCTTCTCGAACCTCGTGCTTGCCGACGAGATCAACCGCGCGCCCGCCAAGGTGCAGGCCGCCCTGCTCGAAGCGATGCAGGAGCGCCAGGGCACGATCGGCGGCAAGACCCACCGCATGGAAGAGCCGTTCCTCGTGCTCGCCACGCAGAACCCGATCGAACAGGAAGGCACGTACCCGCTGCCCGAGGCGCAGGTCGACCGCTTCATGCTCAAGATCAAGGTCGGCTACCCGAGCCGCGACGACGAAAGGAAGATCCTCGATCGCATCGGCGTCTCGGCAGCCGAGCCCCACGTCAGCAAGGTCGCAACGCCCGCCGACATCGCCGGCGCGCAGCGCGCGGTGAGCCAGGTTTTCGTCGACGACAAGGTGCGCGACTACATCGTCGATCTCGTGCGCGCGACGCGCGATCCGAAAGGCGCCGGCGCGGCCGAGCTAGAGGGCATGATCGAGTACGGCGCGAGCCCGCGTGCGTCCCTCTGGCTGCTGCGCGGCGCCAGGGCGCATGCGTTCCTGCAGGGCCGCACCTACGTCACGCCTCACGACGTCAAGTCGCTAGCGCCCGACGTGCTGCGCCACCGCATCAGCCTCACCTACGAAGCCGAAGCCGAAGGCCGCAGCACCGACCAGGTGATCGCGCGTATCCTCGATACCGTCCTCGTTCCGTAAGTAGCGCGCCGATGTCGTTCGATCTTCGCTTCACCGAACCGGAAGCGGCGCGTTCGCGTTTCGTCCGCAGCACTGCGCCGGAGCTCTGATGGACGCGTCCGAGATCATCCGCCGCGTTCGCGAGATCCAGGTGCGCACGGGCCGCCACGTGGCCGACGTGCTCGCCGGCGAGTACGTGTCCGTCTTCAAGGGCGGCGGCGTCGAGTTCGAGGAAGTGCGTCCCTACGTGCCGGGCGACGACGTGCGTTCGATCGACTGGAACGTCACCGCGCGCACCGGCGAGCCTTTCGTCAAACGTTATGTCGAAGAGCGGCAACTCACGCTGCTGCTGATGGCCGACGTCTCGGCGTCGCAGGATTTCGGCTCGGCGTCGCGCTCCAAGCGCGAGGCCGCGGCCGAGCTCTGCGCGCTGCTCGCGTTCTCGGCGATCAAGAACGACGACAAGGTCGGCCTCGTGCTTTTCCACGGCGGCGTCGAGCAGTACATCCCGCCGCGCAAGGGCCAGAAGCACGCGCTGCGCGTCGTTCGCGAAGTGCTCGCGCACGGCGAAGTCGAAACGCGACGCGACCTCGCGGGGCACCTTGCATCCGACAAACCTTCGCTGACAGTGATCGACGGCGGAGCGGCAAACGCGCGGTCGAACGCGTCAGGCCCCGGGCCGAACGCGAAGTCCCGGCGCCCCGAATCCGCAGGACCGCTCGCGCTCATCCGCTCGGGCCTCCGGCGTCTGTCTTCTTCCGGCCGCCGCATGCGGACGGCCCGCGAGGCCACCGACATCGCACGCGCGGTTCGCTTCGCGATGTCGGTCACCAAGCGCCGCGCGGTGTGTTTCGTGGTGAGCGATTTTCTCGACGAGCACTTCGAGCGCGCGCTCATGACGGCCAACCAGAAGCACGACGTCATTGCGGTGCTCGTCACCGACCAGCGCGAGCTCGAGCTTACCGATGCCGGGCTCATCGCCCTTCTCTACTCAGAGACCGGACGCACGGAGCTGGTGGACACGGGCTCGGCCGCGTTCCGCCGCGAGGCAGAGGCGGCAGCGCGCGAACGTGTCACGGCACTCGAGAAGCGCCTCCGCCGCGTCGGTATCGACTTCATCCACATCGACGCGGCCGGCTCGGTCGTCGATCCGATCGTGCGCTTCTTCCGCATGCGCGAACGGAGGAAGCGGCGGTGAGCGTGCGTCGAAGCCGTTCGAGTCGGTACCAGGGACACGTACCGGTTGCCGGGCGTCGTTCTCTCCGCGCTGCGCGCCGTTTGTTCGGGGCGGCTCTCGCGGCGGTGCTACTTGCCTCACCGCTTGCTGCACCCGCAGGCGAAACCGTCGACGAGAACGGCAAGAAGATCGAAGCCTCCGCGGAAGCCCCGAAGTTCCTCGAGAAGACCTCCGAGCGCGGCCCCGTCCAAGCGCGCGTGCGCCTCGAGCCGGCCACACCGGTGATCGGCGACACCGTCACGCTCACTGTCGAAGTCACGGCCGAAGACGGCATCGACCTGATGATGCCGGAGTTCGGCCAGTCGCTGGACCGCTTCTCCGTGCGGGAGTTCGTGCCGAAGGAAAGCGTCGACGCGAGCGGCAAGACCGTCTCGACCCAGCGCTACGTGCTCGAGCCGCCCCTTTCGGGACCGCAGGCCGTTCCTCCGCTTCTCATCGAGTTCATCGACCATCGCCCCGGCCAGCGCCCCGCGCCCGAAGGCGAGCAGACCTACGAGCTGCTCACCGAGCGCATTCCGTTCGAAGTGGGTTCCGTCGTTCCCGAGGGAGCGTCGAACGACCTGCGCCCGGTGCGCGAGCACCTCGCGCCGCTTCGAGAGCCGGGTGCGCTGTGGCCGTGGCTGGTCGGACTCGCGGTGCTCGCGGCCGTCGCGGCGCCTCTCGCCTACCGCTCGTGGAAAGCCGCACGCGCCGAAGTCCGGCGCCGTAGCGCCTACGATGTCGCTCGTGCGCGCCTCGACACGCTCTCGTCGCGCCAGCGCCCTGCGAACGAAGACGAGATCGACACCTTTTTCGTCGAGCTCTCCGCGCTCATCCGTCGCTACCTCGAAGACCGTTTCGAGCTGCGCGCGCCGGAGCTCACCACCGAAGAGTTCCTCCAGGTCGCGAGCGCCTCGCCCGATCTCGACGAAGCCCACCAGGGATTCCTGCGCGGCTTCCTGCGTCGTGCGGACGAGGTGAAGTTCGGGCGTTTCATTCCTCCGCCGGAAGACATCGAGGCGGCGCTCCAGTCGGCGTCGCGCTTCCTCGACGAAACGCGCGGGCCCACCGAGGCGGCCCTCGCCGCGCCGCAAACGGGAGCCGCGCATGCCTAGCATGGAGTTCCGCGACCCCTGGCTGCTCGCGTTCGCGCTGTTCGCACCGCTCGTCTATCTGCTCGCGGCCCGACTTCCGTCCGTCATCACCGTATCGACCCTGTCGCACTTCGACGGCGCGCCGCGCTCGCTGCGCTCGCGCCTGTCCACGCTCCCGGCGCTGCTGCTCGCAGTCGCGACGGTGCTGTTCTCGGTGGCGCTGGCCGGGCCGCGCACCGGCGATACGAGCACGCACGTCCACAAGGAAGGCATCGCGATCGTGATGGCCGTGGACCGCTCGGGCTCGATGAACGCGCGCGACTTCGTTGCGGGCGATGCCAGCGTGAGCCGCCTCGATGCGGTCAAGCAGGTTTTCCACGAGTTCGTCGAAGGCGGCGATGCGGGCAAGGGCCGCACCGACGATCTCGTCGGTCTCGTCGTCTTCGGAACCTATGCGGACGGCGTCTGCCCGCTCACGCTCGATCACTCGAACCTGCTTGCCATCCTCGACGACGTGAAGATCGCGACCGAGGCTACCGAAGCCTCGACGGCGCTCGGAGAAGGTCTCGGCCTCGCCGTCGAGCGGCTGCGCGAGCATCCGGCCAAGTCGAAGGTCGTCATCCTGCTGACCGACGGCGTCAGCAACGCCGGTGAAATCGATCCGATGCAGGCGGCCAAGCTCGCTGCCGACAACGGCATCAAGGTCTACACGATCGCGGCGGGCACGCGTGGCATGGCGCCGATTCCCGTGCAGGGGCCCGACGGACGCGAGTACCTGCGCCGCGTCTACGTGGACATGGACGAGGACACGATGCGCAAGGTCGCCGAGGCAACGGGCGGCCGCTACTTTCACGCGCGCAACAAGGACGGCCTCGTCGAGGTCTACAAGGAGATCGACAAGCTCGAGCGCACCGAGATCACCGAGGTGCGCTACCTCCAGTACCGCGAGCACTTCCCCGCCCTCGTCGAAGCCGGCATGGGCCTGATCGCACTCGCCGCCCTGGCCGCCGCCACCTTCCTGCGGAGGCTGCCGTGAGAAATCGGGGACGGATCCCGATTTCCCCCAGCCTCGTTCGGGCGATGCCGGGGTGCGCGAGGAACTTCCTCGTATCCACCGCGAGGAAATCGGGATCCGTCCCCGATTTCGGGGGCATGCGATGAGCGAGTTCCGGTTTGCGGAGCCGGGGTGGGGGCTGCTGCTGTGGGCGGTGCTCGCGTTCACGGCGCTGCTCGTGTGGCTCGACGTGCGGTCGGGCACGGCGCTGTCGCGCTTCCTCTCGCCGCTCATGCAGGCTCGCCTCGCCGAGACCGTTTCGGTGGGACGTCGCCGCGCGGCGACCGTCCTTCTCGGCCTCTCGCTCGCGATGGGCGTCGTCGCGCTGATGCGCCCGCAGTGGGGAGTGCACCTCGTCGCAACGCCGCGCGTCGGCGCCGAGATCATGGTCTGCCTCGACGTCTCCAACTCGATGCTCGCCGAAGACGTGGCGCCGAACCGGCTCGAGCGCGCCAAGGCCGAGGTCCGCGACCTGCTCGCGTATCTTCGCGGCGACAGCGTCGGGCTCATCGCGTTCGCGGGCCGCGCATCGGTGCTGGCGCCGATCACTCCCGACTTCTCGTTCCTGCGCATGGTGCTCGATTCCGCGGGGCCGAAGAGCGTGTCGCGCGGCGGCACACGGCTCGAGGAACCGATCCGCAAGGCCGTCGCCGGTTTTGCCGCCGGCGCTTCCGTCTCGCGCTCGATCATCCTCATCACCGACGGCGAGGACCACGACTCGTTCCCACTCGAAGCCGCGAAGGAAGCGGCCGAGCGCGGCATCAAAGTGCTCGCGATCGGCTTCGGCGACGAGAACGGCAGTCCGATCCAGGTCACCGACCCCAAGACGGGCGCGAAGAAGACGCTGCGCGACTCCTCGGGCGCCGAGGTCGTCACGCGCCTCGACGGCGACACGCTGCGCGAGATCGCCCTTGCGACCGGCGGCGCCTACGTCCCGGCAGGGACCGGCGTGCTCGACCTGCAGTCGATCTACGACACGCACATCGCCAGCCTCACGCGCGGCAGCCTCGACGGCCAGAGCCGCACGATCCGCGGAGAAGCCTACCAGCTCGCCGTGCTGGCTTCGCTGGTCCTGCTGATCGCGTCCGTCGTCGTCGCTTCGGGCCGCGGAACGCGCAGGCGCGCCGCAGCAGCCGGTGCGGCGTCGATGCTGCTCGCGATCTGGATCGCCGCGCCGGTGACGCAGGCGCGCGCCGACGAAACGGCCCCGGCCGCCGTCGAAGCCGGCGACCCCGCGGAAGAAGCTGCGCCGGCCGCCGAGGACGCCGCAACGACCGCCGCGGATGCGAACGCACCCGCGCCCGAGACGAAGAAGGAAGAACCGCCGCGTCCGCCGCGCGAAGTCTACAACGAAGGCGTCGACAAGCTCGGCGCCGGCGAGCTCGATGCCGCGGAGAAGCTGCTCGAGGACGCGCGCTCGCGCGCCGGCTTCGACGGCGAGCTGCGGCGCGATGCGACGTACGACCTCGGCATCCTCGACGCGCGTCGCGCAGACGGTAAGACGGAGAGCGCCCCCGAAGAGGCCCTCGCCGCCCTCGAGCGTTCCGCGTCGTGGTTTCGCGAAACCGTGTCCCTCGACGCGAAGGACGCCGACGCGCGTCACAACCTCGAGCTGGTGCTGCGCCGCGCGCTGGTCCTCGCTGACGCCATCGCGAAGAAGAAGCAGAAGGAGCTGATCGACGACGTCACGGCTCTCATGGAGGAGCAGCGCGCCTTCCTCGGGACTCTGCGCACCGCCGTGCAGGGGCAACCCGCCGACGCGAATGCGGCGGCTGCCGATCCCGAGCGCGATCGTGCCGCGTTCCGCGAGCTCGCCACCAGGGAGCTGGCGCTCTCGTCGAAAGCCGAGGACGTCTCCGAGCGTGCGGCGCGCGAGCAGACGCTGATCCGCAACAAGCCCGCCGACCAGCAGACGCCCGAAGAGTCGATGAAGGCGGTCCAGATGGACGGCGTGCTCGAATCGCTGCACCACGCGCGCGAGCAGATGGGCCAGGCGCGCGGCCGCCTTCGCCGCCTCGAAGGTCCGGGCGCCTACCGCGCCGCCTCGACCACGCTCACTCATCTCAAGCGCGCTCGCGACCGCCTGCTCGATCCGGTCCGGGTCCTCGACATCCTCATCGCCGACGCGCTCGAGCTGTCGCGGCTGACCGGCGTCCGGGTTGCCGTCGATTCCGGCAGCACCGAGGTGCCGCCGCAGAAGTGGCTCACGCCCGAGCATCTCACCGACACCGCCGACGAGCTGCACGAGCGCATCGAGGAGCTGCACTACAACTTCGTCACGGTGGTCACGCAGAGCGAGGCAGCCGCGCAGGGCGGTGCACCCGAGGATCCCAAGCAGGCCGCGCTGCTCGAGCGTGTCCGCGAAGCCGAGCCCCTCATCGGCGAAGGCGCCGCGAAGATGTCCGCCGCAAAGACAGAGCTCGAGTCGTCGCGCGTGCGCGAATCGCTGCCGGCCCAGTACGAAGCCATCGCGAAGCTCGCCGCCGCGCGCGAGAGCTTCCTCGAGCTCGAGCGCCTGATCGACCTGCTCTGGCAGGAGGAAAAGCGCATCGAGCAGATCGTCTCGCCGAAAGAGGAAATCGCTCCCGACGCGAAGGCCGAATACGCTCCGGCAGCCGCCGACGCGCAGCGCACCAACACGAAGCGCGGCGAGCACGTCGAGCGGTCGCTGAAAGAAGCGATCGTCGCTGCCGAGGAAGAAGCGGCAGCCAAGGCCGCCGAAGCAGCCGCCGCGCAGCAACAGGGCGGACAGGCCGCACCGCCCGCCGGGCAGGGCCCCGATCCTGCCGCCGAGAAGCAGCGCCTCGAGCTCGCACAGACCTACCTCTCGGCCGCGCGCGGCGCGCTCGGCGAAGCGTCGGCGAAGCTCGACGCCCTCGAAGCGGAAGCCGCGAACCAGGGCTCGTCGCTTCCGGCCGAAGCGTGGTCGCCTTCGCAGGCCGCCGTCGCCGAGGCCGTCCTGCGCATCGAAGACCTGCGCCGCCTCTTCTTCTCGGTGATCGATCACCTGAAGGAGCTCGCGCAGCGCCAGCTGGAACTCGGCGACCAGACCGAAGAGACTGCGGCCATGGCGTCGGCCGCCCCCGATCGCGACTTCACCGACAAGGCCGGCCCTCTCGCCGCGAGGCAGGAAACGTTGTCGACGACCGCCGCGCCAATCGCCGAGGCGCTCCGCGAGCAGTCGCAGCAGCCGGTGCCGCCGGAAGCGCAGGGACAGATTCCCGAAGACTTCCCGCAGAAACTCGCGGAAGCGGCCACGCACGTGGACAACGCGCGCACGTCGATGGACAGCGCCGTCCAGAGTCTCGGCATCAACCCGCCCGCGTTCGCCGACACTCGCGGCGCGCAGAACACCGCGCTGGAGGAGCTCGCCAAGGCGATCCAGCTCCTCGTGCCGCCCGACCAGCAGAAGCAGCAACAGGAAGAGCAGCAGCAAGAGCAGCAGGAACAGGAGCAGCAGCAGGGCGACCAGAAGGACGAGCAGCAGCAACAACAGCAGCAGCAAGGCGGCCAGCCGCAGAAAGCCGAGAAGGGCGAGGACGAGGACAAGACCGACCCGGCCCAGCTGCTGCAGGGGATCCGCGACCGCGAGGCCGAGCGTCGCGAGAACCGCGACAAGGCCCAGCGCCAGGGCTACGAGCCCGTCGAGAAGGACTGGTGAGGGCACTCGGCCTCAGCGTCGCGTTCGCCGCGGCAATGGTCGCTACCGCCGGCGCACCTGCGATCGCGCTCGCGCAGCAGGCCCAGCTGCAGGCCACGCAGTCGCCCTACCACGCCGGCGTTCCGATCGAGCTGCACGTCGTCGTGGACGGCTTCGACGAAGAGCCGACGCCCGAGGTGAGCGTCCCGACGCCGGACGGCGCGACGCTCCAGTTCCTGCACGCGAGGCCCCAGGTCTCGAGCATGGTGCAGATCGTCAACGGCCGAATGACGCAGGAGAAGACCGTCCGCTTCGCCTTCGTCTACCAGCTCACCGCCGCCACGCCGGGACGCTACGCCGTCGGGCCGTTCACCGTCACGCAGGGCACGAAGACGGCGGTCACGCGACAAGCCAGCTTCAACGTGGAGGCGGTCCCTCAGGCCGGCGGACAGAAGCTTCGCGTCACGCTTCCCGAGGGCCGCATCTTCATCGGCCAGCGTGTGCCGGTGACCGTCGAGTGGTGGACGGAAGCGGGCCTCGCCGACAAGCTCTACGACCAGCACCTCGCCGTGCCGCTGTTCACGGACGGCAACTTCCAGTTCCTCGACGAGGAGAAAGAACCGTCGCGCGTGTCGATGAACGTCGAGACGCCGGGCGGTACCGTCGAGTTCCCGGTCGAGCTGAGGAAGGAAGCGGCCGACGGCAAGCAGTGGGTGGTCCGCAGCTTCACGCGCACGATGGTCCCGGTGGCGGCCGGGCGCTTCGATCTCGGCGAGCCGACGCTCATCTGCGAAGAGGCCACGACCTTCCAGCGCGACATCTTCGGCTCGCGCGTGCCGTCGCGCACGCGCCGCGTGAAAGTCGCGGCCGCCCCGATGACGCTCGAAGTCGCGCCGGTGCCTGCCGAAGGACGGCCCGGGAGCTTCGCGGGCGCCATCGGACAGGGCTTCACGATGACGGTCGCGGCCGACCGCACGGTGCTGCAGGCGGGCGACCCGGTGAAGCTCTCGTTCACGATCCAGGGCGACGGCAGCCTCGATGCGGCCTCGCTTCCGCCGCTCGACCGCGCGGGCCTTTCGCCGAAGCAGTTCCGCCTTCCCGACGGCGAGGTCGCCGGAATCGCCGACGAGCGCGGCAAGCATTTCGAAGTGAGCGTGCGCGTGATCGACGCCAACGTGCGCGAGATTCCGCCGATCGAGTACTCGTGGTTCGACCCTGCGACCGGCCGCTTCGCGAGCACGAAGTCTCAGCCGATCGCGCTCTCGGTGCGCGCTGCGACGATGGTCGGCGCGGGCGACGTCGTGAGCGCGACTCCGCCCGAGGCGCCGAAGGAAGACGCGAAGAAACCCGACGCCGGAAAGCCGGGTGCGGCCGCGGCACGCGGCCCCGAGTTCACGCTGACGGGCGCCGACCTTTCGATCGAGACGGACGTGTCGCGCCTCGAGGCGTCGTCGTCGTCCCTGCTCGGCTCGCCCGTCGTCGCGTGGTCCGGCTACGCGGGCGGCCTCCTCGCGCT
>CAYYVZ010000027.1:0-22477 GCA_964475235.1 uncultured Myxococcales bacterium | reverse complement strand
TGCTTCGGACCGGGCCGAAGCACGAGCCGGCGCTGCGCTGCGTTTACTTGAAGGATAGCGAGTGCTTGGCGAGCACGTCGATTTCGGCGGCGCTCAGCTTGTCGCTGTACGCCTTCATCGCGAACTTCGACGGATCGTCTTTTTCCTTGACGCCGCTCTTGATGGCATCCGCAGCCTTCGCTTCGGTGAGCGAGCCCTTGACCTCCGCCGACGTCAGGTCCTTGACGCCGGACTTCTCGCCCATCTTTGTCTTGCCCTTGCCGTCGGGGCCGTGACAGGACTGGCAGTGCTTGCTCCAGAGCTTGCCTGCGTCCGGCGCGTCCTCCGCCATGGCCGGCGTGGCCGAAAGCGCTCCGGCAACCAGACCGGCCAGCAAGAGACGGCCCATTCGCCGGTCGTTCGTCGAGATCGTTCCGAGTCGAGTACTGGTGATTTTCATGACTGTATTTTTCTCCTTCGAAGGAACTGCCCGTCCGCGGATCGGGCCGGAGTCGCGCGACGCGCGTTCGCCACGACCTACGTACTCGGTGGACGGACCTCGAGCAATACCGCGCAGTCGCGCGGGCTATTTCGACGTATCCACGAGCGAGGGATCTCCGGAATGTGAGATGGCGGCCCGGATTCGCGGGTTCGGGAATCCGGGGGTCAGAGCACTCGGTGCCTTCGCAGGTCGCGAATGACCTCGACCACGTAGAGCATCCCCGCCAGGGCGAATGCCGGAAGGGCGCCGCTGAAGAAGGCCGTCATCGTGAGCGCCGTCGTCTCGAGCAGGCAGGCGACGGACAGCAGCGTGCCGAACGACACGAGCAGCAGGGCAATCTGGAGGGTGCGCGACATCGGTCTACTCTCCGCCTCCGTCGTCTTCGTGCTCGTCGCCCTCGTCTTCGCCGCCGGGGGCAGCCTCGTCCGCCGCATCGTCGGCGCTCTCTCCGGTCTCGACGTCGTGAAGCTGATCGTGGCACTCGACACAACGGTCCTTGCCTGCGAGCAGGTCGTCGATGGGATCGTGCGCGCTCTCCTCGCGGAAGCCCTTGCTGTGTTCGTGGCACTGCAGGCAGTTGATGTTCGGAAAGTCTTCGCGCAGGTGGATCGGGCCGGTGTAGCCGCCGTAGAAGGCAATGACGTGCTCGACACCGCGGATCTTGGCCTTGAGGGGTCCCATGAAGCTGTAGTTGCTGTGGCACGTGTAGCACTGGTCGTGCTGGATCCACCGGTTGGCGAAGTGCGCACCGGCGAGCGACTCGCTCTCGCTGCCCGTCACGTCGTCGATCCACGGCTGCATCGTGTGGCACGACCCGCAGAACTCGACGCGCTCGGCGCGGCTGAACGCCACCCTGGCGGTGATGCTCCCGAGAAGAACGGGAAAGAGCAGGAGCGCGAAGAAGAGCGCAATCTTGAGATGCGAGTTCATGGCGGCGCACTCAATCTGTCGGCGGCACTGCGTCGTGACAAGAGACCCGGGATCGATCGGATCTTTTGCGCAGAGCTTTCGAGCCGCATGGCGCCGGAGTCAGAACTGGGAAACCGCGGGCCTGACAATTCCGAAAATCGGGACACGCCGGTCCCCGCCGGAATCCGTTCGGCCGGCCCCGGGCTCGCCCGCTGCGGCGGGAACGCGTAGCGGCTGCGTCCGTTTAGGAAGCGACTCCGCATACTTCCCGAAGTGCGACGGACGGCCCGGGTCGCCGCCTCGCCGGCGGCACTCGGGCGGCGCGCAATGTGCATACCGAGCGCCGGTCCGGAGGCAACGTGTTCCAGATCCGCATTCACGGGCGTGGAGGACAGGGCGTCGTGACGGCCGCCGAGCTGCTCTCGGTCGCCGCATTTCGCGACGGTTCTCATTCCCAGGCCTTCCCGAGCTTCGGTTCGGAGCGCACCGGCGCCCCGGTGGTCGCGTTCTGCCGTATCGACGACCGTCCGATCCGGCTTCGCGAACCCATCGTTCGTCCCGATGCGCTCCTCATCCAGGACCCGACGCTGCTCCATCAGGTCGACGTGTTTTCCGGGCTCGAGCCGGACGGGCTCATCCTCGTGAACACCGCCCGCAGCGCTGCCGAGCTCGGGATCGACGAGCTCGTGCGCAGCCGGCCGGCGGGATCGTTCTGCACCGTGCCGGCCACGGATCTCGCGCTCGCGCACATCGGCAAGCCCTATCCGAACGCGGCGCTGATCGGCGGCTTCGCGGCGCTCTCCGGCAGGATCTCGATCGAGTCGGTCTGCGAGGCGATTCGCGAGCGATTCGCGGGCCGGATCGCCGACGCCAACGCAGCGGCGGCAGCGGCGGCGCACGCCCTCGTTGCCGATCGCCGGGGAGAACAACGACATGCTCAGGCAGATTGAAGGCTCGGCCGCCGTCGCGGAAGCCGTCGCGCTTTGCCGTCCCGAGGTGATCTGCGCGTATCCGATCTCTCCGCAGACCCACATCGTCGAAGGACTCGGCCGCCTCGTCGCCGCCGGACGGCTTTCGCCGTGCGAGTTCGTCAACGTGGAGTCCGAGTTCGCGGCGATGTCGGTCGCCATCGGCGCGTCGGCGGCCGGCGCTCGCGCGTACACCGCCACCGCGAGCCAGGGTCTCCTTTTCATGGCAGAGGCGGTCTACAACGCCGCCGGCCTCGGGCTGCCCATCGTCATGACCGTGGCCAACCGCGCCCTCGGCGCCCCGATCAACATCTGGAACGACCACAGCGACGCGCTGAGCCAGCGCGACTGCGGCTGGATCCAGCTTTTCGCCGAAGACAACCAGGAAGCGGTGGACCTGCACGTCCAGGCCTTCCGGCTCGCCGAGGATCTCTCGGTGCCGGTCATGGTGTGCATGGACGGCTTCATCCTCACTCACGCGGTCGAGCGCGTGGACCTGCCGTCTCAGGAGCAGGTGGATGCGTGGCTACCGGCGTACGAGCCGCGCCAGGTGCTCGATCCGGCCGAGCCCATCTCGATCGGCGCGATGGTCGGCCCGGAAGCGTTCCTCGAGGTGCGCTACCTCGCGCACGTCAAACAGAAGCTCGCGCTCGAGCGCATCCCTGCGTGGGCCGCGCGATTCCGGCAGGTGTTCGGCCGCGAAAGCGGTGGACTCGTGCGCGGCTACCGTCTCGACGACGCCGATGTCGTGGTCGTCGCGCTCGGCTCCGTGCTCGGCACCATCAAGGAAACGGTGGACGCGATGCGCGACGACGGCGTGCGCATCGGCGTGCTCGGCATCACCTGCTTCCGCCCCTGGCCCGGCGTCGCGGTGCGCGAGGCGCTCGCGGGCGCGAAGCGCGTCGTGGTGCTCGAGAAGAGCCTCGCCGTCGGCCTCGGCGGCATCGTCTCGAACAACGTCGCCGCCTCCTGGCGCGGGCCGTCGAGCGAAGTGCGCACCGTGATCGCGGGTCTCGGCGGGCGCGCGATCACGCGCGAATCCCTGCGCCGTGCGTTCGCCGAGGCGGCCGAGGGCCGGCTCGACGACGTGACGTTCCTCGATCTCGACCACGAGGCGGTCGGGGAGGTGCTCGCGCGAGAGAGCGAGCTGCGCCGCTCGGGCCCCGTCGCCGAGCAGCTCCGGAAGCGGGTCGGGCCCGCCGGTTCGAGCGCCTTCTGAGCGCGAAGGAGGAGGAAGCGATGAGCGACCAGCGCGTGCATTTCTACCAGACCGGGACGTTCACGGTCGGCAACCGCCTGCTCGCGGAGAACGAGCGCACCGTGCAGGCGAACATGCGCCGCACCAACTCCCTCAACTCGGGGCACCGCGCGTGCCAGGGCTGCGGCGAGGCGCTCGGCGCGCGCTACGCGATCGACGCAGCGATGAACGCCACCGGGGGCCGGATGATCGCCGTCAACGCGACCGGCTGCCTCGAAGTATTCTCGACGCCGTATCCGGAAACGTCGTGGCAGATCCCGTGGATCCACTCGCTGTTCGGCAACGCGGCGGCGGTCGCCACCGGCGTGGCGGCGGCCATGCGCGTGAAAGGCCGCACCGACGTGCGCGTCGTTGCGCAGGGCGGCGACGGCGGAACCACCGACATCGGCTTCGGCTGCCTGTCCGGCATGTTCGAGCGCGGCGACGACGTGCTCTACATCTGCTACGACAACGAGGCCTACATGAACACCGGCGTGCAGCGCTCGTCGGCAACGCCGCCGGGGGCGCGCACCAATACGACGATGCCCGTCGGCACGAGCACGGGCGCGAGCTTCGGGCAGGGCAAGGACGTGCCGCGCATCGCGATGGCACACGACATCCCTTACGTCGCGACCGCCACGGTGGCCGAGCTGCACGACCTCGAAGCGAAAGTGCGTCGCGCGATGGAGCTGCGCGGCCCGCGATACCTTCACATCCTGGTGCCGTGTCCGCTCGGCTGGGGACACGGCTCCGAGGCGACGGTGCGCATGGCGCGCCTCGCGAAGGAGACCGGCCTCTTTCCGGTCTTCGAAGCCGAGGGCGGCGTCGTCACTCGCGTCTCGAAGATCCGCCGCCGTCTTCCCGTCGACGAGTACCTGAGACCGCAGTACCGATTCGCGCACCTGTTCGGGACGCCTCCGCGCAGCGACGTGATCGCGCGCATCCAGGAGCAGGCCGACCGCAACATCCGTCGCTACGGCCTCGTGGACGAGGAAGGAAGCGAGTCGTGAACCGGAGACCCTTCGCCATTACGCTCGACCCCGGGACGAGCCTCGCCAACCACACCGGATCGTGGCGCACCGCGAGGCCCGAGTACGTGCACCGGCTGCCGCCGTGCAACCATGCGTGCCCCGCCGGCGAGAACGTGCAGCGATGGCTCTTCTTCGCGGAGTCGGGCGACTACGAAACCGCGTGGCGCGTGCTGACCGAAGAAAATCCCCTCCCGGCCGTGATGGGGCGCGTCTGCTATCACCCGTGCGAATCGGCCTGCAACCGCGCGCAGCTCGACGAAGCCGTCGGCATCAACGCCGTGGAGCGCTTTCTCGGAGACGAGGCGATTCGCCGCGGCTGGAAGTTCGCTGCGCCCGAGTCGAGCTCCGGAAAGCGCGTGCTCGTCGTCGGTGCCGGCCCGTCGGGTCTTTCGGCCGGTTATCACCTCGCGCGTGCCGGGCACGGCGTGACGATTCGCGATGCGCTGCCGAAGCCCGGCGGGATGATGCGCTTCGGAATCCCCAGGTACCGGCTTCCGCGCGAAGTGATCGACGCGGAGGTCGCCCGAATCGAAGAGCTCGGCGTGCGCTTCGAGCTCGGCCGCAAGGTCGAGCGCATCCTGCAGGAGAAAGAGGAGGGCGGGTTCGACGCGGTCTTCCTCGCCGTCGGCGCCCATCTGGCCAAACGCGCCTACATCCCCGCCGGAAGCGCCGCGCGCATGCTCGACGCCGTTTCCGTGCTGCGCAGCATGGAGACGGGTGAGCGGCCGATGCTCGGACGCCGCGTCGTCGTCTATGGCGGCGGCAATACCGCCTTCGACGTCGCACGCACCGCGAAGCGCCTCGGCGCCGAAGAGTCGGTGATCGTGTACCGCCGCACGCGCGAGAAGATGCCGGCCCACCAGTTCGAGCTCGAAGAGGCACTCGCCGAAGGCGTGCTCGTCAAGTGGCTGTCGACGATCACACAGGCGGAAGCCGGGGAGATCACGATCGAAAAGATGAAACTGGACGAGCGCGGAAACGCCGTCGGCACCGGCGAGTACGAGACGCTCGACGCCGATTCCGTCGTGCTCGCTCTCGGCCAGGACTCGGACCTCTCGCTGCTCGACGGCGTCGCGGGTTTCGATGCGAACCACGGCGTCGTGCCGGTGGACTCCTCGATGCGTACCGGGCAGCCGGGCGTCTTTGCCGGCGGCGACATGGTGCCCGGCGAGCGCACCGTCACGGTGGCCATCGGCCACGGGAAGCTGGCGGCGCGGCACGTGGACGCATTCCTGCGCGGAACGTCGTGGACTCACCCGGGCGCCCCGGAGATCGCGACCTTCGACAAGCTCAACCCCTGGTACTACGCCGACGCTCCGCGCTCGAAGGCGCCGGTGCTCGATGCTGCGCGACGACAGTCCACCTTCGAGGAGGTCGTCGGAAGCCTCGACGAAGCCAATGCGTGCTTCGAGGCGCGTCGCTGCATGTCGTGCGGGAACTGCTTCGAGTGCGACAACTGCTACGGAGTCTGTCCCGACAACGCCGTGATCAAGCTCGGGCCGGGCGCGGGTTACGAGTTCAACTACGACTACTGCAAGGGCTGCGGGCTCTGCGTCAGCGAATGCCCGTGCGGCGCGATTCGCAGCGTTCCGGAGAAGATCTGAACGCGCGGGCCCGGCCCTAGGTCTTTCGCACTTCCACGGACGTCAGCTTGTACTCCGGACAGTCGGCAATCCGGTCGACCACGCCGGACGTGACGGCGTTCGTCCCCGTCGCGGGGAAGTGGAAGCTGAGGAACAGGGCGCCCGGACGGACGCCGGCGGACAGCTTCGCGTGTGCGCGGCACGTTCCCGTGGCGCTCGTCACCATGACCTCGTCGCCGTCGGCGATCCCGCGCGCCGCTGCGTCCACCGGATGGATCTCGAGGACGTCGGCCGATGCGATGCGCACGGTATCGGTGCGGCGGGTCATCGACCCGCTGTTGTAGTGCTCGAGCACGCGGCCGGTCGTGAGGTGGAGCGGCCGCTGCGGATCGAACGAGGAAGGCGACGCCACGTAGTCGATGCACGGCAGCGCCGGCCGGCCTCCGGCAAATGCGTCGAGGTGGAGAATCGGCGTGCCGGTGCCCGTTTCCGCATCGACCGGCCACTGCAGGCCGTTTTCTCCGAGCGTATCCCACGACGCGGCGGCAAGCGCCGGCCACGCCTCGCGGATCTCGTCGAACACGTCGCGGGGGCCGGTGTACGGCGCATCCATGCCGCAAGCCTTCATGAGCTCGACGAGGATCTGCCAGTCGGCCCTGGCCTCGCCGGGCGGGGCCAGCACGCGGCGAACGCGCTGCAACCGGCGTTCCGCGTTCGTGAACGTCCCGTCCTTCTCGAACGCGCTCGCGCCCGGCAGCACCAGGTGGGCGAGGCGCGCCGTATCCGACAGGAAGATCTCCTGGACCACGAGGAAATCGAGACGCGACAGCGTGCGCCGTATGCGATCGGTGTCCGGATCCGTGGTCGCTACGTCCTCTCCGAGAATGTACAGGCCGGCGAGCTCGCCGCGGTCGACCGAGTCGTACATGCGCGGGATCGTGAGCCCCGGCTGCCCGGGCAGCGGCGCGTTCCACAGGCGCCGAAAGCGCGCGCGCGTCTGCGACGCGGAGACGGAAGCATAGCCCGTCGCGAGGTCCGGCTGGCAGCCCATGTCGGCTGCGCCCTGCACGTTGTTCTGGCCGCGCAGCGGGTTGACGCCGACACCTTCGCGACCGATCGCGCCCGCGAGGATCGCCAGATTGCAGAGGAGCATCACCGTTTCGCTGCCCTGGTAGTGCTCGGTGACGCCGAGCCCGTGAAGCTGCATGGGACGTGCGGCTGCGGCGTACATGCGCGCGGCGCGCCGCACGAGGCCGGCCGGCACGCCGGTGGTCGCTTCGCTCTGCTCCGGCGACTTGTCTGCCAGAAACAGCGACAGCTCGCGGAGGCCGTCCGCACGCGCCTCCACGAATGCACGGTCGACGAGCCCTTCCTCGACGAGAACCGCTGCGATCGCGTTGAGCAGCGGTACGTTGGTTCCGGGGCGCGGCTGAAGATGCACATCGGCGATCTGCGCGAGCTCGGTCTCCCGCGGATCGATCACGACGAGCAGCGCGCGACCCGAGAGCACCGCACGCTTCACGCGCGCACCGACGACCGGATGGCTCTCGCTCGGATTGGCGCCGCAGACGAACAGAAGATCGGCGCGATCGATGTCCGCGAACGAGTTGGTCGCCGCGCCGGTGCCGAACATGCGGCGCATGCCGGCCGCACTCGGGGCATGGCAGACGCGCGCGCAGCAATCGACGTTGTTGGTGCCCATGCCCGCACGCGCCCACTTCTGCACGAGGTAGTTCTCCTCGTTCGTGCAGCGAGCCGAGGACAGGAAGCCGAGACGCCCGCGCAGCCGCGAGAATTCGCGCCCCGCCAGGGCCAGGGCCTCCTCCCACGAGATCGGCTCGAAGGCGTCCCCACGGCGAAGGAGCGGAGTCGTCAGCCGCTCGGGATGGCGCACGTACGCGTGAGCGTAGCGTCCCTTCACGCACAGGTGGCGGTCGTTGACGGGCGACGGCGCACCGTCGATCGACACGATGTCCGTGCCGTCGGTGTGAACGTCGAGCTGGCAGCCTACCCCGCAGTACGCGCAGGTCGTGCGCACCGTCCGGGACCCCGTCGTCCCCTGCCGATCGCGGTCCGCGTCGGAGATCGCCCCGGTCGGGCAGAGCTCGGCACACGCGCCGCACGACACGCAAGCGGTTTGGGCGAACGCGTGCTCCCCCCAGTCCATGCGTGTGCGCCCGCCGCGTCCGTGCGGCGCATAGACGAAACGCCCCTGGAGATCCGCGCAGGCTTCGACGCAGAGCCGGCAGCGAATGCAGGCCGACATGTCGAGGCGAAGGAACGCGTGGCTCGCATCGACCCGCGGTGTTTCGCGCGGGTGGGGCGCATCGCGCGTGCCGTCCGCGCCCCACTATTCCAGATGGGCGCCGACGCGGCCGCGCGGCGCCGACTCCGAGAGCATCAGCTCCCCGAGGTCACGCCGGTACAGTCGCAGCGCCTCGCTGTCGGTGACGACCGTCCAGCCCTCGCGCGCAGGCGTCGTGCACGCCGGCTCCATTCGGCCGCCTGCTTCGACCATGCACGCGCGGCAGTGCCCGCCGCGCTCCAGCCGCTCGTCGAAGCACGCGGTGGGAACCTCGATGCCGTGGGCGCGGCAAACGTCGAGCAGCGTGCCGCTGCCTTCCAGCTCGACGCCGTTGACGACGAGCTTCATGCCAGCACCTCGTCGCCGAAGGCACGCAGGAGATCGCGGAGCGGTCTCGGCACACCCTGGCCGAACCCGCAGAGGCTGCCTTGCTCGAGCGTGAGGAGGAGCCTCTCGAGCTCGGCTCGCGTCCGCCGCGTCGCGAGATGCCCGGTGCCGATGCGGCACGGCGTGCAGCTCCCGCACGATTCGCCGCGCGCGAATTCGAACAGGTGCTCGGCGAGCGCACGCACGCTCGTGCGCTCGTCGAAGGCGACGATCCCTGCGTGTCCGAGGCCGGGCAGCGCTTCGAACGACAGCTCGACGTCGAAGTCGCTCGCAGGAACGATGCGGCCGAGCGGCCCGCCGACCAGCGCCATGCGCCAGCGTGTGCCTTCGGGCGCACCGCCTCCGCCTTCCTCGAGCAGCTTGCGAAGCGGAATGCCGAGGTCGGCTTCGACGACGCCGGGGCGGCGCACTGCCCCGGACAGCCAGACTGCCTTCGTGCCCCCGCGGCGGCCCTCGCGCACGACCCCCGGGCCGCTCGCGAGCGTCTCGCCGTTCTGCCCGACGGTCGGCAGGCCGTGGAGGCCGCACGTCGCAGGGTACGGAGGCTTCGGCGCCGGCTCGGCGCGAAACCCCTCGATGGAGCGCAGGAGCGCCGTTTCCTCTCCGGCTACGTACGATCCGGCGCCGCGCACGACCTCGACACGGAAATCGCCGAGCACGCCGCGAGCTCCTGCTTCGGCGATCGCTTCGCGCATGCGTTCGGCGGCGACGGGGTACTCGCCGCGTACGTAGACGATGCCGTGCGTGGCCCCGATGACGCGTGCGCACGCGAGCATGCCCGCCAGGATGGAATGCGGTGCCTCTTCGAGAAGGAGTCGATCGACGTAGGCGCCCGGATCGCCTTCGTCGCCGTTCGCCACGACGTAGCGACGCGGCGCCGCGGTCTCGCGCGCGGCTCTCCACTTCGCGGCCGTCGGAAAGGCGGCGCCGCCGCGCCCGCGAAGTCCGCTGCGCTCGATCGCCTCGAGCACGGCGTCTCCTGCCGGAAGCTCGTAGTCGGTCCACGGAGGCGGAGAGGACGCCGAAAGCAGATGCCGCAGCACGACCGGCCGGCGCGCGAGCGAGCGGCGCGGTATCGCGGCGCCCGCCGTGCGGCTGTCGGCCGGTGCTTCATAGCAGCGACCGAGGCAGCGCACCGCGGCCGTGGAGAAGTCCTGCGATCCGGCGCGCGCGAACGTGCACGCCGTTCCGATGCAGTGCCGCTCGACTTCGGGATCCGCAAGGAGGTCGTAGAAAGAGCGGACGCTTTCGTTCCAGGGATCGGGGAGCCCGGAGGCGGAGGCGTCGCCGGCTTCGATCGCGTCGATGGCGCGCAACGGACGACGGCTGCGAAGGCGTCGTGCAGCCTGTTCCTGGAGATTCCTGGAGCTCACCGGATCATCGGCCCGTTCGGCCGCCGCCATACCTCACGCTGCGAAGTCACGGACGGAGTTTGCCGGACTTTCAGAACCGAAGCCTCTGCCGGGGCCCGCGTGCCGAATGGGAGCCGCGCCTGATCGCGCGGGAGTGAGGAGCCCTCAGCGACGGTGACCGGAATGGCCGCGCCACGGAGGAGTGCGGCGGGCCCGGCTACGTCCAGACGCGAAGTGACCCTTCTCCGGCGTCGTGGGCGGTTGCTGTCAGGCGTCGGAGGGCTCCTCGCCTGAGGAGCAGCAACATGCGTGCCGCGAGAAAGCTTCCGGTTTCTGCGGCCCGTTTCGCAGGATTGGCGAATTTCGCCGGGGCGACTCGCAGCGACGGGAAATCGGCGGGCAGCAGCGGACGGATCGTACCGGCAATCCACGGGGTTGCGTCGAGCTCGCCGCAACGCCGGGTGGCATGACTTCTGCTGTTCCCTTCCGGACAGGCCCGGAAAGGAGGAGACAGACCATGACCAGCTACACGCGACTCTCCGCGCTCGACCGGTCGTTCCTCGACATCGAGGATCGCCACACGCACATGCACGTCGGCGCAACCTGCGTCTTCGACGCGGGGCCGCTGCGCCGCCCCGACGGCGGCATCGACATCGACCGCATCCGTTCCTACGTCGAGTCGCGCCTCCACCTTCTGCCGCGCTACCGCCAGCACGTCGCGCGCATCCCGATCGCAGGCCACCCGGTCTGGGTGGACGACGACCAGTTCGACATCCGCTATCACGTTCGACACCTGAGCCTGCCGCGGCCCGGCTGCGAGCGGGAGCTCAAGCGGCTCGCCGGCTGGATCAACTCCCAGCAGCTCGACCGCGGCAAGCCGCTCTGGGAGATGTGGGTCGTCGAGGGCCTGGACGACGATCGCGTGGCCATCATTGCCAAGACCCACCACTGCATGGTGGACGGTCTCGCCGGCGCCGACTTCCTCGCCGTCCTGCTGCGGCCGGATCCCGATTCGAAGATCGACGAGGCTCACGACTGGCGGCCGCGGCGCGCTCCGGATGCGCTCACGCTGCTGGGCGACGCAGCGCTCCGACGTCTTCTCCTGCCGTATCGCGCGGCCCGTGCGCTCGTCACCAATCCTGCCGAGGTATGGAACGACGCGCGCGACCTCTTCTCTGCGCTCTACGAAACGACGTCCGCGTCGGTGCAGCACGGCTCGCCCACTCCGCTCAACCGCCCGATCGGCAGCCACCGCCGCTTCGACTGGCTCGACTTCGACCTCGAGTCGGTGCGTTCTCTGAAGAACCGTCTCGGCGGCACCATCAACGACGTGGTGCTCGCGGTCGTGACCGGAGCCGTTCGCCGCTACCTCTCGAGGCACGGCGTGAAGATCGGGCCGGGCTTCGTTTTCCGCAGCTTCTGTCCCGTCGGCCTGCAGGCGGGGCGGCGATCGCCGAACAGTGGAGGAAACTTCGTGTCGGCCATGCTCGCCGAGCTTCCGGTGGACGAGGCCGATGCGCTCGCGCGCTTCGAGCGCGTGCGACGTCTGACCCATCGCCGCAAGAGCGCGGCGCCCGTGCACGGCACCGAAGTGCTCGAGCACCTCGCCGACGAGGCTTTCCCGTCGATGCTCGGCCAGCTCGCAGCCACCGTCGAGAGCTCGATCGCGTACAACCTCGTCTGCACGAACGTGCCCGGCCCGCAGTTCCCGCTCTATCTCCTCGGGGCGCGCATGACGGCGGCCTATCCTCTCGTGCCGCTCTTCGGTCACCAGGGCGTCGGAATCGCGCTGCTCAGCTACGCCGGCAAGCTCTGCTGGGGCTTCAGCGCCGATCGCGACATCGTTCCCGACCTGCACGACTTCGTCGAGGACGTCCGCGCCGGATTCGGCGAGCTCGAGACGGCGGCCGGGCTCGAGCGTCCCTCTCGCGGGCACGAGAGCGGCGAACGGTCCGGAGGAGCCCGGTGCATTCCCGAAGAGGTGCTGACCGCCGCCGCGATGCTCTAGATCCGCGTCGATCGGCCCGCGCGGTAAGCGCGGCCGCATCGCACGGGTTTCGCGCTGCGACGGCCTCTTCTGAGGAAATCGGGATCCGTCCCCGATTTCCTCTTTCCCACCCTTACGCGGGGGGATAGAAGGCCCGATGCGGCGGGGCGCGGGGGGCCCGTCCGTGCGCTCGAATCCTTCGTTCGTGAGGTGCGTCGTGGGCTCACTGCTGCGCCGGCTTTTCTTCGTGGCGCTCGTCCTCTCCGGCTCGGCCGGTGAGGCGGGCGCTCTCGTCATCTCGGAGCTGATGGCGTCCAACTCGGCGTCGATCCAGGACGAGGACAGCGAGTACTCGGACTGGCTCGAGTTGTTCAACAACAGCGGCGCGAGCGTGAACCTCGACGGGTTCTACCTGACCGACGAAGAGGTCGTGCCGAACAAGTGGCGGCTTCCCGCCGTCACGCTCCCTGCCGGCCAGTACATGATCGTGTGGGCGTCCGACAAGAACCGCGCCGTGCCGGGCCAGCCCCTTCACACCAACTTCCGCCTTTCGGCCAGCGGCGAGTACCTCGGCCTCGTCGCGACCGACGGCGTCACGGTCGTCCACGAGTACAACCCGGCGTTCGGCACCGTGGCCGAGAATCGCTCCTTCGGTCTCGCGGCCGATCTCGTGACGGAACGCTGCTTCATCCTCCCGACGCCAGGAGCGGCCAACAACGAAAGCGCCGACTGCCAGGTGACGGCGCCCGTCGCGTTCGCGCCCGAGCGCGGCTTCTACGACGCCCCCTTCGCACTCACGCTGTCGACGCCGACGCCCGGCGCCACGATCCACTACACGCTCGACGGCAGCGATCCGACTCCGACGCACGGCAGCGTCTACAGTGCGCCCCTCAGCGTCACGACCACTGCGATGGTGCGCGCGATGGCCTTCGGGCCCGGCCTCGATCCGACGCCGACGGTCACGCACACCTACATCTTCCTCGCCGACGTCCTGACGCAGTCGACCGCCGAGCAGCCGCCGGAGTACACGTGGTTCAGCGTCGCCGACTACGACATGGATCCGACGGTGGTGAACGATCCTCGCTACTCCGGGGAGATCATCGGCGACCTGAGGGCGATCCCGACGATGTCCATCGTGACCGACGTGGATCACCTGTTCGGGCCGCAGAACGGCATCTGGACGCACCGCTCGGGCGAAGGCGTCGCGTGGGAGAGACCGACGTCGGTCGAGCTGATCCGCGGCGACGGTTCGACGGGCTTCCAGATCAACTGCGGCATCCGCATGCAGGGCGGCGTGAGCCGGCTGTCCGACATGGGCAAGTACAACATGCGGCTGCTCTTCAAGAGTATTTACGGACCGTCCAAGCTCGTGTATCCGCTCTTCCCCGGCTCGAGCGTCGACTCGTTCGACACGGTCACGCTCACGGCGGGTCACGGACACTCGTGGCAGGCAGGCTTCGCCGACGCCGAGTACATCCGCGACACCTGGCTCAAGGACACGCAGCGCGCGATGGGACAGGTGAGCTCGAACAACACCTACGTCCATCTCTACCTGAACGGCCGCTACTTCGGCCTCTACCGTCCGACGGAGCGGCCGAGCGCCCCGTTCCTCGCGTCGTGGTACGGCGGAGTCGAAGAGGACTACGATGCGCTCAACTCGGGGCAGGCGATCGACGGCGACCGCGACGCATGGGAGACGATGATGTCGCTGGCGCGGGGCCCGATCGACACGCTCGCCGGCTACGATGCGCTCCGCCAGTACCTCGACGTCACCAACTTCGCCGACTACATGATGTCGAACATCTTCGCCGGCAACTACGACTGGCCGGACAAGAACTGGTACGCCGGCAGGAAGCGCGAGCCAGGCGCGGGTTACCGCTTCTTCAACTGGGACGGCGAGGAGACGCTTTCTTCCGTCAACGCCAACCGCGTCTCGGTCGGCGCGTACGACACGCCGGGAAACCTGTGGCAGCTGCTGCGCGAGTACAGCCCCGAGTTCCGGCTGCTCGTGGGCGACCGCGTCCACAAGCATTTCTTCCATGGCGGCGCACTCACGCCGGAAGCGACCAGCGCACGCTGGCGGGCGCGACGCGACGAGATCTACCGGGCCATCGTCGGCGAATCGGCTCGCTGGGGCGACGGCCGGCGCGGCTACAATCCCTACACGCGCGACAAGGAGTGGACGATCGAGAACCAGCGCCTGCTGCTCGCGTACTTCCCGGGCCGCTCCCGCGTGCAGTTCGAACAGTTCCGCGACGCGGGCCTCTACCCCATGGTCGATGCGCCCGAGTTTTCGCAGCACGGCGGCGAGTTCTTCCCGGGCGTCGAGATCGCGATGACGGCGCCTGCGGGGTCGATTCTCTATACGACCGATGGAAGCGACCCGCGCGTGCCGGGCGGCGCGGTTTCGCCTGCCGCGATCGCCTACTCGGCCCCCGTTCCGCTCTCGACCGGCGTCACGCTGCGCGCACGCGCCCTGTCCGGCGGCGAATGGAGCGCGCTGAACGAAGCGACGTTCTCGCCGGCGTCGCCGCTTCGCATCACCGAGCTGCTCTACAATCCGCTCGGCGGAGTCGTCGGCGCCGAGTTCCTCGAGATCCGCAACATCGGCGCGTCGCCGGTCAGCCTGGCAGGAGTCGCACTGACGACCGGCGTCACGTTCACGTTCCCGAACACGATGCTCGCAGCCGGGGCGCACGCGCTCGTCGTCGAGAACACGACGACGTTCAACAATCTCTACGGCGGCGGCCATCCCGTGCTCGGCCAGTACAGCGGCAGGCTCGACAACGGCGGAGAGCGCATCGTCCTCATGGGACCGACCTCCGCGATCCAGGACTTCGAGTACGACGATGCGTGGTATCCGAGCACGGACGGCCCCGGCAAGTCGCTCGTGATCCGCGATGCGACGGGCGACCTTGCGCTGTGGAGCCAGGCCGCCGGATGGCGCGCGAGCTCGGCCAACGCCGGGACGCCCGGAGCCGTCGAGCCGAAGCTCTGCGCCAACGGCATCGACGACGACGGAGACACGGCCGTCGACCTCGCGGACGCCGGCTGCGCGAGCGCCGCATCCGACACCGAATCCACCCAGTGCAACGACGGCATCGACAACGACGGCGACATGCAGGTGGACCTCGACGATCTCCAGTGCACGTCGGCGTCGCACGCGTCGGAAGCGCCGGACGCCGGCGACAGCTTCTTCTGCTATTCGGGCGCGATCACCACCGACTACACGCCGGTGACGCTCACGATCGGCGACGAGATCGACGGCACCGCGAGCTACGAGGTGAGGAAGCCGACTTCGATCTGCATGGCGGGCGAACGCGACGGCAACGCGGTGATCGACCCCTCCACGCATCTTCGCGCGTACGAGCTGAAGACGGTCTCCGGCGAGCCCGAGCACGTGCCGATTCTCTCGGCCCACTACGAGAGCGCGCTCGGCACGATCTACGTCGACGTCGCTCAACCGGGCCGCCTGCTCGTACCCGCAGGCGTGGACCTGTCGGCGCCGACGACCGCGCCGTCTTTCGGCTCGCACGGCGTGGACTACTACAAGTGCTATCGCGCGAAGCTCGCGCGCAGCATGCCCAAGTACCTGCCGACCGGTGCGCAGATTCATTTCGACGATGCGTTCGAAGACCGCGACTACCTGATCCGGATGGCGACGCGCGTGTGCGCACCGGCATCGATCGACGGTTCGCCGATCAAGACGCCGGGCCGCCACCTGCTCTGCTACAAGGCGTCGCGCGGCCGCTACATGCCGAAGCTCACGCCCCGATACGGCCTGCACACGGCCGACGTCGTGACGGCGACGCAGATGGACGTGCGCAAGGACGAGGAAGTCTGCATCCCGGCCGTCCCGGTCCTGGACTGAGAAATCGGAAATCGGGGACGGATCCCGATTTCGTCGCGCCGGCCATGAGGACGTCGCATCGCGGGATGAAGGTGGCCTTGCGCCGTCCGCACGCTATGGTCGCAACATGAGCCTCAGTATCGAAGCCGAACGACCCGCGTGGATGACGGCGCTCGCCGGGCTCTGCGCCCTGACCGTCGTCGTCAGCATCGTGCGCGACGTCTTCCTTCCCGCCAATCGCTGGATGGAGATCTGGTTCGGCTTCGAGATCACCGGCTGGCCCGCGCTGCTCACCGCTCCGATTCACTGGGCGATCTTCGCGACCGGCGCGTACGGTTTCTGGAACCGGCGGCCGTGGGCCGCACCGTCCGCGACGCTCTATCTCTTCTATGCCGCGTTCGCGCACGTCGTGTGGAGCGAAGTGAGCCCGCACGGTCGCGGGATCGCGATCGGGCTCGTGCAGGCGGTGGCGATCTCGACCGTCGGCTTGCTGATCGCGCGCCAGAACGGCCGCGAGTTTCACCGCAACTAGCCCGAGCAACCGTTCGGTATTTCGCCCGGGCCCGCCGGGTTCCACGGCCGGAAACCGTGCGTCGGCCGTGGAAGTGCGGCCGCTGTCCGCTGGAATCCGCTTTCAGACCTGTCGGCGTTCTCACGCCCGTTTTCACGAAAATCCGTTGTGTGTGATGCAGTCCATCCTCACCATGCAGCCATGATCTTCCGCGGGACAGTCAGGGCATGGTGGGCGTCCTCCGTCGCGGCGGTTTCCGGCGCGGCGTGGTGCGCCTACCTGTTCTTCAGCCTGTTCTCTGCGTCCAGGGGATCGCGATCGCTGCAGGCGTCGATCGACGCGCTGCTGAGGAACGCCGCGCTGCTCGCGCTGGGGCTGGTTTCTCCTGTTCCGCGCGGCCCCAGGCTGACGCTCGCGGTCCCCGGTCCCCGCCGGCCGCAACTCGCCCCGCAACGGATTCGAAAGGGACGCTGACCACGGCCCGCCGAACGATTCCGCTTCCGTCTGCATCGCCCCGTTGGCAAACCCGTCTCCTCGATCTCGCGCTGCGCTCCCCGTCACTGACGGCCCGGTTTTTTCGCAAACGGAGGATCCAGGGATGACTACGACGATCGAAGGCGGCTGCCAGTGCGGCGCAGTGCGCTACCGCATTCACGCCGATCCCGTCATGACGGCGCTCTGCCACTGCACGCGCTGCCGGCGGGCCAGCGCGGCGCCGGCCGTCGCATGGGTGATGTACGAGGAGGGCCAGGTCGAGTTCCCGGCCGCGAAGCCGGCGATCTACGAATCGTCGCCGGGATGTCGCCGCGGTTTCTGCGCGAAGTGCGGCACGCAGATAAGCTTCACGGCCGATTACATCCCGGGCCTGATCGACCTCACGATCGGAAGCCTCGACCGGCCGGAAGACATGCCGCCGGCCTTCCACTACTGGGATACGAAGCGGCTTCCGTGGATGCAGTTTTCCGACGGGCTGCCGCGGCATCCCGAATTTCCGCCCCAGGGATAGGCGGGTCATGCCACGAACGTCGTCGCTCTTGCTCGCGCTCTTGCTGGCCGGATGCTCCTCGATGGGCTCGCCGCGACGCGACTGCTCGGAGGAAGCCCGGCGCATCCACGCGACGCCTTCGCCGGCCAGCACGCTGACCGCCGGCTCGCCCGTCACCCGGCTCTCCGACGGCAGCACGATTCGCGGGTTCTGGTTCGAGCCGGTGCCGTGCGAGACGGAATGCATCGCGCTCACCGTCTACTTCACCGAGCCGGGCTCCGACTTCCCGCTGCGCACGACGGCGCTCCGCAAGGGCGACCGCTTCGGCCGCGACAACGTCTTCGTTCTCGAGCAGGTCGGAATCCGCCGCGGGTCGCTCGGCGGCTCGAAGGACCTGGTCGCGGCGATCCTGGTGGGAGAGGCGACGATCCGCCATCGCGTCAGCAACGCGCGCTATGTACTGACTGCCGACGGAGTCCGGAATCTGGTCCGCCAGGCGGACTGAACGCAGAGGTCACGAAGAGATCCAGATCCGCCTACCTTTCCGCCGCCCTCGCCGTCGCGCTGCTCAAGAAGGAAGGCTATCGCGCAGCCGTGGACGAACTGGCGCGAAAGTTCGAGTAGTCGCCGGCAGGCTCCGTGTCCGCCTGCGCTTCGTGGCAGGAACCTGACGCCGCCGTCGTGCGCGCGGCCGTCACCGCACCCACCATCGTCCAGGCTCCGAAGCCGATCACGAGCACGCCGCAAGCCGCGCGCGCGGCGTGGCTGCGCAGCAGCGAGGCGCCGCGCCCCGCGAACATGCCGAGCGAGAGCGTCGCCGGCAGCGTTCCGATTCCGAAGGCCGCCATCGAAAGCGCGCCGTCCGTCCACGAGCCCGACGCCGCGGCAACGCCGAGCGCGCTGTAGAGCAGCCCGCACGGCAACCAGCCCCACAGCGCGCCGAAGGCGATCGCGGCGAGCGGAGACGACGAAGCGCGGACGCGCCGTGCGATCGGCGCAAGCCGGCGCCACACCCCTCCTCCGGCCGACTCGATACGCAGGGCGAGTCGCGACCAGCCGGCCAGGTAGAGCCCCACCGCGACGATCAGCAGCGCGGCGAGCGAACGGAGCACCAGCATGCCCGTCGATCCGGCGAGCCCTGCCAGCGTGGCTCCGAAGAGACCGGCGAGCGCGCCCATCAGCGTGTAGCTCGCGATGCGGCCGGCGTTGTACGCGAGCGAGCGCCGCAGCTGCGCGGACGCGCCGCCCGGCGCCGAAGCCGACAGCGCACCGGCAATGCCGCCGCACATGCCGATGCAGTGCGCGCTGCCGAGAAAGCCCATCGCGAGGCCTGCCAGCGCGATGGTCACGGCAGCTTCGCTCGGCCGTCGCCGGACGAGCGCGGCGGCTCGTCGAAAAGCACCATGGCGCCCTGGGCGTCGAGGTCGTCGAACTGGCCGCTGCCGACGGCCCAGAAGAACAGCGCAACGGCGAGCGCGAGCAGCGCGAGCGCAAGCGGGATCATGACGAAGAGGATGCTCATGCGGCCATCCTCTGTCCGACGTGAACGATCTCCTCGGCAAGAACGTCGCGGTCCGGATCGCCGCCGGCGGCAGCGCGCCGGCCGTCGCCTGCGCGAGCAGGCTTTCCGAGCCGCACCGCGTTCAGCACGACCACGAGCGAGCTGAGCGACATGCCGATGGCCGCCCACCATGGCGTCACCAGGCCCGCACACGCGAGCGGCAGCGCGACGACGTTGTACGTGAGCGACCAGCCGAGGTTCTGGCGCATCACGCGGCGCGCGGCACGCGCCAGCTCGACCGCATCGACCACGGGCATCAGGTCTTCCTTCAGCAGCACGGCGTCCGCGCGGCTGCGCGCGAGATCGGTTCCGCCGCCCATCGCGATCGAGACGTCGGCCGCGGTGAGCACGGGCGCGTCGTTCACGCCGTCGCCGACCATCAGCACGACGTGGCCGGCGGCCTGCAGGCGGCGAACGTGTGCCAGCTTGTCCTCGGGCGTGCACGACGCATGCGCGTCGTCGATCCCGAGGCGGGCCGTGAGAGCGCGAACGGACGCGGCGCGGTCGCCGCTGACGACGCTCACGCCGAGGCCGGCCCGGCGCAGGCGCGCGACGGTTTCGGCCGCGAACGGCCTCGTCTCGTCTTCGAGCTCGAAGCGGCACAGCAGGCCATGGTCGTCTCCGAGCCAGACGCCCGGCAGCTCGTCGTCGACGGTGCGGCCGGCCGCGCGCCGCGCGGCGAACGAGTGCCGCACCGGTGCGCCGGTCTCATGAGGAGTGTCGTTCGAGCGCGACCGCTCGGTCACGAACGCGCGCGTGCCGATGCGAAACCGGCGGCCTCCGATGGTTCCCTCGACACCCGCACCGACCTCGGCGCTCACATCGGAGACCTCGACCGGCGCGGCGCCGGGATCGTCGCACGCGCGTGCGACCGGATGCTCGGAGTAGCGTTCGAGCGCCGTCGCCGCGGCCAGGCACTCGGCCACGCCGGTCTCGCCGAGGGGCTGCGTCGAGCGCAGCCGGAAGCGTCCGAGCGTGAGCGTGCCGGTCTTGTCGAAAACGACGTGTGTGACTTTCTGCAGGGTCTCGAGCGCGCCGCCGGTCCGCAGCAGCAGGCCGCGCCGCAGGGCTCCGCCGCTCGCCGCCGTGAGCGCGGCAGGCGTCGCGAGCGACAGCGCGCACGGACACGTGATGACGAGCACGGACAGCGCCACCCAGAACGCCCGCGACGGATCGACCAGCCACCAGACCGCGAACGTGGCGCCCGAAGCGACGATCACGGCGGGCACGAACACGTGCGCGACGCGATCGGCGAGACGCGCGATGGCCGGCCGCTCTTCGGACGCGCGGTCGACGAGGCGCACCACGGCCGACCACGCCGTGTCCGCGCCCGTGCGGAGCGCGGCGACGACGAGCGGGCTCTCGCCGTTCTGCGTGCCGGCAGCGACCTCGTCGCCTTCGCGGCGGTCGCGCGGCCAGTGCTCGCCGGTGAGCATCGATTCGTTCACCCAGCCGCGACCGCGCCGCACCACGCCGTCGACGGGGAACGTTTCGCCGGGGCGCACGAGCACGCGGTCGCCGGGCACCAGCTCGCAGGCCGGAACGATCTCGCTCGCGCCGCCGTCGAGCAGTCGCGTCGCCGTCTCGGGAGGGCTGCGCAGCGCGGACTCGACCGCCTCGGCCGCCCGCTGGCGCGCACGCATCTCGACGAAACGGCCTACCGACAGGAAGAACACGAACATCGCGACCGAATCGAAGTAGACCTCGCCGCTTCGCGTGAAGGTCGCGTAGACGCTCGACGCGTAGGCGATCGCGAGCGCGAGCGAAACGGGCACGTCCATGCCGAGGCGGCGGTTGCGCAGGTCGCGGCGCGCGCTCGCGAAGAACGGCCAGGCCGAATACGCGAGGATCGGAGTCGCGACCAGCCCGCTGACCACGCGCAGCAGCGTGCGGTACTCCTCCTCGATGCCCTGGAGCGCGCCCGCGTAGAGCCCGACCGAGTACATCATGACCTGCATCGCCCCGAGGCCGGCGACGACGAGCCGGCGCAGCGCCGAGCGGAACTCCTCGCGGCGTGCCGCCTCCTGCCAGTCCGGCCGGTAGGGGCGCGCCACGTAGCCGAGCCTGGCGATCTCGGCGAGCAGGGCCGAGAGCCGCGTCTGCGTGTCGTCCCACGAGAGCTCGGCGCGCGCAGCGCCGAGATTCACCGAGAAGCCTGCGACACCCGGCTGCGCGCGCAAGCGGCTCTCGAGCAGCCAGACACAGGCCGCGCAGCGCATGCCTTCGATCGACAGCGTGCACGAGCGCGTCCCGCTTCCTTCCGTTCGCACGAAGGTCTTCTGCAGGGCCTCGTGATCGTAGCGAAGCAGGTCCTGCATGCGCGCGGACGCGAGCTCGGGGTTGGCGCCCGGCTCCTCGCGATAGCGGTAGTAGTCGGTGAGGCCGCCGGCGACGATCAGCTCGGCGACGGCAACGCAGCCGGGGCAGCACATCGCGCGGGACTTGCCGTCCACCGTGACGCAGAGCCGCGTTCCGTCGGGGACGGGCAGGCCGCAGTGGAAGCAGGCCACGCTCACTTCCTCCCGGGTGCGCGAGGCGCCGAGTACGACGTCGAGTCGCCCTCGTGCGGCACCACGGCGTCGCCGCCTTCCAGGGCCATGTAGAGCGTGAAGAAGCTCAGTGCGACGCTCGCGGCCGGCAGCACCACGAGGAACCACGGCCAGAACTGCCGGTACCACGGAAGCGCGCCCGCGCGGCTGCCGCCCGGGGCATCGGGAATCCGGGTCGTCATGGCGTTCATGGCTCCTCCTCGCTGGCGTCCTCGTCCTCGTCCTCGTCGTGGACGGCCGACGCGGGTGCGAGGAAGTTCGCGTCGCGCTCGACGCGCACCGCGGGGTCGGCGAGCGACTCGACGACGAACGTGAGCGGCGTCGACGTCGAACGGAGGTCGTCGCGCTCGGCCCGGACCTGCACGGGCACGGCCCGGAGCTCTCCCGCGGCCACTTCGATGCGCTCGGGGGCCAGCAGCGAGAAGCCCGAACCGGCCGTCACGCGGTAGTCGGCGGCGGCCTGCGACTTGTTCATGATCTTCAGCGTGTAGACGTTCTCGATCTGGCTGTGCGAGACCTCGCGATAGAGCCGCGCGCGGTCGTGGAGCACGTCGAGGTCGACGGGCACGCGGCCGACAAGGCCGTGGACGAGCACGCCGGCAACGGCGACGAGCACGGCGCCGTAGCCGAAGGTCCTCGCCCGCAACAGCGGCTTCGGATTGCCCTCGAGGGCGCTCTGCGTGGTGTAGCGAACGAGACCGGCCGGCTGGCCGACCTCCTCCATGATGCTGTCGCAGGCGTCGATGCAGGCCGCGCAGCCGATGCACTCGTACTGCAGGCC
>CAYYVZ010000026.1:0-22853 GCA_964475235.1 uncultured Myxococcales bacterium | reverse complement strand
GCCAGTGTCGTCGAGTTGCACGGCCATGAGGCGCGGCGCGAACTCGACGACGTGCGTTTCGAGGCCGAGGTCGTGAAGGGCCTTGGCGGCTTCCAATCCGAGAAGACCACCGCCGACGACGGCGCCGCGCGGGCATCGACGCGCGTTGCCGTCGCCGGAAGCGATCCCCGGCGGCATGGAGGTATCGCCGGAGGCAGGACCGGTGGGATGAGTATCGCCGGAGGCAGAGATGGCCGACTGCGCCGCCGCGCGGATCGCCTCGAGATCCTCGATCGTCCGGTAAACGAAGCAGGCCTCGCGGTCGCGCCCCGGAAGCGGCGGCACGAACGGCGACGAACCCGTCGCGAGCACCAGCGTGTCCCAGGCGACCTCGCGGCCGAGGGCCGAGCGCACCACACGGCGCTCGCGGTCGATCGCGTCGGCACGGTCTCCGAGCAGCAGCTCGATGCCGTGCTTTTCGAAGAAGCCGGGCTCGACCACCGATAGATCCTCGGCGCTCTTTCCCGCAAAGAACGAGGTGAGCTGGACGCGGTCGTAGGCGGCGCGCGGCTCCTCGCAGAATACCGAGATGCGGACGTTCTTCGAGCGCTCGACGAGTGCCTCGAGGAAACGGTGTCCCACCATCCCGTTTCCGATCACGACCACCTGCTTCTTCGAATCGCCCATTTCTTCCACCACACGCTGAAGGCTTCGGTCCAAAAAAAACGCCGCTCGACCCGAGGCTTCATCGGCTGGATGATGGCCTCTCCGGTCGGCGGCGTTGCCGTTCGGAACCGCTGCGCTTCGTCGGTGCGCGTCCCGCGGTTCCTGCTACCTGCGGGATCCGATCGGTGGATCCCGAAAACGCACCGGAGTCCGTTCCCCGGACTCCGAAGGTGCACCGGAGTCCGTTCCTCGGACTCCGAAAGTGGTGGGTGTCCCGTAAGACACCCGCAAGACGAACTGCAACGTACATGCCACGGCCGAACGCGCCGCAGCCAGTCGCGGATCCGGTAAAAATCCCGCTGGAATCGCGTACTTCGGGCCGGCAGCTCGAAGGAAACCCGCGAGTGTTCGATGCTCGTCGCGCGAGCATCGCGGTGTGTGATGCCGAAATCGTGTGCAGCGTGGATGGGCAATCGCAGGCGCGCCGCTTCCCGGAACAGCCGCCACAGCCCGGCTTCCCTCTAATGTAGGATTGCGCCTCGTGGGCCGCTTCGGCGTGGGTGCGCCCATGCGTCCCGCGCGCGTGGCACGCGGGTTGCTGACCCCATCCCTCCAAGCGTTGTCGTCGCCACCGAGGCCTTTGCGGTCGCGAGACGCGAAGCAGCGCCGGGACATCGCATGACCGAGCCTTCGCTTCGCATTCTCGTCGTGGACGCCAACGCCGTGCGGGCGTCCATCCTGGAGGATGGGCTTCGCGAGGCCGGCTACGACAACATCCAGGTCATCCGCTGCATGGACAACCTCCTGCGGCGCATCGTCGAAGCCGATCCGGAGGTCGTCTTCATCGACCTCGAGAACCCGAACCGCGACGTGCTCGAGCAGATGTTCCAGGTCTCGCGGGTCGTGCACCGGCCGGTCGCGATGTTCGTGGACCAGTCCGACTCCGGGGCGATCGCGGCTGCCGTCGATGCCGGCGTCGGTGCTTACGTGGTCGACGGGCTTCGCAAGGAGCGCATCCGCTCGATCCTCGACACCGCCGTCAGCCGCTTCAACGCATTCAGCCGCCTGCGCGACGAGCTCGACCGCACGCGCCAGGCCCTCGAGGACCGAAAGGTCGTCGACAGGGCCAAGGGCATCCTCATGAAGGCGCGCGGGCTCGACGAGGCCGAGGCGTACGACCTCATGCGAAAGGCCGCGATGAACGAAAACCGCCGAATTTCCGAGGTTGCGCAGAGCCTCGTGACGGCGTCGAGGCTGCTGCGATGACCGAGCTCGTCGTCGGCTTCATCCCTCTGCTCGACTGCGCGTCGCTCGCCGTGGCGCGCGAGCTCGGGTTCGCCGAGCGGGAAGGGCTGACTCTCACGCTGGTGCGCGAGACGTCGTGGGCCAATATCCGCGACCGTCTCATCGTCGGCCACTTCGATGCGGCCCACATGCTCGGGCCGATGACGGTCGCGTCCACGCTCGGCATCGGCCACGTGCGCGTTCCCCTGGTCGCGCCGTTCGCGCTCGGGCTCGGCGGCAATGCGGTTACCGTCTCGACGGCCGTGCGTCGCGAGATGCGCGCCTACGAGGGCGAGCTCGTGCACGGTGACAACGGCGCGGGTGCGGCCAGGGTGGCGGGTGAGGCACTGAGGCGAGTGATCGCTGCGAGAGCACGCGCCGGGATGCCGCCGCTGACGTTCGGGATGGTCTACCCGTTCTCGTGCCACAACTACGAGCTGCGTTACTGGCTCGCGGCTTCCGGCATCGACCCGGATCGCGACGTGCGCCTGGTGGTGATTCCTCCGCCGCTTCTCGACGACTCGATGCGGGCCGGTTACATCGACGGCTTCTGCGTGGGCGAGCCGTGGAACAGCGTCGCGGCCGAAGCCGGTGCAGGCAGCGTCGTGCTGCCAACCACGGCCATCTGGCGCCGAAGCCCCGAGAAAGTGCTCGGCTGCCGCGAAGACTGGGCCTCGCGCCACTCCGACTCGCTGGCGGCGCTGTTGCGCAGCCTGTTCCGCGCGTCGGCCTGGTGCGCGGATCCGGCCAACCACGAAGACCTAGCCACGCTTCTGGCCGAGCCGCGCTACGTCGGCGAAGCGCGCGAGCTGCTGAGGCGTGCACTTGCGGGGCGGCCGGTGCTCGCGAAGGGCGAAGCGCCGGCGGCCCTCGGAGAGTTCTTCGTGCCGTTCGCGCACGCGGCGACGTTCCCGTGGGTGAGCCACGCGCTGTGGTTCTACTCGCAGATGGTGCGCTGGGGACAGACGCCGTGGTCCGACGCGGATCTCGACCTCGTGCGCGGCACCTATCGCCCCGATCTCTATCGCGCTGCACTGGCCGGCATCGACGTCGACGTGCCTGCGACCGACATCCGCGAAGAAGTCTTCTTCGACGGCAAACCCTACGACCCCACCGACCTCCGCAGCTACGTCTGAGAACGGAAATCGGGGACGGGAGCCGCGAGCCGGCGAGCGGCGAGTCCGGTTCCGATCCGTGAGGAGCGCGCGAGCGCGACGTTGAGATGGCGCTCTTGTCTGAAGCGCGACTCGTTCCCAGTCCCGTAGCAAGCTCGGACTCGCGGCTTCGGTGCACGGTTTCCGTGCATCGCTGTGCTTCACGCGCGGGCACTTCCTTCGCACATTGCCTGGCGAGTCCATGCTGCGCTGCGCCGTAAGTGCGCGTTGCTGCTCGATCCGACCGGATTCGGCACTTGTGGCACACGCGTTGCACTACCAGGTGCGAGCGAACGGTCGTGGATCGTTCGCACGGATCCCACAGGTGGGATCTTCGGCAGCGACGCCGGCCCAGCGAAGTGCACGACCAACCGTGGTCTGTCACGCGCACGGTCCGGCGTTTTTTTTTTGGCCGCGCGAACGAGAAGCGCGGGAGCAAGTGCGGAGGTTCGGAAGTGGAAAAGGCGAGAGCGAATGTACTACTGGCGTCGCTGCTGATCGCGGCGGCCGCCACGGCGACCCACGCCGCTCCGGCGCTCGAGAAGGAAGAGCTCAAGCTCGGCTTCATCAAGCTGACCGACATGGCCCCCCTCGCCATCGCCTACGAGAAGGGCTTCTTCGAAGACGAAGGCCTCTACGTGACGCTCGAGCCCCAGGCCAACTGGAAGGTCATCCTCGACCGCGTGATCACGGGCGAGCTCGACGGTGCCCACATGCTCGCGGGCCAGCCCATCGGCGCGACCATCGGCTTCGGCACCAAGGCCGACGTCGTCACCGCTTTCAGCATGGACCTCAACGGCAACGCCGTGACGGTCTCGAACGACGTGTGGGCGAAGATGAAAGCGTCGATTCCAGCCGGTCCCGACGGCAAGCCGCTTCATCCGATCAAGGCCGACGCGCTCAAGCCCGTCGTCGACGAAATGAAGGCGGCCGGCAAGCCGTTCCAGATGGCGATGGTCTTTCCGGTCTCGACGCACAACTACGAGCTTCGCTACTGGCTCGCGGCCGGCGGCCTGAACCCCGGGATGTACTCGCCTGCCGACACTTCCGGCCAGATCGGCGCGGACGTGCGCCTGTCCGTCACGCCTCCTCCGCAGATGCCCGCCACGCTCGAGGCCGGCACGATCCACGGCTATTGCGTGGGCGAGCCGTGGAACCAGCAGGCCGTCGCCAAGGGCGTCGGCGTTCCCATCGTCACCGACTACCACATCTGGAAGAACAACCCGGAGAAGGTCTTCGGCGTCACCAGGGCGTGGGCCGAGAAGAATCCCAACACGCACGTCGCGCTCGTCAAGGCGCTGATCCGCGCCGGCATGTGGCTCGACGAAGACGGCGGCAAGAACCGCGCCGAGGCTGCGCGCATCCTTTCGCGCCCCGACTACGTGGGCGCCGACAACTCGGTGATCTCGAACGCGCTGTCGGGAGTCTTCGAGTACGAGTGGGGCGACAAGCGCAAGGTTCCCGACTTCAACGTCTTCTTCCGTTACCACGCGACCTATCCTTTCTACTCGGACGCGGTCTGGTACCTCACGCAGATGCGTCGCTGGGGACAGATCGCCGACGCGAAGGCCGACGCCTGGTACGACGAGACGGCGAAGCAGGTCTACAAGCCCGAGATCTACCGGCAGGCCGCCGCCGCGCTGGTCGCCGAAGGCAAGGCCAAGGCCGAGGATTTTCCCGGCGAAACCGACGGCTATCGCGCGCCGACGGCCGAGTTCATCGACGGCGTCGAATACGACGGCCACAAGCCCAACGACTATCTCGCGAAGTTCTCGATCGGCCTGAAGGGCGACGAGAAGGTCGGCGCGACGACAGCGGCAGCGAACTGAAGAGCCCACGGCGCCAGGCGAACGAAGGGCCAGGAGCGCGAGCCGAATCCCTGGCCGACGGTGCAAGCCGGACGAAGAGTGAAGAGTGGAGGGACCGGACGTGAGCGGACAGGCGAACATGGAAATCCTCAGCCCGATGGCGGCGACGAAGACACAGGCGGCGCCTGCGCCCCGGCCCGCGTCGCCGCGGCGTCACTGGATCACGGCGAGCGGCGTCCTGCGCTTCCTGTCGGTGATCGGACTCGGCTTCGTCGTGCCGCTCTACAAGCTCGTGCGCGGTGAAGATCGCGCGGGCCAGCTTCGCGAGCTCTGGCAGCTTCTCGGCGTTCCCCTGGTCGCGATCGCGGTCTTTCTCATGCTCTGGAGCCGGCTGTCGGCCGGCATCGAGACGAGCCTCGGCCGCATCCCGGGACCGATGGCCGTCGCCGCGCAGGCGCAGGTGCTGTGGGAGGCGCACAAGGCCGGCCGCGCCGAAGCGGTCGCGTTCTACGAGCGACAGGACGTCCGCAACGCCGAGAAGCTCGCTGCCGACCCGAAGGCCGAGGTCGTCGTCCGGAAGTTCACGGGCAAACCGACCTTCGTCGACCAGATCTTCACGAGCCTCAAGACCGTCTTCGTGGGCTTCCTGCTCGCGACGCTGGTCGCGGTTCCGCTCGGAGTCGTCTGCGGCCTCAGTCCGACGATGAACGCGGCGTTCAATCCGATGATCCAGCTCTTCAAGCCGGTCTCGCCGCTGGCCTGGCTGCCGATCGTCACGATGGTGGTGAGCGCCGTGTACGTGACGGACGACCCCATGTTCGAGAAGTCGTTCCTCAACTCGGCGATCACGGTGACCTTGTGCTCGCTGTGGCCGACGGTGATCAACACGTCGCTCGGCGTCGCGTCGATCGACCGCGACCTGATCAACGTCGCGCGCACGCTGCAGCTCGACTGGAAGACGCGGCTCTTCAAGCTCGTGCTGCCGTCGTCGCTGCCCCTCATCTTCACGGGCCTGCGGCTGTCCCTCGGCGTGGGCTGGATGGTGCTCATCGCGGCCGAGATGCTCGCGCAGAACCCGGGACTCGGGAAGTTCGTCTGGGACCAGTTCCAGAACGGCAGCTCGGATTCGCTCGCGCTCATCATGGTGGCCGTCTTCACCATCGGCACGATCGGCTTCGTGCTCGACCGCATCATGATGACGCTGCAGTCGTTCTTCAGCTTCGACCTCCGGCACTAGGGAGCAGGCGATGTCGTTCCTCGAGCTTCACGGCGTCGGCAAGAGCTACGCGCGCGGTCATGCAACGACCGTCGTGCTGCAGGGCATCGACCTCTCCATCGAAGAAGGAGAGTTCGTCGCGATCGTCGGCTTCTCCGGAAGCGGCAAGACGACGCTGATTTCCACGCTAGCGGGTCTTCTCGAGCCGGACACCGGCAAGGTGATCATGCGCGGCAAGGAAGTGCGCGGCCCCAGCCTCGACCGCGGCGTCGTCTTCCAGAGTTACTCGCTGTTCCCGTGGCTGACCGTCGCCGGCAACGTCGGTCTCGCCGTCGATGCGCGTTCGCCCGAGCTCTCCGCCGCGAAGCGCGCGGCCGAGGTGGATCGCTACGTTTCGATGGTGCATCTGTCGCATGCGTCCGAGCGGTATCCGTCGGAGCTGTCGGGCGGCATGCGCCAGCGCGTCGCCCTGGCCCGTGCGCTCGCGACGCATCCGGAGATCCTGCTGCTCGATGAGCCGCTGTCCGCGCTCGACGCGCTCACGCGCGCCAACATGCAGGACCAGCTCGAAGAGATCCGCCACCGCGAACGCCGCACCATCGTCCTCGTCACGAACGACGTCGACGAGGCGCTGCTGCTCGCCGATCGCATCATTCCGCTGACGCCCGGCCCCGGCGCGACGCTAGGCCCGGAGTTTCGCGTGAACATTCCGCGCCCTCGCGACCGCCGCGCACTCAACCACGATCCCGACTATCTGCACTTGCGCTCCGGCATCACTCAGTACCTGCTCGACCTCGCCGCGACCCGCGCGCTGCCGACCGACGATTCGCGGCCGGCGCCCACCGCGGTACCGAACACGCTGCGCGTGGCGCAAGACTCGCGCCGTCCGATCACGACCATCGAGGCGAGAAAGCGAATGGAAGCGGCGCACCACGACGTGCCGCACGCCGTTGCCGAAGCCGGCCATGTCGGCAGCGCTGCCAACCTCGACAAGTTCGTCGAGCTCTTCCACGTGACCAAGGTCTATCCCACACCGAAAGGTCCGCTCACCGTCGTCGACAGTCTCGATCTCGACATCCGCAAGGGCGAGTGCATCTCGCTGATCGGTCACTCGGGATGCGGGAAGTCGACGGTGCTGTCCATGGTTGCCGGACTCACCGACGTGACGAGCGGCGGCATCGTGCTCGACGGCAAGGAAGTCGACCGCGCCGGCCCCGATCGCGGCGTGGTCTTCCAGGCTCCGAACCTGTTGCCGTGGCTTTCGGCGCGCGAGAACGTGGCCGTCGGGGTGGACCGCGTCTACCCGCACGAGACGGCCGCCGAGCGTCGCGACATCACCGAGTATTACCTCGAGCGTGTCGGCCTGGCCGATGCGCTCGACCGAAAGCCCGGCGAGCTGTCGAACGGAATGAAGCAGCGCGTGGGCCTCGCGCGCGCGTTCGCGCTTTCGCCCAAGCTGCTTCTGCTGGACGAGCCGTTCGGCATGCTCGATGCGCTCACGCGCTGGGAGCTGCAGGAGCTGCTCATGGAGATCCGCAAGCGCACCGAGGTGACGGCGATCTGCGTCACGCACGACATCGACGAGGCGATCCTGCTCGCCGACCGCGTCGTGATGATGACCAACGGTCCTCACGCGCACATCGGCAAGATCATGAAGGTGGACCTGCCGCGGCCGCGCACGCGCAAGATGCTGCTCGACCACGCGCGCTACTACGAGTACCGCGAGGAGCTCCTCACGTTCCTCGAGGAGCACGAGCAGCAGCGCACCTCCCGCGCGGCCTGAACGGGGGCGTCGGGCGGGTAGACGGGCGAGACGGGAGTCGCGGGGACGATTCGCCGAAGGAAGCGGGACGAACAGGGACGGAGTTTTTCGCAGGCCAGGTCTTCCAGGGAATGCGTAGCGGAAGGCGATCCGGGTTAGGAACAGGCGAGCCGTTCTGACCGGCGAGCCGTCGCGCTAGCCTCACGCATCCCTTTCTTTGAGTAACAGCAAGGGACCCCCAGCACCGAACGTCGGAGGACACCGCATGGCTTTTTTCAGCAAACCAACCCCATCCGCAGGGACGACAGCCCTGGCCCTCGCGCTGGCCATGTCCGCGTCGCCGTCGATCGCCGGCGACGCACCGGCTGCGGCTCCGGCCGCCGATGCGGTCGCAGGAATGGAAGCGCCGCCTCCTCCCGACAAGCTCAAGATCTCGGCTTCCTACCGGCACCGCGTCGAGATGTGGGACTTCTTCGAGCCGTCGGGCACCGCCGGCGCGAACAACAACTACCAGTTCTACGGCAGCGACCTGCGCGTGAAGGCGGTGTGGACCGACGACTGGTTCGACGCCTTCGGCGAGTTGCAGGGCGTCCTGCTCGCGAACCTGCCGCTGAACGCGACCGGCGCGGCCCAGGAAGGCCCGCTCGGCCTCGGCGCCGTCTATCGCGCGAACAACGGCAACTCGAGCGTGGACTACTCGGGCTACATCCGTCAGGGCGGCATCAAGCTGAAGAAGCTCGGCGTGCGCGGGCTGTCGATTTCCGGCGGACGCCAGATCCTCGCCGACGGGAAAGAAGCGATCCCTGCCGACCCGACGCTGGCGTGGGTGCAGAACAATCGCATCGCCGAGCGGCTCATCGGTCCGTTCGATTTTTCGTACGCAGGTCGGTCGTTCGACTCGGCGCTGGCGCAGTACACGAAGGGCGCGCTCACCGCGACGGGCTGGTACGGAAAGCCGACGCAGGGCGGCTTCAACATCAACGGCATGGACCAGATCGACAACATCAACGTCGCGTACGGTGCGCTGAACCTGAACCACCCGGAGTTTGCCGGGAACACGGCGGGCCGGCTCTTCTACACTTACTACGACGACGACCGCCCGATCCTGAAGGTCGACAATCGCCCGATGGCGGCGCGCCAGGCCGATACCGGCAACATCGCGATGCACACGATCGGCGCCGACGTGCTGCAGCTCGTGCCGACCGGCGCGGGGCCGATCGACCTGATGGGATGGTTCGCCTACCAGGCCGGCGACTGGGGCCAGCTCGACCACAGCGCATGGGCTTTCGCGTTCGAGGCCGGCATGCAGCCGTCGGCGATTCCGTGGAAGCCGTGGTTCCGCGCGGGCTTCAACATGAGCTCCGGCGACGACAACAACGCCGACGGCGATCACGAGTCGTTCTTCCAGCTCATGCCCACGCCTCGGCAGTACTCCCTCTCGACGTTCTACAACCTGATGAACAACCAGGACATCTTCTTCCAGGTGTTGCTGCGTCCGATCGCCGGGCTGACGTGGCGCACCGACGTCCACGTGATCCGCCTGAGCGAGGACAACGACCTCTGGTACTTCGGCGGCGGCGCGACGCGCGAGCTGCGCAATCCCGGCTTCGGCTTCGGCGGCCGTCCGTCGGGCGGCGGCAACTCGCTGATGGAAGTCCTCGAGACGCAGATCAGCTACAACTGGAACGACTGGGTGACGACGACCGCGTACTACGGCCACGGTTTCGGCGAGGACGTGGTGGACGCCGACTTCGCGAGCTCCGATGCGAACTACGGCTATCTCGAGCTGACGCTCAAGCTGCCGCCGATGTAGGAAATCGGGGACGGATCCCGATTCAGGAGCTTCGATAGCGCCATTCCAACGTCGCGCTCGCGCGCGCCTTAAGGATTGGAACTGGACTCGCCGCTCGCCAGCTCGCGGCTCCCGTCCCCGTTTTCGGCTCGACAAGGCCCGGAATGTAGCGAACGCGACTCGCGTCGGTGCCCCGGGACGCCGGTTTTCCTGTCGCGCCCGACGACATAGAGTCCCGGCCCATGTCGACAGCCACCACCACATCCGGCCCCGCCAGCCTTCCCATCGACTGGAACGAGATCACCGAGCACGCGACCAGACTGCTCGGCGACTACATCCACATCAACACCACCAATCCTCCGGGTGGCGAGGAGGCCGGCGCCGTTTTCCTGCGCGAGGCGCTCAGGCGCGAAGGCATCGACTCGAAGTTCTACGACGCCGGCAACGGCCGCGTCTCCATGTCGGCGCGCATCCCCGCGACGATCAACCGCGGCAACAAGCCGATCGTCCTGCTCTCGCACATCGACGTGGTTCCCGTCGAGCCCGAGCACTGGAAGATGGATCCGTTCTCCGGCTCCGTCGTCGAGAACGTCATCTGGGGCCGCGGCGCCCTCGACATGAAGGGCATGGGCATCATGGAGCTCATGACCATCGTGCTCGCCAAGCGTCATGGCGTTCCGCTCGATCGCGACATCGTCTTCGTCGCGGTGGCCGACGAAGAGGAGGGCGGCGTCTACGGCGTGCATTACCTCGCCGAGCATCATCCCGAAGTGCTGCAGGCCGACTACGTGTTCAACGAGGGTGCGTACGGGTTCTGCGAGTTCATGGGGCGCGAGGCGAAGATCGTCGGCATCGCGCCGAGCGAGAAGAGCCCGGCGTGGCTGCGCTTCAAGTCGAAGGGAATGCCTGGGCACGCGTCCGTGCCGCACTCGAAAAATTCCCTCGTCAAGCTCGTGAAGGCGCTCGCGCGCGTCGAAGCGGCAGAGCGCAAGGTCGTGCTGACGCCCGCCGTCGAGGCCATGCTGCGCACGCTGATGCAGAAAGGTTACCTGCCGGAAGACCTCGATCCGCGCGACGAGGGCACGCTCGCGATGCTCACGTCGGTGGACGCGCACCTGTCGGCGATCACGCACGATACGGTGAGCATCACGAGCTGCCATGCGGGACAGAAGATCAACGTGATTCCGGCCGGGGCCGAGGCGACCGTCGATTGCCGGCTGCTGCCGACCACCAACTCTGCGGAGTTCGTCGCCGAGATCCGGCGCATCGTGGACGACCCGGACATCGACGTCGAGGTCGTCTACCAGCACGACTCGGGGATGTCGTCGATGGACACGCCGGTGGTCAGCATCGCGGCGCAGGTCATACGCGAGAAGCTCGGGGAGGATGCGTTCCTCATGCCGCAGCTTTCCCCGGGGTTCACCGACTCGCACGCGTATCGCCACGCCGGAGCGCAGGCTTACGGTTTCACGCCGGCGCTGCTCACGCGCGAGGAGCTCTCGACCATCCACGGCCACAACGAGAGGATCAGCGTCGCCAACCTGAAACTCGGCACGGAAGTGCTCTTCGAGGTCGGGCGCCGCCTCGCCTCCCCCGGCTGTGGCCGCGAAATCGGTATCCGTCCCCTATTTCCGAACCGGAAATCGGGGACGGATCCCGATTTCCGGCTTCCACCACCGGCCCCTGGGCTCCGCCGGGAAGTGGCCCTTGTGGGTTGGGAACCAATCCGCAGAATCGGCCTCCTACAGGAGGACCGACCCATGTCTGCAGCAGGAGCCGTCCAGATGCCCGAGCCTTCCACTCACCCGATGACCGACGTCGTGCGCGGCGCCATCGTCGGCTCGTCTTTCGGCACGCTGCTCAAGATGGAGCTCGTCGAAGTTGCCGACGACGTCGTCCAGGTGAAGCTGCCGGTCCGCGACGAGGTGACGACGATCGGAAGCCTGATCCACGGCGGCGCGATTTCCGCTCTCGTCGACGTGGCTGCGACGGCTGCGGCCTGGACGAAGGCCGACCTCTTGCGCTCGCCTCGCGGCACCACCATCGGGTTCAGCCTGAATTTCCTGCAGGGGGCCGTCGGCAGCGACATCACGGCGACGGCGACGATCATCCAGCGCGGCAAGGCCGTGCAGGTCTGCGAGGTGGACGTCCGCAATGAAGCCGGCGACCGCGTCGCCCGCGCGACGGTCACCTACAAGCTCGACCACAAAGCCTGAGATCGCGAAATCGGGGACGGGAGCCGCGAGCCGGCGAGCGGCGAGTCCGGTTCCAATCCGTAAGGAGCGCGAGAGCGCGACGTTGGAATGGCTCTATCGAAGTGCCGGCGAATCGGGATCCGTCCCCGATTTCGCGTACTCGCGGATGGCTTCGAGGAACGCGTCGCCGAACTGCTCGAGTTTCTTCGCGCCGACTCCCGTGACCCCGGACAGCGCGGCGGGAGTGAGAGGCATGTCGCGAGCCATCTCGCGCAGCGTGACGTCGCCGAAGACGATGTAGGCCGGCACCGACATCTCGTCGGCGATGCGGCGCCGCAGGCCGCGCAACAGGTCGAACAGGGTCTCGTCGCAAACGATGTCGCCCGCGCGACTCTTCGGCGGACGCGGCACGGCAGCGGCACCGCCGGTCCTCTTGTCGGCACGAGCGAGCCGGGCCGGTAGCCGCGTCAGGCTCACCGACCGGCGCGAGCGCAGCGCGTCCATCCCTTCCTCGGTGAGCTCGACCGTCGGGAACTCGCCCGTCGACGAGCGCAGGAATCCGAACCTCAGCAGCTCGCGGCCGATCGCCTGCCATTCGGCGCGGGAGTGCTCCTTGCCGATGCCGTATGTCGTCAGCTTCTCGTGGCCCCAGCGCCGGATGCGCTCGGTGTCGCCGCCGGTCAGCACCTCGGCGTGATGCGCGAGCCCGAACGACGCGTCGCCCCGCATCCCGCCCTGGCGTGCACGAACGATCGTCGACAGCAGTTTCTGCGCGGCGATCGTGCCGTCCCACGTCTCGCGCGGCTCGAGGCAGTTGTCGCAGGCGCCGCAACCGGCGCCGGACGGCAGGGATTCCGAAACCGTCCCGGCCGCGGCGTCGAACGAGGCGACGGCTGCCGCCGCATCCGTGTCCGCCGCGCAGTCGGGCGAAGTCTCCGCCTCGAACGTCTCCCCGAAATACGCGAGCAGCTCGCGGCGCCTGCAGCCGGCCGTTTCCGCGTACTGGATCATCTGCCGAAGCTGCCGCTCGGCGATGCGCCGCTGCACCGGCTCGGCGATGTCGTCGAGAAACGCGATCTGCTTGGCGACGTCCGAGGCACGGAACAGCAGCAGGCAGTCGGCCGGAAGGCCGTCGCGCCCCGCGCGTCCCGTCTCCTGGTAGTAACCCTCGACGTTCTTTGGCAGGTCGTGGTGAACCACGAAGCGGACGTTCGGCTTGTTCACGCCCATGCCGAACGCGATCGTCGCGCACATGACGCGAACCTCGTCGCGCAGGAAAGAGTCCTGGGCACGCGTGCGCTGCCGTTCCGTGAGCCCGGCGTGGTAGGCCGCCGCCGCGACTCCGGCGCGCGAGAGGTGCTCGGCCAGCGACTCGCAGCTTCGGCGGCTCTGGCAGTACACGATGCCGCTGTCGTCCTGCCGCTCGCGCACGAACGCGAGCACCTGCGCCGACGGCTTCTCCTTGTCGACGACACGGTAGGTCAGGTTCGGCCGGTTGAAGCTGCCGACGAACACCGCCGGGTCGCGAAGCCGGAGCTGCGACAGGATGTCCTCCCGTACGCGCTCGGTCGCCGTTGCGGTGAGCGCAAGGTACGGCACGTCCGGCAGCATGTCGCGAAGCTCGGCGAGGCGCCGGTACTCGGGCCGGAAGTCGTGCCCCCATTCCGAGATGCAGTGGGCTTCGTCCACCGCCAGCGCGCAGACGTTCCATTCGCGCAGCCTCTCGAAAAACGTTCCGGCGAAGAGACGTTCGGGCGCGAGGTAGAGCAGGCGGTACTCGCCGCCGTAGAGTCCGCGCAGCCGTGCGCGCGCTTCCTGCTCGTCCAGGGTGGAGTTGAGGAAGGTGGCCGGAACGCCGGTCGCCGTCATCGCGTCGACCTGGTCCTTCATGAGCGCGATCAGGGGAGAGATGACCACGGTGAGCCCGGGCCGCAGCAGGGCGGGCAGCTGGTAGCAGAGCGACTTGCCGCCGCCGGTCGGCAGGAGAGCGAGCACGTCGCGTCCTGCCAGCGATGCGCTCGAGATCTCCTCCTGCAGCGGACGGAAGGTGTCGAAGCCGAAGACCTCCTTCAGCTTCGAGTGCAGCGTGCCGGCTTCGGCGAGTGGGGCAGACGAGGCCACCTCGACGAGCTACCACGACGGCCGCCCGGCCGCGATGCCACGGAGTGCATGATCGCGCCGCCATGCCACCGAATGCATGTTGTGGTAAGAAACGCCCATCGCAGTTCCGACGATGAGGATCCCCCTCGCATGAACGTCCTCTACGTGCATGGTTTCGGAGGGGCGCGCGGCTCGGTCGAACGGGCGTTGTACGACTGCGCGCGCGGCGGCGACCACTACCTGATGCCGGTCCACTGGCCGAGCGGCGACCTGCGCGAGATGCGCGCCCGCGCCCTCGTCGAGGTCGCACGCCGCGTCGCCGAGAAGAAGAGCCTTCCGCGCGGCATCGTTGACGCGGCCGTGCAGGGAACGAAGCAGGCCTCGCAGGCGTGGGCCCAGGCCGTCGCGAACGTGCCGGCCGGCGCTGCGGCGCTCGCGACCACCATCGAGACGGCGCATGCCACCGGGCGGCCCACCTCGATTCTCGCGTTCAGCCTCGGTTGTCGCGTGGTGCTCTACGCGATCGCGGCCGGTGTGATCGCGCCGGGCAGCGTCGAGCGCATCGTGTTCGCAGGTTCGGCTGCGCCGGCGCCGACGTTCGAGACGATTCCGCCTCTCATCAGCAGCGGCTGCCGCGTCGTGCACGTTTTTTCGCGGCGCGACGCGATCCTCGAGCGCCTGTACCCGTTCGGAAGAGACCGCACGAAGCCCTCGGGGCGCAGCGTGCTCGATTTCGAAGGCGTAGAGAACGTCGAGGTGGACGTCGGGCACCGGGGCTACGCGTCGATCGCGCCGACGCTGTGGGGGCTGGCGACAGGCGCGAAGACGGAGCCGGTGTTGCCGGGGTTGCCGTCGCGCTGAGGGAGCCGGCGATTCGCTGCGGGCGCGCTCCGAACCAGGGGCCGCTTACTGCGCGCCGCCGGGAGGCTTGGCAGGTGCGGGTGCTGCGGGTGCGAGGGGTGTTGCGGAACCCGCCCGCGGCGTAGCGGAACCCGGCGGCGGTGTGGCGGCGCTCGGCGGCGTCGCGGAACCGGGAGTCGCCGTCGCCCCAGCCGCGATCGCTGCATCCCGCAAGGCCTTGGCCTCCGCCTGCCTCACTCGCGCTGCGTCGCGCTCCGCCTTCTTGCGCGCTTTTCGTGCCGCCTGTCGTGCCGCCTGCCGCGCGACCTGCTCCGGCGTGAGTACGATCTCGCGGCCGCCGTTCCTGTCGTAGACGAAGCGTTTGGTGTCGACGAGCTTGGGCGGTTGCGTCTCCTTCTCCTTGCAGGCGGAGAGCGTGGACACGGCGACGAGCGCGGCGGCGGCCACAGAGAGGGCCAGGCGGAGCGGGGAGCGCGACATGCGCGCATTCTAACGGCGAGTGACGTGCCACAAAAGTCGGGGTCTCGCCCGTTCGAGTTTGCTCGTTCGGGCTGGCAAGGTGCGCCCCGAGGAAGTTCCGGGCAGTGGCGCTGAAAGACGATCTCGCGACCACCGGCGAGACATTGTTCCGGTGGCGCAGTTACCTGCCCCTCGTGTTCCTGCCGGTGCTCGTGTACGCGCTCAGCGACTTTTCCCGCCAGAGCATCGACGAAAAGTGGGGCGAGCGCTGGGAGGTCTTCTGCGTCCTGGTGTCGATGTCGGGGCTCTTTCTCCGGGCGCTGGTCGTCGGCCAGACCCCGCACCGCACGTCGGGCCGCAACACCACCGAGCAGGTCGCCGACACGCTCAATACCACCGGCATGTACTCGCTGGTCCGGCACCCGCTCTACCTCGGCAACTTCGTGAGCTGGCTCGGTATCGCGCTTTTCCCGCAGTCGTTTCTCGTGCTCGCCCTCTGCGTGCTCGCGTTCGCGCTCTACTACGAGCGCATCATGCTCGCCGAGGAGAGGTTTCTCGCGAACAAGTTCCAGGGCGCATTTCGCGAGTGGGCGGACCGCACGCCGGCGTTTTTTCCGAACCCCGGGCGGTTCCGGCGCTCGCAGGTGAAGTTCTCGTGGCGGATGGTGCTGCGGCGCGAGTACTCGGGATTCTTTGCGCTCGTCGTCATGTTCACGTTTCTCGACGTGATGCGCGGGTACTTCGAGCGCGGGTGGATCCGGCTGGAACCGGGGTGGGCGGCGTTCCTCGTGCTCGGGACGGCGATCTACGTGACGCTCCGGTGGGCGAAGAAGAGCGGGAAGCTGCCGCTGGAGATGTGACGGAGCGGGCCGGCGGCGCGAGAACACTCCGGAAGCATGCCGCGCGCTGCCGGTCGCTGCGGAAATCGACGCGGGTCCATCGAGTTCTGATTCTGGGTCCAATAGAGCTCCCGGTCTTGCGGGAAGCGACGCCGGAACGACTCCACGAACTTCGAGCGCTCATGCCGAGAAGAAGTATCTCACCAGTGCCAGCGAGAGCGCGAACAGATAGCCGTAGGAAAACCTGTCGATCCTCATGACGAGCTGGCCGCGCCGCGCTCGCCAGTTCCCGAGCACTACCATGGCCAGACCCACGCCAATGGGCGTGACGATCAGGTTGACGGCTCGCCTGGCAGGCGACACGAAGTTGACCGGGAAAAGGACGAGGCTCAGCCCGCCGAGGACGGCACCGAAGAGCGCGTACCCGACGGCAGCCAGCCACGGTTTCGGCTGCCGTCGAAACGGTTCGGCGACGGAATAGAGGCCGAGCTCGACCAGCGTCTCGCCGACGACCTGGAGAACGAACTCCGCGAGTATCTCAAAAATGAACTCGAGCATCGTGGTGTCGGGGTTCTGCCGGGAGCAGCGGCGGTGGGAGCTTCGCCGCGAAGCAGCCCAACGTTGCCGAGAGCGACATCAGAGCGAATGGAGAGAGAAGCCGGTTCATGAGGTGCCGGCGGCGGTCTCCACGATCGAAGCGGAAGCGGCTTCGAGATTCACCGTCCCGGGGTGCATACGATGTTGGTGGTGGGCGCGTCGCGTGTCGGGAGTAGAAGCGGGCGGGGCTTACGCTGCCCCGCCCCCCGCCCAATCGTGCGCTCGCTCTCCCGCCGCCGGCTTCACGTCCACGAGGAACCCCGTCAGATGCGCCATCCCCGACACCCTCTCGATGCGGTCCGGCCCGTCCGGCGAGAGAAGATTCACGTTCACGCCGCGCGTCTTGCTCGCGACGCTCAGGCCCGTTGCCGCCTGATGACCCCAGCCGTGCGGTAGCGCCACCGTTCCAGGCATCAGCTCCGCGAGCAGCTTGATCGGCACGCGCACCGTTGCGGTGTCGGTTGTCACGTCGGCGAGCTCGCCGTCGGCAAGGCCCGCGGTGCGCGCGTCGTCCGGGTGCATGTACAGGTAGTTCGTCACGCGGTCGGCCTCGACGAACTCCTCCAGGTTGTGAGTCCACGAGTTGTGCGTCGTCACCGCGCGGCGCGTGATGAGCTTGAGCTTACCTTCCGACGTCAGTTCCTTCTCGAAGTCGTCCTCGAGCTTCGCGGCCTGGTCGAGCAGCACTCGCGGCGCGAGGTCCACGCGCTCGTCGGAAGTGATCACGCGTTTGCCGAGAAACGTCCCCGGCTCGTGATCGGGGCGCACACGCCCGTGCTTCTCCGAGAGCAGTTTGTTGAATCCGCCCTGGCGAGTGCCGCGAAGGATTCCGGAAAGCAGCGCCTTCTGGGGAATCGCGGGCTGTCCGTCGCTGCGAAGCGAATTCGCCTTCTTCGCCAGCTCGAGCCCGACCTGGACCGGCGCGGAGCCGAACAGCGACACTCCGCTCGCGCGCGCAAGGTCGAGATAAATCGTCGCTTCGTCGCGCTGCTCGCCTTCCGGCGCGACGACGGCGTCCGTTGCCTGCAGGTACGGCTTCGACTGGAGCCCCAGCATGAGCGGGAAGATGAACGGAAGGTCGGGCCGCTGAAGCGGCGAAGTGCACGGCAGGCAGTAGTGCGCGAGCGAGCCGGTCTCCGTGCGGAAGATGTCGAGCGTGACGAGCAGCTCGAGCTTCTCGAACGCCTCGCGAAGCCGGCCGCCATTGGCCATGGTGAGCATCGGATTGCCGCCGGTCACGAACAGCGCACGCACCTGGCCCTGGCCCGGCGTCAGGATTTCGTCCGCGAGAATTCCGCCCGGAAACGCGTCGTTCGTCGACGTGAAGCCGCCGACGCGCGACGTGTTCTGGCTGAGCAGCGTTCCGGTCTTCTTCCCGAACGCGATGAAATCGGTGACACCCATGCCGACCAGCGTTCCGCCGCGGCGGTCGAGGTTGCCCGACACGGCGTTGATGCACTCCTGGATCCAGAACGCGAGCGAGCCGTTGCCGCCCATGTTGACGCCGGTCGAGCAGTACATCGCCGCGCCGCGCGCCTCGCGGTAGGTCGTGACCATCTCGCGCAGCTTTGCCGCCGGAATCTGCGTGACCGTCTCGGTGCGCTCCGGCGTCCACGGCTCGGCGAGCTTCTCGAGATCGTCGAATCCGCGCATGTGGGCCGTGACGCGCGCGCGATCGACGCCGCCGCTCTTGATGAGCTCGCGCAGGAACGACAGGAAGTAGAAGACGTCGGTGCCGGGCCGGATGAAGACGTGCTCGCCCGCGACCTTCGCTGTCTCTGTATGCCGCGGATCGACGATGTAGATCTTGGCGCCGCGCGCCTCCATCTCGCGAAGCCGCTTGATCGGATTCGAAACCTGCAGGAACGACCACTTCGAGATCACCGGGTTGGCGCCGGTGATGATGAGACAGTTCGTATGCTCGAGATCGGGAAAGGGCTGCGTGAACGGAAAACCGTAGACCTGGCGCGCGACCGCGAACTTGTTGGCGCAGTCCTGCGTGGCCGACGAGTACATGCTCTTGCTGCCGAGCCCCGTCATGTAGCCCTGCGCGAACACCGGATGCAGCGCGCCGAAACCCGCGGCGGTGCCTACGTACATCGCGATCGAGTTCGGCCCGGTGTCGGCGCGGATCGCCTTCACCTTCGCGCCGATCTCGAAGTTGGCCTGCTCCCACGAGATGCGCTGCCAGCGGTCGCCGATGCGCTTCATCGGGTACTTCAGCCGGTCGGGCGAGTCGTACATCTTGTGCTGCTTGAGGCCCTTCGCGCACGCGAAGCCGTCGGTCACGACGTGCTGCTTGTCGGGACGGATCTCGACGACGCGGCCGTCCTCGACGTCCACTTCGAGGCCGCAGAGGGCTTCACAGATGCGGCAGAAGGTCTGGCGGGTTTCTTTCATCGGCCGATGCTCTCCCTTCGGACTAACCGGATCTTGCCGGTTCCGGGCCCTGGGATCCGGGCCTCACCTTTCCCCTCGAGAGGGTTCGGTGCGATCCGCCCTGTGGTTCGTGCGCTGGCCGCGGCGCGGTCAGCGCATGCCGTCGAGAAACGCGGCGGCCTCCGACGACTCGAGCCTGCGGTAGTAGCAGGTCTCGCGCGTCTGGCCGTGCGCGTCCTTGGTGTGGCAACAACCCTTTTTCACCGGCCGCACGACGTAGAGCAAGGAGTTCTGCTCGCAGTTGATGCGGACGTCGACGAGATCGAGGAAATCTCCCGAAGTTTCGCCCTTGCGCCACAGCTCGTTGCGCGACGTGGACCACAGCACGGCGCGACGCGTCTTGAGGGTCTCGGCGAGCGCGAGCTCGTTCGCGTAGGCGAGGTAGAGCACGTCCTTCGTGTCGGCGTGCTGGAGGACGACCGGAACCACGTGCTGGCTGCGTTCGCCGATCTTCATCAGCTTCGCGAAGTCCAGCTTGACGTCCGTTCCTTCTTCGAGCTCGCGCGACATGTCCGACTCCTCCTGACGGGGCAGATTGGGCTGCGACACGTCCGGCAGGAGGAACGTGCGGCGACAACCCATCTAGCGGGGGGAGGCGTCCGTGTCACCCCGCGATCCGGGGCACTGCCGTCGGCTCCCTACTGGTCGAGCGCGCAGACGTCCCAATCGGTCGCAGTGTCGACATCGAGGCTGGTGTCGCAGGTCGTTTCCACGACCCCGGGCTTCCTTCCCGAGACGAGATCGGCGCAGTAGACGCCGGGCTCGACATTGCACGGCGCGCTCAGCGAGTTGCCGCTCACGCCGCTTCCCGTCACGCGAAGATTGTCCTCGCTGCGGATTCCGGACGCCGTGTTTCCGGAAACGGAAACCTCGTTGGCGACGACCCTTGCGATGAACGACCGCTCGAAGCGGCTCGAAGCGTAGCTCGACCAGGCCCGAAGCCCGTCCCCGCCGTTGTTGCTCACCGTCGATTCCGAAACGACGATTCGCGACGCTTCGACCCCGTGTCCACCGTGCCCGCTCACGTCGGAGCGCTCGATCTTGGCGGCGAACGTGTTGATCCCCTGGTCGTCGCCACCCGAGACCTCCGAGTCGCGGATCTTCGTCGACCCGCTCGGGTTGAAGTTGTGGTCGTACCAGATGGCGCAGATCCCGGAGTCGTTGTTGCGAAGGACGCTGTCCGAGATCGAGACCCGTGGCCTTTCGCCCAGGCCGCAGGCGTCGGGCGCCCTGCCGTTGTCCTCGAACCGGCTGGATTGCACGGTGACCGAATGCGCGTGGACGGTGGAACCGTTTCTTTCGAAGGTCGAGGATCGGACGGTTGCCTTGACCACGGCGAATATCCCTCCGCTGTTGTCGGTAAACGTGCAGTTGTCGGCCGTGAGCGTTCCCTTGAGCGCTCCGTCGGTCGGACGATTGTCGGCGAGCGCCGACCCCGAATTGTTGCGGAGGATCGAATTCGTGAGCGAGGCCGAGGCGGTCGCGTAGATGGGGTGGAGCCCGCTTCCTTCGATGATGCTGTCGACCACGGTGATCTGCTTGGCGCGGATTCCGCTTCCGGCGTTGTTCGAGAGCGTCGCCTGGTGCAGCGTCGCCGTTCCTTCCGCGTGAATGCCGTCCTGCGAGAAGTCGCGGATCGTCCCGGGGCCGCGCACCGTACAGCTGGCCGCGCAGGTGACTCCGTTGGCCGCTGTCGCGGATGGATTGCCGATGAGCTGAAACCCGGCGAGGTCGAGTGCGGCTGCCGCACCGAGGCTGATCGCCGTCGACGGAAAGGCCGAACAATCGAGGTCGGCCGAAAGGGTGCCGACGTTGCCGTTGGGGACGACGGTGCCGCAGCTCGTGATCGCGACGTCGGCGTGAGACGTCGACGGAAACGCCGCGAGCAGTCCGAGCGATACGCCCACGGAAGCAAGTACGAGGTTCTGCACCGGTGCCATCCTCCTCGCCGGTCCGGGCGGACCGGACTGGCTGGATTTCCTAGCGCTTCGGCGGAGCCCAGTCACCCCCCTTTCGAAGGGTGGGCCCGAGCCACGGCTGCCGCGATGGCGTCGGCCAGCCGATCGACGCAGCGGCTGAGGGCGTCGACGACGAGGGCCGGATCGTTGCCGGCAGTTTCCTCCAGCACGGATTCGGCGCCCGCGAGGACCACGCCGTCCTTGGTGCGCTGCACGGTCCAGCGCGCGACGAGCACTGCGCGTCCGTCGGAAGTGGCCTCGAAGCGCAGTACGTCGACCGGCACCTTCCAGTCGACGCGCGTCGACGCGTACCACGGGAACGTAGCCGTGTGCGCGGTGCCGATGCGTTTGGCCGTGCGGTAGAGCAGCGCGCGAGTGAAGCCGTCGCTCAGGTCTTCGGCCCAGAAGGCGTGATTCACGTACTGGATGCTGCCGCCGGCGCCGCTGCGAACGATGCTCTGCGTGTCGAGGTAGCTCGGGATGCTCACCGGCCCGAGCCCGAGCCAGACGTCGCTGCGGTTTCCGGGAGAGAACGATGCGCTGCCCTCCGACGAGAGCACGAAGTAGTGGGATTTGTCGGGCTCCGGAGCCAGCATGCCGGCGCAGCCCGATGCGAGCACGACGGCGGCGGCTGCAAGCGCGAGCCGCGCACGAGCGGCCAGAATTCTACCCTGCGTCACCATCATTCGTCCTCCGGTTCCCCTCTGCCTTTGAGCAATGCGTCGGGCTGGCGCTCGAGCATCGCCGCGAGCTTGTTCAGGCTCTTCGCCGTGACGGAGGCATCGCCGAGCGCTTTCTCGAGGGCAACGATGAGCGGCGAGTCCGGCCTCAGCACATCGCCGGCCGTGTTCGACGTGTCGCGCAGCTCCGAAAGCGTCGCGCGCAGCTCGGCGAGCGTCGGCTCCATTTCCTTGCGTAGCGGCTCGAGCACGGCGCGGGTCTCGTCCGACGTGGCGCGCAGGCTCGCCAGCGTGGAGTCGAGCGTGTTCACGGTCTCGTCGATGTGGTCGATCGCGTCCTTGAGGTTCTGGTTGCTCAGCAGCTCGCGCGCGGACGTGGCCGCGAACTTGATCTCGTCCACGAGTCCCTTGAGGTCGATCGCCTGCAGGTCGGCGAGGAACTGCGCGGCCTTGAGCCACACTTCCTCGAGCTGCGAGGGCAGCGTCGGGATCTCCGGATACGGAGGCTTGGCTTCGTCGCCGAGCCGCAGCCCGCGCGTACCGGGGAAAAGATCGAGCTTTACGTAGAGCACGCCCGTCACGAAGCTTTCCGAAGCGAGCTGCGCGCGAAGGCCGCGCGTGACGAGTTGGGCGACCGTCTCCGGATCGGGTTTGGCCTCGGCGCCGAGCGAGGAAAGCTTGTCGGCATCGAGCTCGATGACCACGGGTACGTAGAACTTCTCACGCGCGCCGGACAGCGCCGCCATGTCGCCAACCGAGAGGAGAATGCGATCGACCGTGCCGATCTTGACGCCCTTCAGCTTCACGTTGGCGCCGGTGGCGAGGCCGCTCACGTCGCTCTCGAAGTAGCAGATGTACTTGTACGTCTCGCGGAAGAGGCGTCCCGAGCCGAAGATCGTGACCCCCACGACTGCGAGCACGACCGCGCCGATCACGAATGCGCCGATCAGCGTCGGGCTACTTTTCTTGGACATGACTTTCCTTGCCGGCCCCGCTCGCGCCTTCGACGTCGCCGGCATTGCCGTTGTTCGGCGTGGTGGCGCCCGGAGTGGTCGCGCCCGGAG
>CAYYVZ010000025.1:0-23214 GCA_964475235.1 uncultured Myxococcales bacterium | reverse complement strand
GCAGGGTGGCCGCTAACGACGGCCCGCCGCGAGGCGGGGAAAGTGCCACAGAAAACAAACCGCCGACGCCGAAAGGCGGCGGTAAGGGTGAAACGGTGAGGTAAGAGCTCACCAGATCTGCCGGTGACGGCGGATGCTAGGTAAACCCCACCCGGAGCAAGACCAAATAGGGAGGCGGGCTGCTCGCCCCAGGCCTCCGGGTACAGGTCGCTCGAGCCGGCAGGCAACTGCCGGCCTAGAGGAATGATTGCCGGGCCGCGCAAGCGGTCGCACAGGATCCGGCTTACAGGCCGGCTCAGGTTCCGCTTTCCGCGGCGCGAGGGGCGCCGATTCGGTCGGAGGCCTCGCCGAGCCGAGCGAGATGGACGCCTCGCTTGCTGCCCGCTGGCCTGTCCCCTAGCATCCTGCGCCGGATGGCCGTTCGATACGGAACGTGGCTTCGAACGGTTCTGACGACCGGTTGGTTGCTTGTTGCGGCAGACGGGCGCGCGGGCTTGGTGCTCGACGGGTCGCTCGGACCGAAAGGCCCGCTCGGCGGCCCCGACTTCGAGATTCTGTCTGACTACGGGCAACTTCGCGGCCGCAATCTCTTTCATAGTTTCGAAGACTTCAGCCTCGGCATTCACGAGTCCGCGACGTTCTCGGGGCCGGAGTCCGTCCGCAACGTCATCGCCAGAGTAACCGGTCAGACCGCCTCCGAGATCGACGGAACCATCCGCTCGAACATGCCGGAAGCGGACGTGTACCTCATCAATCCCAGCGGTGTCGTATTCGGACCTGGAGCCGTCCTCGATGTTCCGGGAGCGTTCGCGGCGACCACGGCGGACTATCTTCGATTCGACGATGGTGCCGAGTTCCATGCGTCTCTCTCGAAGGGCTCGACGCTGACCGCGGCGAACCCGGCGGCATTCGGATTCCTCGGCCTCGGGACGGGGCGCGTGGAAGTCCGGGGGGCGGAGCTCGCGGTTGGATCCCGGGACGACGGTGCGCCGTCGCGGCTCGCGCTCGTTGCGGGAGCGGTGGCGCTGACCGACGCGAAGATCGTCGGGGACGGCGCCGACTTCGTCGCAACGGCTGTGGGCGACTCTTTCCGCGGCGAAGTCGGTCTCGACGGCAAGGCGGGGGAGGGGTCGCCGGAATTCGACGGCAGACTCTCGCTCACGGGTTCCGGGCTCTCGATGGCCAGGGCCGGAGGCGGCGGAGTGTGGCTGCGTGGCGGCCGAATCGTGGTCGGCGCGAGCCAGATAAGTACCGGGTCTGCTGCCGGCGACGAGGAGACGGGCATCGAGATGGATGCGGAACAGGAACTCACGATTGCAGACTCGATCGTGCGGACCCAGTCCGCCGGCGAACGAGTGGGGGGCGACATTGTTCTCTCGGCGCAGCTCGTCGATCTGTCCGGCTCGGGGGTCTCGACCAGCACCGGCTCGGCGGGCGCAAGTGGCTCGATTCGGATCCTCGCCGGGGATCTCTCCCTGCGGGCGACGGACGTGAGTTCGACCTCGTTCGGCGCAGCCGGCGGGGACGCCGGATCCGTCGAGGTCGAGGCTGAGCACGCGACACTGTCGGAACTGTCGGCCCTGCGCAGCCAGTCCGACAACGCATCGAGAAGCGGCGACGTACGTGTCGCTGTGAGCGACACGCTCACGCTTTCCGGCTCCCGCATCCAGTCCGAGGTCGTCCACAATCCGTCGCTGGCCACGAGCGGCGCGGCTGGTACGGTTGCGATCGATGCAGGCAGTCTCGAACTTCAGAAGAACTCGAAGATCTCCGCGCAGAATTTCGGAACAGGTGGTTCAGGGGACATACGCATCAGGCTCGAGCGCGGCCCCTTGCGGCTGATGGACCAATCCACCATCACCGCGCGTGCCGAGTTCGGCTCCGGTGCGAACATCACGATCGAAGCACCCGATACGCATATCGTGATGGATGCGGGGACGCGGATCAGCGCGTCGACGGTCGGGGGATCCGGGAACGGCGGCAACTTGACGATTCGCGCTCTTTCGCTCGTGGCCGGCCCGGTGCATGCGCCGGGCCCGATCGTGGAGGATCCGCTGACTCCCGGTAAGGACGCACTCATCACCGCTCGGGCTGCCGAGGGACGTGGCGGTGCCATCCTGCTCGACGTCAGCGGCTTCGCCGCCTCGCAAGCCCGTCAGGAGCTTCTGAGCGCGAGCGCGGGACGCCCGGAACTGTCGGGGACCGTCACGGTCGCCGCGGCGCAGGTCAACCTGGCCTCGTCGCTGGAGCGCCTGTCGACTTCGCTCGACACCGGCCTCCCTCTGGTCGCGAATCTCTGCGCCGACGCTCTCGAGAAGGGGCAAAGCTCACTGACGGAGGGCTCCGGCGAGCGAACCTCGTGCGACGCTGCGGGGCACTGATTGCGATCCGGTTCTGCCGAGCGCTCGTCGCCGGCGTGATTCTGTGGGGCTTGGCTTTCGCGCTACCGGCGGGCGCCGAGACGCGACCGGCTGCGCCGACGCATCGAGAGCTGACGACCCCGCCGCTCGTCGCACCGGAACCACTGCTCCCGACGAAGCCCATCGAGGGACTCCGCGCGCCTTCGATGCCGTCGCCGCCGGCGAAGGCCGATAGCCTGTCGGCCGCCGACCGCATCGAGGTTCGTTCATTCGATCTTCGGGGGAACACCGTCTTCACCCACGAACAGCTCCAGCCTCTCCTCGCGCGTTACGCGGGGCGGCCCGTGTCCTACGAAGACCTCGAGGAGCTTCGCTATGCTCTGACGAGACTCTACGTCGATGCGGGATACGTTTCGTCGGGAGCCGTGCTGCCTGATCAGGAGGTTCTCGATGGCATCGTGCGCATCGATATCGTCGAGGGTCGCCTCGTGGACGTGAAGGTGACTGGCGCGGAGCATTTCTCCCCGGATTACCTCCGAAGATGGGTGCTTGCAGTGGTCGACGAGCCTGTGAACATCCATCAGCTGGAGGAGTCGCTACAGCTTTTCACGAGCGACCGTCGGGTACGACGGATCAACGCAGAGCTGGAGCCCACAGCACGCCTCGGAGAGAGCGTGCTGCGACTCCGCGTCGAGGACCGGAGTCCGTTCCGCGCACAGGCCCAACTCGACAACTGGACGGAGACGTCGGTCGGTGAAGCCGGCGGGACCGTCACGCTTTCGTACGACAACCTCTTCGGGCGAGCGCAGGAGCTCGCGGTCTATTCCGGGGCGACCGAAGGAAGTACGGACGTCGGCGCGCGCTATGAGTTGCCGATCCCCGTCCTCGGGCTCGTTGCAGAAGCGTTCGGCGAGTATTCCGCGAATAGCGTCGTGGAGGCGCCGTTCTCGCAGCTCGACATCGAGAGCGAGAGCCATACGTATGGTCTCGGGCTGACCTGGATGGTTCACGAAACCGTCGCGGAACGTCACGCCGTGCAGATCGGTATCGATCACACGAAGACCGTGTCCTCTCTGCTCGGCGTGGACTTTTCGTTCGTGCCTGGAGCTCACAACGGAGAGACCACCGTTACTCCACTTCGCTTCGCGTTCGAGACCCGGTGGCGCAACGCGAGCACGGCCTTCGCGGGCCGACTCCGGCTTTCCCAGGGGACGGACCTGCTCGGTGCCACCGAAAACCCGGACAAGCGCCCAGACGCGGAATTCACCGCGTTCCTCGCCCGGCTCCAGCTGCTGCGGAGAGTTTCCTCGATCGGGAGCATCCTGGTCCGTGTCGACGGGCAGTATTCGACACGAGCTCTCTTTCCTTCGGAGCAGTTGGTGGCAGGCGGTCACGACAGCGTGCGTGGATATCCGGAATCCTATGCGACCGGCGACAACGGCGTGATCGGCTCCGTCGAGTTCCAGGTGCCGCTCCGCCGGTCCCCATCGGGCGAGACCCTCGTCGAGTCCCATCTCTTCTTCGATACGGCGACCGTCGACCTCATCGGCCGGGCCGAGCCGGGCCCCTCGACGCTGGTATCGATCGGCGTCGGACTGCGTGGGCGCCTCGGCGATTTTCTCGAGACCATCGTCGACGTCGGAATCCCGATGCTCGACGCGGCGCCGGATACCGGTAGCGCGCAGGATTTCGGAATCCATCTCGGGATCACCGGCGACCTGCGGCCCCTGGAGCGTTTCGCTGTGGGTGGACGCTGAATGGCGACCTCCGCGAACGGGCTGGCTTGGCTCGAGTACCGCAGGTAGGAATATCGACAACGATCCATTGGCATGATCCGGGTCACAATTCAGCGAGTTCGCGCCGACGTCCCCGCTGCAACGGCATCGGTGCTGTCTGTGCTCGGCCTGATGTTCGGCGTCGTGGACGACGCGGCTGCGGTGGTGACGGCTGCGACAGGCTATGACGTCCGGCTACTGGTCGAGGACACCCGGCTCCACGGGCAGGCTGGTATCCTCGCCCTCGATCCCGACGCGGTGCTGGTGTCGCGCTGGTTTGTGGCCCCGAGCACTCCCGCGGCCCTCCTCCACGTGAACTTCGCGGGACCGTCCCCGACATTCACCACCGTGAACCTCGGCCGCGTGATGTCCTATCCTTCGCGATCGTTGCTGGGCGACGGGACCGCGCCGGCCGGCACCTCCGTGGTCGTGGCCGACATCAATGCCAATGGATCGAACGAGTGCTGCGGGGGCAGCCTGTTCAAGTTCGATCTCGCCTCGTGTCTCGCCGCTGGCGGGACTTGTCCGGGGGCGGCGGTCACGACACTGCCGGGGCCGGTGGAGAACAGTTCGAGGACAGACCCCTTGGCGCTGGTCCTCAGCCCCGGTCACGATTTCGGAACGGGGCTGTACGTCCTCGACATGGAAGGGGTCAGCCCCTACGCCCCCAACGTTTACCAGGTACGTGCCAACACGACGCTCTCTACGTTGTACTCCGGTTGGGCGCTGGACGATTCCCTGCGCGACATCGCCTCGCGTGTGCCCGTTTCGTTCGGACAGCACCTCTATGTGGTGAGATCCCAACTGGCACCACCTTCGATCGATCGGGTCGATCCCACAGGCGCGCGTAACTCGTTTCTTGCGGGAGCGCCGCTCGTGGACCCCATCGCAATCGCGTTCGGGCGCGGCGGCGGATTCGGAGAGGATCTCTATGTGCTTGACCAGGGCGGCGGATTCGTCCTTCGCATCACTCCGTCGGCCGTCGCGACGACGATCGTGTCCGGTCTGCCGACAAGCGGGCTCGTCGGCCTGGCCGACATGGCGTTCACGTCGGACGGCTCACGCCTGCGCATCGGCTACGGCGATTCCATCTACGAAGTCGTCACGACGAACTGCGGTAACGGTCAGGTCGACGAGGGAGAAGATTGCGACGACGGCAACACGTCGGGCGGGGACAGCTGCCCCGCGTACTGCGTGCTTTTCCCTCGGGTATGCGGCGACGGCCTGTTGGCCTTCGGAGAGGAGTGCGACGACGGCAACCGGGTCGAGGCAGATGGATGCGATCTGATGTGCCGCCGGGAATTAGGCTGGTCTTGCTACGGGGAGCCTTCGACCTGCAAGTACTGCGAAGTAGTCGTTTCGCTGGCCGACGCGGTTTCGGCCAATCTCCTGGAAGTGGTCCTCGAATACCGAAACTCGGAGGCGAGCATCCCCGGAGAAGGGGCTTCCGCGAATTGTGTCTATTATCGGGGTACGCCGATCAAGGGCGGATTCTTCAACGACACGGCCGACGGCGTGGTTCGCTTCGCAGGATCTTCCTGCCCTGCGATGGAGGGCCCAGGCAACGTCTTCGGATGCGCTTTCCATCTTCCAGCCGGAGGCGGGTCGATCGAGGGAGTCTCGGCTCACGTGGTGCGGGCCGCCACATTCGCTGGGGGGTCGATCGTTCCAGCTCCTAGGGCTTCCGTGGAACTCCGATGCTCGCCCCGAGTCTGTGGCGATACGCTCGTGACCGACTACGAGGAGTGCGACGACGGGAACCTCGAGAACGGGGATGGATGCACGACGGAATGCTTCTTGTTCCCGGTGACCTGCGGAAACGGAACGGTGGAGCCGGGCGAGGAGTGTGACGAGGCTCTCTCCACCTCCGTTCCGAATCGTTGCCGGCGGGACTGCCGACTCCCGTATTGCGGCGACGTGATTACGGACTCGCTTTCGGAGGAGTGCGACGATGGAAATACCGGCGACGGGGACGGTTGCTCCTCCGATTGCGTCGTCGAGTACTGCGGCGACGGTATCCTGAACGACGGCGAGACGTGCGAGGACGGCAATTCCGTGTCGGGCGACGGATGCAGCCCCGATTGCCAGCATGAGGGCTGCGACGGTGTGGGTTGCCTGATGTTCGCCACCAGCACCCGCTATTCGGGTGCCATGGACGGCTTCGCCGGTGCCGATGCGAAGTGCAACGCGCGCGCGGCAGAGGCTGGTCTCACCGGCGACTTCAAAGCCTGGCTTGGCAGCCCGGACGGCGCCGGGACGCCTGCGGCATCCCGCCTGAATCCGACCTCCGGGCCTTTCATCCGGACCTGCGGCGGCGGTGTCATCGCCGCCAACCTCGCAGACCTGCTGGACGGGTACCTCGACCTCCCTGTGGGCTGCGACGAGTTCCGTTCGACGGTCGATTGCACGGGGGCGTGGACGGGCACCCAAGCCAGCGGGGCGCCGAATTCGGGGTGTGCCAACTGGTCGACTACCGCAGGCTATGGTGGTCGCGGCGACGAATGTGCGAGCGACTTCGAGTGGACCCAGGGCTCCGGGGATCCCAGCGACCCTTTCCGGGCCTGCAGCGAATCGCGTCGCATCTACTGCATGCAACAGGATCCCCATCCTCGTGCCTGCGGCAACGGGGTGCTCGAAGTGGGAGAGGAGTGCGACGACGGAAACACGGCCGCCGGCGACGCGTGCTCTGCCGACTGCGTGACGGTTCCGCTCACATGCGGAGATGGCCTGGTGCAGCTTGGCGAGGAATGCGACGCGGGCTTGACCGCGGTCGAACCGAACCGTTGCCGACCGGATTGTCGTCCGTTCTCGTGCGGAGACGGGATCACCGACTTCCTGTACGAGGAGTGCGACGACGGGAACAGCGCGCCGGGGGACGGTTGTTCTCCGGACTGTACATTCGACCTGTCCATCTCCTCGCCTGGATTCTGCGGCGACTACGTCTTGCAGCCGGAACTCGGGGAACAGTGCGACAGAGGCCCCTGCGGTGGGAACTGTTGCACCAGTCAGTGCGTGATCAAGCCCAACGAGTCTTGCGATGGCGCGGGCTGTGGAGATGGGTTCCTCGGCGTGGGGGAAGAATGCGACAACGGAGTTGCCAACTCCTGGCTTCCGAACCAGTGCCGTCCGACCTGCCGCAACTTCAGGTGCGGAGACAACCAGACCGACTGGATCAGCGAGGAATGCGACGACGAGAACACGGTCGGCGGCGATGGATGCTCGCCCGTCTGTGCGCAGGAGAGCAACGCAGCCCGCTGTGGCGACGGCGTCGCTCAGTTCCCCGAACAGTGTGACGACGGAAACACGGCGAACGGCGACTGCTGTTCCTCGGGTTGCCTCTACGAATCTCCCCACGCGTGCACCGGCGCTCAAGGCGGCTGTCTCCAGGCTGTGTGCAACGGCCAGGGCTCCTGCGGCGTGCCGCTGAGCCAAGGCACTCCGTGTGCAAGCGACTCCAATCCGTGCACGGTCGACCAGTGCAACGCTGCGGGATCGTGCGTCCACACGGCCGGCAATGCGGGGATGGTCTGCCGCGTCGCCGTCGGGGTCTGCGATACGCCGGATACCTGCAACGGCAGTTCCGCCTCCTGTCCGGCGGACGCCTTCCTGACGACCGCCAGCGTGTGTCGTCCCGCCGCGGGTGTGTGCGACGTCGCCGAGAAGTGCTCCGGTTCTTCGGCGGGTTGTCCCGCCGACGTCCTGCTCGGCAGCACGACCACGTGTCGGACGACGGCCGGGGTTTGCGACGTGGCCGAGAAGTGCACCGGTTCGGCCACCGCCTGCCCGGCAGACGGGTTTGCGGGAACAGGGACGTGCAGGACTTCCGCCGGTGTGTGCGATCCTGCCGAGGCATGCACCGGTACGAGTGCGGCGTGTCCCGTCGACACGCTTCTGTCGACCACGACCACGTGTCGTGCCAGTGCCGGCATCTGCGACGTGGCCGAGAAGTGTACGGGATCGACCACCGGATGCCCGATGGACGGGTTTCTCGGCAGCGCGACGTCGTGCCGTGGCTCCGGCGGCGTCTGCGACGCGGCGGAGGTCTGCACGGGAACGAGCGCGGCATGCCCCAACGACGTCCTGCTTTCGAGCGCGATCTCGTGTCGTGCGGCCAGCGGGGTGTGCGACTCGGCCGAAAAATGCACGGGCTCGAGCGCCAGCTGTCCACCCGACGGATTCCTCGGCACGACGACGGTCTGTCGTGTCATGACCGGCGTGTGCGACGTCGCAGAGAGCTGCAAAGGCTCCAGCGCAGCATGTCCGGCCGACGCGTCGCTGCCCACCACCGCGACCTGCCGTTCGGCGACGGGCATCTGTGATACGGCCGAGACCTGTACGGGCTCGACGGCGAGTTGTCCGCCCGACGGATTCCTCGGTACGGCGACCGCGTGCCGCGGTTCGGCGGGTGTGTGCGACGTCGCGGAGATGTGTACCGGCTCGAGCGCGACGTGTCCGTCCGATGCGTTGCGCGCGAGCTCGGTGACGTGTCGCCCCGTGGCGGGCGCCTGTGATGCGGCGGAAACCTGCTCCGGCTCCGGTGCAAGCTGTCCCCCGGACGCCTTTCTCGGAACCGCGACTCCCTGCCGAGTCGTCGTCGGCGCGTGCGACGCCGTCGAGTCCTGCACGGGCACAGGGATTGCCTGCCCGAGCGACGTATTGCTGCCGAGCACAGCGACCTGCCGTGCGACCGCAGGGGTGTGCGACGCTGTCGAACGGTGTTCCGGCTCGTCGGCGGCCTGCCCTGTCGACGCTTTCCTCGGCACGACGACCGCGTGCCGGGGCGCGGTCGGAGTCTGCGACGCGGCGGAGAACTGCAGCGGAACTTTGGCCGCGTGTCCTGCAGACGCGGTCGTCGGGACGGCCGTCGCTTGTCGGGCGAGCACGGCAGACTGCGATCCGGCAGAGAAATGTGACGGATCGGCCAAGGCCTGCCCGGCGGACGCGCTCGCGCTGCCTGGAACGCCGTGCTCGGACGACCAATCGGTGTGTACGACCGACGCCTGCGACGGCGCCGGCACATGTATTCACGAAGCGAATCAGCTTCCGTGCGACGACGGCGTCGAGTGCAACGGGAACGATTCCTGCCTCAACGGGATCTGCTCGGTTCACGGCCAGACGTGCCCGGATCCCTGCGATGGGCTGACGTGCGACGACGGCAACCCTTGCACCATCGACCGCTGCGAGGGGGCCGGCACCTGCGTGCACGACGCCGGCAACGCGGCTGTCGTTTGCCGGGCCGCCGCCGGCGCGTGCGACCTGGCGGAGCTTTGTCCCGGAATGATCGCCGCCTGCCCCGCCGACGTCTTCGTCGGGAGCAACGAGACCTGTCGCGCCTCGTCCGGCGTCTGCGACACCGTGGAGCAGTGCACCGGATCGAGCGCCGCCTGTCCCGCCGATGCCCTGGCCGCTTCGACGACCGTGTGTCGAGCGGCGGCGGGAACGTGCGACTCCGCCGAGAGCTGCACGGGGTTCGCAAGTGCCTGCCCGCCCGATGCGTTCCTTTCGGCGAGCGCGATCTGTCGCGCGACCGCAGGCACGTGCGACGCAGGCGAGTCGTGCACGGGGTCGAGCGCGACGTGCCCCCCGGATTCCCTCCTACCATCGACGGCGATCTGTCGTGAGGCGATTGGCGGTTGCGACCTGGCCGAGCGCTGCAATGCGACGACTCCTTCCTGCCCGCCCGACGGACTGGCGGCCCCGGCGACTCCGTGCAGGCCGGCGGCGGGCCTCTGCGATATCGGCGAGAGTTGCACGGGTTTGACGACATCGTGTCCGGCGGACTCGTTGCTCTCGAGCAGCAGCGTCTGTCGCGAATCGACAGGAATCTGCGATCCGGCGGAGTACTGCACCGGCGCGGGCGCGAGCTGTCCCGGGGACGTCGTCGCGACGACGGCCGTAGCCTGTCGTCTCTCGGCGGGCATCTGCGATCCGGCCGAATCGTGCAACGGCTTCTCCAAGTTGTGCCCCGCCGATCTTCGATCGGGCTCGAGCATTCCCTGTCGTTCTGCGGCCGGAGTCTGCGACGCTGTCGAGTCGTGTACGGGCACGTCGTCGGACTGCCCGGTAGATGCCTTCGAGGCTTCGACGACGGTCTGTCGCGCCGCGGTCGGAACCTGCGACGACGCGGAGACATGCACGGGAAGCACGGCATCGTGCACTGCGGACGGATTCGCTGCGAACGGGTCCGACTGCGACGACGAAGATCCCTGCACGGAGAACGATCAATGCGGCAGCGGCGTGTGTGGTGGGGTTGTCGTGGACGGGTGCGGGGGCGTCTGCGGGGACAACAATCTGGACGCGGCGGAGGAGTGCGACGACGGGAATTCCAGCTTCGTCGCAGGCGAGTACTGCGGAGTGGCCTGCGTACGGATCCCGTGCGGCAAGCCGACGAACTCCACCGGCGCTGACCCCAAGACTGCCGATGCGCTGTTCGCGTTGAGAGCTGCAGTTGGCCAGTCGAATTGCGACCTTCGTGTCTGCGATGTCGACGACAACCGCATGCTCGTCTCGTCGGACGCGTTGCGCATCCTCAGGAGAGCCGTCGGTCAACCGGTCACTCTGATCTGCCCCGCATGAGAATGGCTTCTCGCGACGCCGATCGGGCGGCTGAGACCTGGTTCGGCACCGGAGCACGACTGGGCGTTAGTGGCGCGTTGGTTTCACTGGTGACGGTCGCGATCGCGATGATCTTCGGGTGGCTGCAACAGGCCGAGCTCGCGCTGTCAGATGCCATCCTTCGATCTCTGCCTTCGACGCGATCCTCCTCCGTCGCCTTGGTCGGTCTCGACGATGACCTGATCTCCTCGCTGGGGCACTGGCCACTCTCGGACGACGAGCTCGCCGATCTCGTGGCCGCCATCGTTGCGCAGTCGCCCCGGGCGATCGGGATCGACATCTACAGGGACCTCGCGGTGCCGCCGGGCACGGCCAGGCTCGCTGAGGAGCTCCGCGCTTCACCCCAGGTCTTCGGCATCTCGCGCTACGCAGACGCGACCGCGATCGAGGTTCGACCGCACGAGGAACTGCGGTCCAGCGGCCGATACGGGTTCGTGAATCTTCCACTCGACGAGGATGGTCTGGTCCGGCGCGTGTCGTTGTACGCGGCGATCGACGGTGTCGCCCACGAGTCCCTGCCGATGCGACTGGCGCGCGCCGCACTGGAGGCCGAGGGGGTACGACCGGCGCGCGTAGACGGCGAGCCGGACGCGTTGCAGCTGGGCCTGTCTGTACTGCGGCCGCTGCGTCCCGGCGACGGACCATACGTCGGTGCGGACACCGGCGGGTTTCAACTGCTTCTCGATTTCAGCGCAGGATCCGGCGGTATTCCGATCGTGCCGGCGCGGAGCGTGCTGGAGCGCAGGGTACCGGCGGACCTGTTCCGCGACCGAGTCGTGCTCGTTGGCTCGACGGCCGAGAGTGTTCCCGACGTCCTTTCGACGCCGCTGCGCCTGACGCGAGAGGGCACGGATCGGACCTACGGCGCGCTCGTTCAAGGAATGGCCGTCGACCAGATTCTGCGGATCGCCCGCGGGGTCTCGCGACCGACTGGTGCGTGGCCGGGCTGGGCAGAGATCCTCGCCGTCGTCGTTGCTGCTGCGGTCGGCGCAGCGATGGTGCTCGCCGCGCCGAACCCGTGGTGGAGTGTCGTGGCCGTGGGGGTCGCCGGGGTAGGTGTCCTCGGCGGCGTTCGCTTCGCGCGCGCGGAAGGAATCTGGCTACCGGCCGTCGCGCCTCTGCTCGCGCTGTTGTTCGCGGCCGGCTCGGTGCTCGTGGCGCTCTACTACGCCGAGAAACGCGAACGGACAGCCCTGATGCAGATCTTCGGGCGATACGTGAGTCCGGAGATCGCCGAAGTCATGTGGAGAAACCGGAGGCAGTTCGCAGCAGGTGGCCGGCCGATTCCGCGCTCGCTCGTCGCGACGGTACTGTTCGCCGACCTCCAGGGATTCACGGGCATCTCGGAACGGATGTCGAGCGACGGCCTCATGGCGTGGCTCGATCGCCTGATGGATCGTCTGACGACGATCGTGCACCGCAACGGTGGAATCGTGGACAAGTTCATCGGCGACGCCGTGATGGCGGTCTTCGGCGTGCCGGTGCCGCGCACGGACGCCCCGGAGCAGCAGGCCGATGCCCGGGCCGCCGTTCGTTGCGCGGTCGAGATCGGAGCTGCGCTGCGGGAATGGAATCGCGAGTTGCTGGCGCAGTCTCTTCCTCCGGTGCGGATCCGAGTAGGGATTTTCACCGGTCGCGTAGTGGCGGGAAGCATTGGATCGAGCGAGCGCCTTCAGTACACGGTGGTCGGCGACCCGGTGAACACGGCTGCGAGGCTCGAGAGCTATGGTGGCTCCGAAGTCGGCCCTCTCGACGAGGCCAGTCCTGTTCGTATCCTGATCGGCGCGACGACTTACGAGTTCGTGCGGGAGGAGTTCGCATGCAGCTACCTCGGAAGCCTGCGATTGAAAGGCAAGGCCGAAACCGTCGACGTCTACCGGGTCGACGTGTGATCCGTGCGTGCGCGGCCGCGTTGTCGAGTTGTCGGCGCTCCCTTCCATGCGCCGGCTTCTGCTTCCTCGGGCTGCTAGTCGCCATGTCGGGGCACGTGGCTTCAGCGCTCGCGCAGGCCACAACGACGACGCCGAAACCCTCGGCTGCCCCGCCGAAGTCGAGCGGCGCGAACTTGACCGCTGCGCCGGCCGTCGTGTACCGCCCTGTGGTGAAGGGCGCGCCCGTCCGGACCCAGGGAGGAGCGAGTCGTGGGGGCGACGCCACGGCGATCGCGTCTCGGAGTCGGGCCGGTGACTCGCCGAACGGGCGCGTGCATCTTGCCGCTCTCGCGCCCGAGCACGCGGCCCTTACCGCTGAATCCAGTCCTACGCTTCACTGGTTCGTCTCGGAGATTCCACGCGTGCCCGTTGTGTTCACTCTTGCGAACGAGGAAGAGACAGAGCCCGTCGCGACTCTGGACCTGCCCGCGCCCGAACGCCCGGGGCTGCAGAGTGTGGCACTCGACAAGTACGGACTGACATTGAGGGCCGGTCCGACCTACGTCTGGTCGATCGCGCTGGTTCCCGATCGACAAAAGCGTTCGAAGGACGTCGTTACGCAAGCCGGCGTCATTCGGCGGGCTCGCGAGTCAGACATTGCCGCGGACTCGGACCAGGTTCGAAGGGCGGTGAATCTGGCAGGAGAAGGGCTCTGGTACGACAGCCTGGAGTTGCTCGTTCCTCTGGCAGAGCGATCGCCGGCCGCGGCGCAGACGTTGATCGCCTTGCTGGAACAGGTCGGTTTGCCGGAAGTTGCGGCTCACGAAAGACGACTTCTGAGTTCGTCCCCTCGCTGATCGAACCCCGGTGGTCCCCATTCCGAATGCTCACGGTACGATGGTCGTGTCCCCGGCGACCGGGGCGTTGGTTCTGGTTGCGCTGTTCTGCATCGCCGGTTGCTCGGCGACGACGCCGACGTCGGACTCGGAGGACGTCCGCACGATCGCTGCGAAACTGCGAGCAGACGAGAGTCGGGCTCGTTCGCTCGCGGCGGGCAACGAAGGGGGCCGCTTGCTCGAGGACGGCCAGCCGCGCGAGGCTCTGGTCCGGTTTCGCACCGCGATCGCATCGCTGGGCGCACTCGACGCCCCGGATCTGGAGTATGTCTGGCAGTGGCGCAGCGCTCGGGCATTGAGGCAGACGGGCGACGAGCCGCGAGCCGCGTCCGCCTATGCACGAGCAGTCGACGTTCTGGCGAGGCTCCGGACGCGTCGCCGCGGCTCGTGTGAGGACCTGGAAACGCGCAGTCTCCGCTCGGCAGCCACCGAACTGCACCGGGAGTACATCGATCTCCTGCTCCGGTCGCCGCCGAACAAGGATGAGGAAGCGACGCTTCGCACCGCGAGAGCCGTCGCCGAAGCGATCAAGCTGGACGAGGTTCGCGACTATTTCGCCGATGAGTGCATTTCGGCGGCCGGCCGGCAGAGCGTGGCGATCGACACGGTGGAGCCCGATGCTGCCGTGATCTATCCAGTCGTGCTCGCCGACCGCCTCGAGATTCTGGTCGCCACGAGCGGGCTGCTTCATCGAGTCCGAGTCCCGATTTCGGCGACGGAGCTGTCGAACGATTGTGCGCACCTCCGCCAGCTTCTCGAACTTCGCACGACGCGCCAGTATTTGCCGTCGGCGAGAAGGCTGTACGACCTTGTCATTCGCCCGATCGAGCCTTTTCTCGAGAAGGGCAGGGTGAGCACGCTGATCTACGTGCCGAGCGGCCCCCTGATGGCGGTGCCGCTCGGTGCGTTTCACGACGGAGCACAGTTCGTCGCATCACGTTATGCAGTAGCCGTGGCTCCGACTCTCGACCTGGTGGATCCGAGACCGTTTCAGGTCGCGCATGCGCGAGCGCTCGTGTGTGGCGAGACGAATCGTGGCGGAGACTACGCCGAACTGCCCAGCGTGACGGAGGAAGTCGCGCTCGTGGGAGGACGGACCTGGAGCAGGGTGCTGCTGGACGACGCGTTCACGCTGGAACGAATTCAGGGGGAGTTCGATCGCAGGAACTTCGATATCCTACACTTGGCTGCGCATGCCACGCTCGGCGAACGGGGACGGGACAGTTTCATCGTCGCGCATGGCGAGACGATTTCGATGGACCAGCTCGGAGCGGTTGTGAGCACCCTGCGGCGGCGCAACGCGCCACTGGAACTCCTGACGCTCAGTGCCTGCGAGACCGCCGGTGAGACCGAGCGTTCCGCCTTCGGCCTCGCCGGCCTCGCGATCAAGGCCGGCGCGAAGAGCGCCGTCGCCAGTTTGTGGAGTGTGGATGACGCCGCAACCGCACGGCTGATGGATCGGTTCTATGGGGCCCTGCTCTCGCGGGAGGACTCGCGAGTCCCGAAAGCGAGGGCCCTCCAATTGGCCCAGCAGTCGCTGATCGCGGATCCGGTCTACGGGCATCCCGCCTATTGGTCGGCGTTCGTACTGGTCAACAATTGGCGGTGACGCCATCCCCGAAGTGAACGGCCGAACGCCCCGCGTCCGGTGCTGGATGCGGACATCGCGCGGAACGGGGACGGTGACGTAGCGCCCGGTGATGGCTGGTGGAAGGCCCCGTCAACGGGCGCTACGTCACCCCGTCCCCGTTCCCAGATCAACGGTCGTGCGCCATCCCATTTGGCGTCGGCCTGTCGCACTTTCTCCAGACCTTCGCCTTTCCGCACAGATCTTCGCCCGAACTCGCCGATTTCCGTGCAGAAATCTTTCGCGAGCGCGTTTTTGCGCCCTCGTTTCCCTTGACGCCTGTGGGGCTGGTTGTGGTACTTGATGGGGGCCGGTGGGTGGCAATGGGGGCTAGTGGATTCCTCTCCTATTGCGAGTCGGTCGGGGTTTCGCCGATCCAGTCGAAAGACGCGGGGTCGGTGGTGGTTGAGTGGGCTGCCCACCGGTCTTTTCTGAAGCGGTCGTCTCACGAGGGTGCGCCGGCCGCAGGGGCTGCAACCCGGCGGGCGAGCGATGTTTCGTGGGACGTTCTTCCATTCTCTGGATGACAAGGCGCGGGTCGCGATCCCGAGAAAGTTCCGCGACCAGCTGCCCCCCGGTGACGGAGAAGCCCGCGTCGTCGTGACCACGTCGGTGGGGGCCGGTCCCAAAACCCTCGACGTCTATCCGATGCCTGCCTGGCAGGCCCTCGAGGCCCGCATCAGCAGTCTGCCCCAGTTCGAAGACCGCACGCGCAAGTTCAAGCGTCACTACGTCCACCCCGCGCAGGAGCTCATGCTCGATGCGCAGGGTCGCATCGTACTCCCCCAGGACCTGCGCGAACACATCTCGATCAAGAAAGACGCCGTCTTCACCGGCGATCTCGAGAAATTCCTCATCTGGTCGAAGGAAGACTGGCAGCGGCAGAAGAACGCCGACGAGGCCGGCGGCGACATTTCCTTCGAAGACTTCCCGATCTGACGGCTGGATGAAGACGATGCCTGCGCACGACGACGACATCTCCACGCAGGCCGGTAGCCCCGACGCGCCGGACCGCGAGCGCCTCGGCCGCCACATTCCCGTCATGGCACGCGAGATCGTGGACGCCGTCCGCGCTCGTCCAGGCCACCGCTTCGTCGACGCAACGCTCGGCGAAGGCAGCATGAGCGAGCTCATCCTCGAAGCGAGCGCTCCCGACGGCGAGCTTCTCGGTCTCGACTGGGACGACGCCGCGCTCGAGCTCTCGCGCAGGCGCCTCGAGCGCTTCGGCGAGCGCGTGCGCCTCGTGCGCGACTCGTTCGCGAACCTTCGCGTGGTACTGTCGGGCGCGGGGTGGGGCGAGGGCGTGGACGGCATCATCGTCGACCTCGGGATCTCGACGCTGCAGCTCGGAAAGAACGACCGCGGCTTTTCCTTCCAGGCCGACGCGCCGCTCGACATGCGCATGGACCGCCGTCTCGAAGTGACGGCCGCCGACCTGCTCGCCGGGCTTTCGGAAAAGGAGCTCGCGGACGTCATCTTCCGCTACGGGGAAGAGCACGCTTCGCGCCGCATCGCGCGCCAGATCGTCCGCCGCCGCGCCACCGACCCGGTGCGCACGACGAGCCAGCTTTCCGCAGCCGTCCGCGCCGCCGGCGTCAAGACCAAGCCCGGCATCGACCCGGCCACACGCACGTTCCAGGCCCTGCGCATCGCCGTGAACCGCGAGCTCGAGCAGATCGAGTCGCTGCTCGACAAGGGCTGGGAGCTGCTGAGGCCCGGCGGCCGCCTCGCCATCCTCAGCTACCACTCGCTCGAAGACCGCATCGTGAAGCAGACCTTCGCGATGTGGTCGGCCGACTGCCTGTGCCCGCCACGCCAGGTCGTCTGCAACTGCGGATGGACCGCGAAGGTCCGTCGAGTCACGCGCGGCAAACAGAAACCGACCGACGAAGAGATCGAACGCAATCCTCGCGCTCGCAGTGCGGGGCTTCGCGTCGTAGAGAGGCTCGCTGCATGAGCACCGCCAATTCCGCCCACGAGAGTCCGGACTTTCTCGAGCTTCTCACGCGCCAGGGCGTGATGGATCCGGAGGAAGCGGGACTTCGCCGCCGCTTCATCACGAGGATGGTCGCGTTCGCGCTGCTGCTCGCCGGGCACGTGTGGGTGAGCATGGAGAGCCGCAACCTCGGTTACGAAGGCGAAGCGCTCGGCCGTCTCATCCACCGCCTCGACCAGGAACGCGTCGAGCTGGAAGACGCCGTGGCGCGCGAGTCGCGACCGGCCCTGCTCGCGTCGCGTGCGGTCGAGCTCGGCATGCAGAAGCCTGCGCACGGCCAGCTTCGCCGCCTCGTCGCGCTCCCCGCCGGCGCCGGAATTGCCGCCAACCCGGGCCTCACGGCCACGGGCGAAATCGTCGACTAGAGTCCACCAGCCATGCGCAGCCGTAACCGCTTCAGCACGAGTCTCACCTTCATCGGTGCAGTCTGCGCGTTGGGCGGGATGTCCCTGATCGGGCGCATGTACCACCTGCAGGTCACGCGCGGCGATCACTACAAGGAGATCTCCGAGTCGACCAAGTGCAAGGACCGCATCGAGCTCGCCTACCGCGGACCGATCGTGGACCGCAACGGCGTCGTGCTCGCCACGACGACGTCGGCGGCCAAAGTGTCGCGCGGCGGCGGCTATCGTTACGATCCGGCGCACGCGGCAAGCCTGGCGCCGCTGCTCGGCATGGACCGTGCGGCGCTCGATTCGAAGCTCGCCCAGGGCGGCGAGGGGTTTCGCTGGCTGTCGCGGGCCGTCGACCAGGACCAGTCCACCGCGATCCGGAACCTGCGCATCCCGGGCGTCGAGATCCACCAGAGCCAGGAGCGCAGCTACCCGCAGGGCGGCACGGCGGCGCACATCCTCGGCTTCGTCGGCGCCGACGCGGACGGCCTCGAAGGCGTCGAGAAGCTCTTCGACAAGGAGATCAAGGGCGCGTCCGTCACCGTGCACGTCTGCCGCGACGTGACGGGCCGCGTCTTCCTCAGCAACAGTGAGGACACGGGCCTCAACCGTGGAGGCACGGCGTATCTGACCCTGGACGCGACGCTGCAGAGCATCGCCGAGATGGAGCTCGCCAAGCAGGTCGAGAAGACGCGCGCGACGGCGGGCGCCGTCGTGATGATGGACCCGAAGACCGGCGAGATCCTCGCGCTCGCCAACGTTCCCACCTTCGACCCCAACGACGTCGACCAGAGCGCGCTCGCCGCGCGCAGGAACCGCGTCGTCACCGACCTTTTCGAGCCGGGCTCGACGATGAAGCCCTTCGTCGTCGCCGCCGCGATGGAAGAAGGCCTCATCAAGCCCGAGGACAAGATGTTCTGCGAGAACGGCCGTCTCATGGTGCCGGGCTGGCGAAAGCCGATCCGCGACCACCATCCATACGGTACGCTCGACGTCTCCGGCGTGATCCGCGTCTCGAGCAACATCTGCTCGGCCAAGATCGGCTGGATGCTGGGGCCCCGGCGCCTCTACGATTACCTCAACGCGTTCGGCTTCGACCGCCTGAGCCACATCGAGATGCCGGGCGAGCGGCGCGGCATGGTGCTGCCTCCCGACAAGTGGAAGCAGATCAACACGACGACGATCAGCTTCGGTCAGGGCATCAGCGTGACGGCGCTGCAGCTCGCGACCGCGTTCGCCACCATTGCCAACGACGGCGTGCGCATGCAGCCGCGCATCATCCGCAAGATCACCGACCAGTACGGCACCGTCACGCGCGACTTCCCCCTGCAGGAAGAGCGCCGCGTGGTGAGCGTGGACGTGGCGAAGAAGATGCGCCACATGATGGCGGCGGTCGTCAGCAAGGAAGGAACGGCGTCGGCCGCGATGATCGACGGCGTGCCGGCGGCCGGCAAGACCGGCACGGCGCAGAAGGCCGAGAACGGGCGCTACAGCGAGAGTCGCTGGCTTGCGTCGTTCGCCGGCTTCCTGCCCGTGGAGGAACCGCGCGTCGTCATCGTCGTGATGGTCGACGAGCCGAAGGGCATGCACTACGGCGGCCTCATCGCGGGGCCCGTCTTCAAGTCGATCGCCGAGTCGAGCCTCGACTACCTCGGCATCGAGCGCGAGCTGCCGGTGCCCAGCGACGAGCTCGACAAGCTCTTCGACGCCGAAGACGAGGCGTTCCTGCTGGAAGCTTCGGCCGGCACGGCCCCGGGCGAGCCGGCGCCGCCGCCGGTCGCCACTCCGTCGGGGGCAATGCCGGATCTTCGCGGCCTGCCGCTGCGTTCGGCCATGCGTGCGCTCGCCTCGTGCGAGTGCAACGTGAAGATCGAAGGCCACGGCTTCGTGGTTTCGCACGAGCCGGCGCCCGGCAGCACGCTCGCGCCGGCCGCGCCGGTCTCCCTCAAGCTGGCTGCCACGCTCTGAGCTGGCTGCGAGCACCAGGTTGCGGCTTGCGGTGTCGCCGCGTTCGAGTGGCTGCAGCCGACTGTTGACGCAGCCCCGGTGCAGCTCGTCGAACTCGGCGGGATTTCCGGTGCGCCCCGCTTGAAAGTGCCAGTCTCGGAAGGACCGATGCAGAGCCGACGCTGGCCGGACAGCCCGCCCCCGGAATCGGGGCCGGACTGTCCGGCGCGCTCATGCGTTCGAAGCTACTGGCAGGCGCAGAAGCGTCGGAACCCCGAGTAGCTGCCGAAGGCCGTCACGCTCGTCGCGAGGTACAGGGCGCTACCGGTGGTCGCGCAGCCCGTGTCGGGAGGCCCGCCGAGGCCGAAGCTGCCGCCGACCGTCACGCCGAAATGGGAAGCGACCCCGAGGCAACTCGAGAGGTTGCCGGGGTAGCCTGCGATGGTTTCGGTCAACGAGCTGTACGTCATCCCCGCGAGCCCGCATGCCGCGTTGCAGGAATCGTTGAACGCTCCGAGCACCCAGCAAACGCCGTCTACGACCTGGCCACCCATCGCACAGGGAGGATCCTGCACGAACGTGCAGCTGCCCTCGTCGCCGCTGAGCAAGCCGGCGAGGCAACCGGTCGCATCGGTGATGTCCGTCTCCACGGACGTTTCATCGCCGCTGGTCAGGCACTCGACGCCGTACTTGGCTTCGATCTTGCCCCAGCTCGCCGACTGGGACGTGAGGCATTTGGTGTAGTCGACGGGATCACCCGTCGCCGTGGACTTGGCATCGGCCGACAGGCGGCACGAAGCGTACTTGGCCGCCGCCTTCATCTTGGCGGCCGCACACTTCTCGCCGTTGGTGGCGGCTCGAGCCGGGCCGGAACCAGCTACGACGACGAACGCCGCGATCACGGAAGCAAGCAGATTCAGGTGTCGATTCATCATGGAAACCCTCCCTCGGTTATTGGTCTTCGAAGCGTGGTGGAGGGCCAGAGGCGTTGCAAGGATGCGCGTCCCGGCAGGTTTCGGGTCAGGGAAGCAGGGACCCCGATCACGTTTCCCAGCCGCGCTTCTTCTGCGGCGCGCGGGTGTCGATGTCTGTCCGTCGATCTCGCGCAGCGTGAGATTGACGAGCGCAAGCCCGCCGCGCGCACTCTGCTCGCCGAGCAGACGGGCGTCCCTGTCGACGAATGCGAAACGACGATCGTCGGCTGCGTTGGCGGTTAGGTCGTTGGTGCCGAGCGAGGCCACGCAGATCGGCTGAATCTCGTCCGCAATCTCGATCTGGATCCCCTCGGCGAGCGGTCGGGAACCGACTCGACGGGGAAGCGACCGTGGATGACAATATCCGGTTGGTCCCATCTGGAAACGTCCGGTTCCGGGTCACATCGATGGCATGAAGCTGGAAGCGCTCGGAGGGACGGCCCCGCCCACGGCGAAAAGGGTCGAGTCCCTCTCCGGCGAGTGCTACGGAATCCCGCATCGCTCACCTCCATGGCTGGTACTGACTCCATCGGAAGCTACGTTGAAGGGGAGTTTTACGGCGGCACGCTCTATGTGACCGAGCTCCTCGAGAATCATCCGTAGCGAGGAGAGGCACGAGCAAGCGCCGCTGCGTGTCATCCTCACCTCTTCACGGCGACCTTCTCCAATGCTTCGATGTCGATCAAGTCCTGCAGCCTTCCGGCGCTTCGCTTCATCGCGATCAAATCTTTGATCGCGGCGACTCGAACCCGATAGCCGCCGAGCTCGAGGGTCTCGGAGCGATTCCACACACTCATCACCAACTACCTTTCCGTCGTCGAGGCCACGACCGTGGCTCTCGTGCTGAGACCCTTCAGTTCGCGCCGTAGCAACGAGATCGTGGCCGCGCCGAAATTGTTCGGATTCGACACCGGCTTCGTGCGCGCGCATCGCGGATGGAGCCGCCTGCGTCCCGACGACCTCGGCCCGCTCTGGGAGCACTACGTGCTGAACGAACTCACCGCGCACCTTCCGATGAACGAGTGGCGTTGCTGGAGGGACAAGCAGGGGCACGAGGTGGACCTGGTATGGTCGCGGCGCGGCAAGGCCCCGCCGGGCGGGCCGGGGAAAATCTCGCGTCCCTGGTTCTATTCCGGGTGAATTTGATAAATGGGCACCGATGGCCGTTGTCGCCCACGACCGCTCGTCCGGGATCAGTCTCACCGCGCTCTTCGAGCGCGCGAAGGGGCGCGGCCTCGACGCGGAGCTTCGCGATCCCGCAGGGGTAGCCGCCGCCAGTCCGATTACCGGCGTACGCGTCGACTCGCGCCGCGTGGAGCGAGGCGACCTTTTCGTCGCCGTTCCCGGCACGCGCGTGGACGGCGCGGCCTTCGTCCAGCAGGCGCGTGAGCGCGGCGCCGTCGCGATCGCCTGCGACCCGGCCCACGAACCCACCGGTATCCCGAGCATCGTTGCGCGCGACGTCGCTGCGGCCGCAGGCTATCTCGCGTCCGCCTTCCACGGCGATCCTTCCGAACGGCTCGAGCTCGCGGGCATCACAGGCACCAACGGCAAGACGAGCTGCACGTATCTTCTGGAATCGATCTGGAAAGCGGCCGGCAGGAGCCCCGGCGTCGTCGGCACCATCGTCCAGCGCTGCGCCGCCTTCGAGCGCACGTCCTCGATGACGACACCGTCGGCCGTCGATCTCCAGGCCGTTCTCGCCGAGATGCACGCCGCAGGGACCGACTGCGTCGCGATGGAAGTCTCCTCGCACGCGCTCGACCAGCGCCGCGTGGCCGGCTGCCGTTTCCGCGCCGCGCTGTTCACGAACCTCACGCGCGACCACCTCGACTATCACGCGACGGAGGACAGCTATTTCGCGGCCAAGGCTTCCTTGTTCCGCGAATACCTCGGCCCCGGGCGCGGCGTCGCCGTGCTCAACGCCGAGGACGAACGCGTCTCGACTCTCGTCGCCGAGCTGCACCACCATGACGTCTGGAGCGTCTCGACGTCGCCCGGCTCGCGCGCCAGGGCCCGCGTGAAGGAGGCGGAGTGCACGCTCGCCGGCATCGAGGCCACGTTCGACCTCGGCGGCGACCTCGTGAAGCTTCGCTCGCCCCTGGTCGGAACCGCCAACCTGTCGAACCTGCTCGCGGTTGCCGCGCTGGCGCGCGGAACCGGCATCGACGCGGCGACGATCTCGCAGGGCCTGTCGTCGTGCGCGGCGGTGCCCGGCCGCATGGAGCGCATCCCCGTCCCCGGCGCTGCGGCAACCGACCGCGACGGCCGCGCTCCCGCCGTCTTCGTGGACTATGCGCACACGCCGGACGCGCTCGAACGCAGCCTGCGTGCGCTCCAGGGCGAGACCAGCGGCCGCATCATCGCAGTGTTCGGCTGCGGCGGAGACCGCGATCGCGGCAAGCGCCCGATCATGGGACGCATCGCCGCCACGCTCGCCGACGTCGCCGTGCTCACCTCCGACAACCCGCGCAGCGAGGACCCGCACGCGATCCTCGACGAGATCGAAGCGGGAATCGGTGCACGAAAGTCGCGCCGCAGCGCCGGCGAGCTTGCCGCCGAGGGGACCGGCGGCTATCTCGTCGAAGCGGACCGGCTGGTCGCCATCGAAACAGCCATCGCCATTGCCGGACGGGACGACGTCGTGCTCGTGGCCGGCAAAGGTCACGAGGACTACCAGGAGACGGCCGGCACGAGGCGACACTTCGACGATCGCGAGGTCGCGCGCGCCATGCTCGCGAAGCGCACCGGTTCCGAGGGC
>CAYYVZ010000024.1:0-23925 GCA_964475235.1 uncultured Myxococcales bacterium | reverse complement strand
GTGCGGCCGATTCGGTCGGAGCGCCGAGCAGCGTCGCGACGTTGGCGTCGCCGGGCGTGTCCACGACCGTCCCGGCGGGGACGCTGCGTCCGATCGCGTTGCCGCCCGCGAGCTCGAGCGCGAACGGCTCGAGATTGCCGAACGGAAGCCCGATCTCGACGAGCTCGGTGTTCATCGCGCGCTCAAGCTTGGGCGCGCTGTCGCAGAGCGTTTCGGCCAGCGACGTGAAACCGGCGGGATCCATCGGCAGGTAGCCGGCCGGTCCTGCCCACTCGACGTCGCCCGCATCGCCGCGGTCGAGCAGCGCTTCGGAGAACACGCGCGGCACTCCTTCGTGCACGTGCACGGGCACGTTGTTGGCCGACGGCAGGAAGAGGCCGCAGATCGTGTGCACGTAGGCCTGCGTGACGTTGCCGCCGAGCCGGTCGAGGCCCTCCACGAGGAGCACGGAAGCCCCGCAGCCCGAGGCGGCGAGCGCCGTCGCGATGCCCGCCGGGCCCCCGCCGATCACGACGACGTCGTACTGGTAGTCGTGCCTCGGCCGCGGCATCGTCAGGCCTCTCCCGCGAGGTCGGCCAGAAGGGAGCCGCGCACGACAGCGAGCTCCTCGTCGCTGACGACGCCGCGCTGGCGCACGTGCACCACGTCGAGCCCGCCGCCGCGCAGGCAGAAGACCAGAGCGCTCCCCGGCGAGGCCGGCACCGACGGTGCGTGGAACGCATCGAGGATCGGTGCGCCGCACAGCGACTGCGCCGCTTCGGCGAACTCGGCCGTGTACGCGAAGAAGAACGACGCCAGCTCGCCGCCGAACGTGCGCCGCGCCATGTACGAGTAGACGCGCGACGGCGCGTAGCGCGCGAAGTCCATCGCCGCGACGCCGGCCTCGACGAGCCCGGCGCGAATGGCGGCGAGGCGCTGGGCTTTCAGCACCTCGATCAGGCCGGCGAGGTCGCGCGTTTCGTCCGGCGTCACCTGGAACCACAGCAGGGAGACGTGCGTACGGAAGACTTCGCGCTGGCTTCCCTTGGGGCGCAGGTTGACGGGCAGCGGTACGACCCAGCTCGCCGGCGACTTGCCGCGCCGGTCGGCGACGGCCTGGTGCGCGCGGATCGACACGGCGAGGTAGAAGAGCATCGGGGTGAGGAAGCCGGCCATCTTCTTCGCGCGCTCGATGGCGGTGCGCGCGTTGTCTCCTTCGAGACGAAGCTCGTCGTAGGCGAGCTCCTGGCGTACGCGGCGCAGCGGCCCGGCCAGCGAGCCGGGCGGCTTCGCGCCCATGCCCTGCATGTAGTCGTTCCACGTCTGCGCCATGCGGCCGCGCGCCCCCGATGCCTTGGGGAGCCCGGCGACGGCCGGCGACGACGCGCCGCGCTCCGCTCGCGTGATCGGAATTTCTCTCGCGTGCGAAGCGTCGGCCGCGCAGGCCGCGAGGTGCTCGACGAAAAACTCGCTGCCCGTCCCGTCGAACAGCATGTGCTGCCACGTCATCGCCACGTCGGTGCCGGCATGGGCGCCGACGCGAGGGACGATGTCGAACGCGACGAGCTTGCCGCGGCGCGCGTCGAAGCGGTCGTTGAGGCGCCGGAAGAAGGCTGCGGGAAGGGGGCCGAGCGGCGCGGTCGTCTGCTCGCTCCGCGGCGGATCGGTGGCGTGCACCTCGATGGAAATGCCGGGCGACGCGGCCGGACGGTCGAGCCGGTACACGGGAGCGCCGACGAGCGACGACCGGCGGATCGGCGAGCGCAGGATCGGATTGGCCTCGGAGACCTCGGCGACGAGTCGGCGGAACGCTTCGACGTCGAAGCCGGGACCGAGGCGCAGCACGAGCTGGGAGAGATGACTGGCCTGGGCCGTGCGGCGAACCTCGGCCTCGAACGCGCGCAGGAAGCAGTCCGCTCCGGTGAGCGGAAGCGCGTCGCGCGGTCCCGGATCGGTCATCGCCCGCTGCATGGCCTGCTGCACGACCGCCGGCTGCCGCTGCGAGGAGGGCAAGGCATCGAACGGCGGGCGACGGTTCGCGGCCGCCCCGCTTTCATCCGAGCGACTCTGCGACGAGCGCGCTCAGCGTCTTCACGCTCGCGAGCGTCTCTTCCGTCAGGAGGCTCTCGTCCACCCACACCCCGGTGCTCTCCTCGATGGCGAGCATCAGCTGCGTGAGCGCAAGCGAGTCGAGTCCGGCTTCGATGAGGTTCGTATCCTTCGTGAACGAGTCGTCGACCGAGAGGATGTCCTGCCGCACGATGTCGAAGATGCGCTGTTCGAGATCTTCCCTGGTCACGTGTCGTCCTGTGCGTGCGGTCGCATGCAGACTGCCGCGCGGCGCCGCGTAGTCCGCCCTGTTTCACCTCAGGAAACCGGCCTGTCAAACCGGCGTTTCACGAGCGGAGATTGCGTTGCGTCGCATGCCTGCCGCACGTAAGGTCCGGCGATGCCGAAACGTCCGATGCGCAATGTGGCCGTCCTCGGCGGCGGCCCCGTCGGCGCGAGCCTTGCCACGTACCTTTCCCGCGCGGGGATGAACGTGGTGCTGTTCCACAAGGCCAAGCGCCCGCCGATCATCGTCGGCGAGTCGCTCGTTCCCGCCATCGTTCCGTTCCTGCGCCGCCTCGGCGTGGAAAAGCAGATCGCGTCGTTCAGCACCTTCAAGCCCGGCGCGACGTTCGTGCTCACGACGGAAAGCGACATCAGCTTCCGCTTCGACCAGGCCCTCGGCGCCGAGGTCAACTACTCGTACAACACGCCGCGCGATCTCTTCGACGCGACGATTCTCCAGGCCGCGCGCGACGCAGGCGCCACCGTCGTCGAAGGCACCGCGGGCCTCGAGCGCGCGAACGGCGGCGACAGGCTGAAGCTCACGACGAAGTCCCTCGACATGACGGGCGGTGTCTTCGCCGACCAGCCCGATTTCATCGTCGACGCGACGGGTCGCACGCGCACGATCGGCAACCTGCTCGACATTCCCTACGTCGAAGGTCCGCGGAAAGACTCCGCGCTGCACGCGCATATGCACGGCGTGCCGCTCGTGGTCGAGGGCAACGTCCACACCGACCGGCTCTCGCGCGGCTGGTGCTGGCGCATTCCGCTTCCGGGCCGCGTGTCGATCGGCCTCGTCGTGCCCCAGGAACATCTCGAGCGCTTCGGCCAGACCACCGAAGAGCAGTTCGACGGGACGCTGCGCGAAGAGCCGCTGCTTGCGCGCTGGAGCGCCGGCGCCGAGCGCGTCACCCCGATCGTCAAGTACACGAACTACCAGCAGCGCTCCGAACGCGGCGTCGGCGAGAACTGGGCGACCGTCGGCGACGCCTTCGGATTCATCGATCCCGTGTTCTCGAGCGGGCTGCTGATCGGCATGCAGGGCGCGCTCGATCTCTCGCTCGCGCTCACCGACGGCAGCGATCGTGCGCTCAAGAGTTTCGAAGACCGCGTGGTCTACAACCTCACGGTCTGGCAGCGCCTCGTGGACTACTACTACGACGGAAGCCTCTTCACGCTGTTCAAGATCGGCGAGTTCAAGGCCCAGCAGCGCGGCTGGAAGCTTCTCAACCGCCACTTCGGACGTCACATGCCGCGGGTCTTCACCGGCGAAGCCACGCGCAGCCGTTACAGCGTCGGCCTCGTCGACTTCATGGTGAAGTACGGGACCTACGGGCACGACTGCGCCGAGCTGGCGGTGCGCTGAGGCGCGTCATGCCAACCGCGTACGCTGATGTGTAACCGCCCGTGCTGATGCGTAACCGCGTACGCCGATGAGCGCCCGCTGACGCCATGGCCGGTCGCCGCTCGCCCGGAACCGATTTCCACAGCGAGGCCCGCTCGGGCCGCTACGACGTCGTCGTGATCGGGGCCGGCATCGGCGGCCTCACGTCGGCCGCCCTGCTCGCACGCTCGGGAAAGAGCGTGCTCGTCATCGAGCGTCACGACCGCGTCGGGGGCTACGCGCACGCCTTCAAGCGGCGGCGCTACCGCTTCGATTCGTCGGTGCACCTGGTCGGCGGCTGCGGCGATCGCAGCGGCAGCAGCGGCGCGCTCGTGCAGCGCGTGCTCACCGCGGCCGGCGTCGCGGACCGCTGCGAGTTCATCGAGGTCGATCCGTTCTACGAAGCCGTTTATGCGGGTGAGCGCGTCGAGGTGCCCGGCACGACCCACGGCTTCCTCGAGACGCACGCCGCGCTCTACCCGGGCGAGCGCGACCGGCTGCGGCAGTTCGTCCGGCTCCTCGAAGACGTCTACGAGCAGACGCGGCTCGCCAACACGCTCGAGTCCACGTTCGACATCCTCGCGTCGGCCGATCGTTTCCCGGCACTGGTGAAACACCACCGTGCGACGCTCGGACAGGTGCTCGCGGCCTCGATCGGCGATGCCGAGTTGCGCGGGCTGCTCGCGACGACCTGGCCCTACGTGGGCCTTCCGCCGTCGCGCGTGTCGTTCCTCTACTGGGCCAACATGATGGGCACCTATCTGCGCGAGGGGCCCTGGTACTGCCGCGGGACCTTCCAGCATTTCGCCGACGCGCTAGCCGACGGCGTGCGCGGCGCCGGCAGCGAGGTGCTGCTGCGAAGCACGGTGCGCCGCATCGTCACGGAGAAGGGGGCCGTGCGCGGCGTGGTGCTGGAGACGGGCCAGCACATCGACGCGGACGTCGTCATTTCGAATGCCGACGCGCTGCAGACGGCCGAAGAGCTGGTCGGCGAGGCGCGCCTGCCGCCGCGCTATGTTCGCGCCATGCGCCGCGCGAAACCGTCGGTGTCCGCGTTCGTGGTCTATGCCGCGACGGATCTCGACATGAGCGGCGTCTGCCACGAGAGCTTCCTCTTCCCGACCATCGACCACGACCGCGCGTTCGCGACGACGATGGCCGGCAAGCCCGAGTGGCTGTCGATGACGGTACCGACGCTGCTCGACCCGACGCTCGCGCCGGTCGGCCAGCACGTCGTCGTGCTCACGACGCTGATGCCTTACGATGCTTCGTCCAGCTGGCGAAGCGAGAAGAAGAAGGGCGTCGAGCGCATGGTCGCCCAGGTCGAGGCGCGCGTGCCCGGGTTTGCGAGGCATCTCGAGTTCGCGGAAGGCGGCACGCCGCGCACGATGGAGCGTTACACTCGCAACACCGCCGGCGCGATTTACGGCTGGGAGCTCACACCCGCGCAGGTGGGGCCGGGACGTTTGTCGGATGTCACACCGCTGAAGGGTCTCCACCTCGCCGGACACTGGACTCGTCCGGGCGGGGGAATATACGGTGTCGTGCTCTCGGGCATCGACGCAGCGACGAAAGTGCTCGGCATGAAAACTCCTGCGTCGCTGTGGGAAACGCTCGGCGCGTGAACCCGCCGACGTTCGCGAAAGGCATCGCGTCACGGTGTTTTCTCCGGGATTGCAGCACCGGAACCAAGCGGAGGACGCAAGCATGAAGCGAATCAACTTCCTGGCAACTCTCGTCGTGTCCGTTTCGCTTCTGGCGGCCGCGCCGTGCGCCGTGCTCGCACAGGAGGCGGGCTCCACCGACGCTCCCGTCAAGACGAAAAAGGTCGGCCCTGGCGGACAGGCGGCGGATTCGACGAAGCCCGCCGAGCCGGCTGCCAGGCCGAAGGCGTCGAAAGCCCCGGCCGCCACGGGCATCCATCTGTCCCCGATGACTCCGGTCGCGGACTCGGTGCACGTCCACGACAAGGTGTTGCAGGAGTGCCGGCTCCAGAGCCTGCTCCCGCAGTCGATCGCCGAGCGCAACAGCGACATCGTGCTCACCGAGTCCGGCGGCTCGCAGCGGCTCGAGCTGAGGATCGTCGACATTCACGCCCCGAGCGGCGGCTGGTTCAGCGGTCCGAAATGGATCACCGTCGAGGGCAAGCTGCTCTCGGGCAAGACCGTCAAGGGAAGCTTCCTCGCGAAGGAGACGTCGATGGCGTCGGCCACTGCGTGCGGCATGCTGAGCAAGGTCATCACCGTGCTCGCCGCCGACATCGCCTACTGGCTGCAGAATCCGACGAAGAACGCGATGCTCGGCAGCGCGCGCTGAGAGCTGCGAGCCGGCGAGAAGCGAGTCCAGTTCCCTGAAAGGAAGGCGTGCGAAGCACGCCGGCTCCAGTGTCTCTTCGGACCGGACGTCGCTCTAATCGGGATCCGTCCCCGATTTTCCGAGTGACTGCCCGTAGCTGAACTCCACCCAGTTGCCGTCGGGATCGCGCAGCAGACAGTAGTAGCCTACGACCGGACCGCCCTCGACGGGACCCTGCACGTCGATGCCTGCTTCGTGACCGCGCTTTGCTGCGGCGTCCACCTCCGCGCGAGACCCTACCGCGTAGCCAAAATGTGCGAACGGCCCGTCGCCCGACGGCGGTGCGATGCCGAGCAGCACCGTCACGAAGACGCCCTCGCGTTCTTCCTCGCCCATCCACACCACCGTCGTGCCGTCGTCCACGCGACGGTGAACTTCGCGCAGGCCGACGTGCGCGGCGTAGAAGCGCACCGAAGCCTCGATGTCGCGGCAGAAGAGGGCAGCGTGCGTACAGGTGGGTTTCATCGCGGATTTCCCGGCGGCCGGCTCAAGGATTCGCCCAGGGCGGCATCGAGTGCAACGAGATGCCGAAGACCGGGCCGGCGAGCACGAAGGTCGCGACCGTGACCACCACGATCGAAATCAGGTTCAGGGCCAGCCCCACGCGCGCCATGTAGCGCACCGTCAGGTGGCCCGTCGAGAACACGATCGCGTTGGGTGCCGTGCCCGACGGCATCATGAAGCCGAGCGACGCCGACAGCGTGCACGGCAGCATCAGCAGCATCGGGTCGGTTCCGCTCGCGACGGCGCTCGCGGCGAGCACCGGCATCATGAGGGTCGCCAGCGCCGTATTCGTCATCACTTCGGTGAGGAAGGTGATCGACAGGCACAGCACCGCGACCTTCACCAACGGCGACACGCCGCTCATCGAGCCGAGGTTGGCGCCGATCCATTCGGCCAGTCCGGTCTCGCGCGTTGCATCCGCCAGCGCGAAGCCGCCGCCGAGCAGCACGATCACGCCCCACGGGATCTTCGCGGCCCACGTCCAGTCGAGGAGCCTCTCCCCGCTCTTCTGCCCGGACGGCAGCAGGAAGAGCAAAATGGTCATGCCGACGGCGACCGTCGAGTCGCCCGCGAACCTGGGATGCGGCAGGAGGCCCGACCAGCCCGGGTACGAGAACAGCTCGGTCTGGATCGGCGCGCGCAGGATCCAGAGTGCCGCCGTCGCGGCGAAGACCAGCATCACGCGTCGTTCGGGGACGGACATGCGGCCGAGCTCGGCACGCTGCGCCGCGATGGCGGTGCGGTCGAGCCGGATGCCGCAGTTCCACAGCGGCGATGCGAAACGCACGAGGTAGAACCAGCAGATCGGCAGCAGCACGAGCGCCACCGGCACGCCCACCAGCATCCACTGCAGGAACCCGATCGGCGGCGCCTCGGGAAACAGCCGCGCCATCTGGCCGACGAAGACCGCGTTCGGTGGCGTGCCGACGATGGTCGCGAGGCCGCCGATCGTCGCCGCGTACGCGATGGAGAGCAGCAGCGGCGGCGCGAGGTCGCGCTCGAGCTCCGGATGCTCGCGGCTGAAGTGCGCGAGCACGGCGGTCGTGATCGGCAGCATCATCATCGTGGTCGCGGCGTTGGAGATCCACGCCGAGATCGCACCCGTCGCCGCCATGAACCCGAACACGAGGCCCGCGGGCGACTGTCCGAACGAGTGGATGATCCGGAGCGCGAGGCGCCGGTGCAGGTTCCAGCGCTCGACCGCCATCGAGATCATGAGGCCGCCGAGAAAGAGCAGGTTGGTCTCGCTCGCGTATGCGCGGGTGATGTCGTCGGCCGCCATCGCTCCGGTGAGCGGCAGCAAAACGATCGGCACGAGCGCGGTGGCGGCGGGATGCAGCGCCTCGGTCAGCCACCACGTCGCCATGAGCACGCCGGTCGCGGCGCACCACTGCGCGGCGACCGGAAGACCCTCGACCGGCGGCATGAATCCGATGGCGAGGAACGCGACGATGCCGGCGAGTAGACCGGCGCGGCTCGCCCGTTCTCCCACGCGCGCGTCAGCCTTTCCGGTCCGGTGCGGCGGCGTGCACGGACGCGAAGTCGGCCTGCGGGCGCATCACCGCGCGTTCAGCCCTTCTGGAGAATGTCGGACGAGTGCTCGAGCAGGATGTCGATGGCGGCGGCGCGGAAAATGCCCCAGCTCCGCCACGACGGCGTCACCTTGCGGAGTTTCTCGGCGTAGTCCGGAAGCTCGGAAGGCAGGGCCTCCCGCCAGTCGGAGATCTTCTCGTCGGGGTCGTTGCTCTGCAGCTCTCCCGACAGCTCGCGCACGAGGAAGAGGTGAGTGAAGAAGCGCGAGCGCGCCTGGCCGGACTGGTAGCCGATGCGTGCGACGAAACGCTCGATGCGGCAGGTGAGATTGGTCTCTTCCCAGATCTCGCGCATCAGCGCGGTTTCGACCTTCTCGCCGCGGTGGATGCCGCCCGACGGAAGCCGCATGACCGAGCCCGGATAGTTCTGCTTGGTCTGGAGAAGGAGCTTGCCGCTGCGACGCAGGATGGCCATGCACACTTCGCCGTGCGCACGCTCGCTGACCGGCGGGAACTGGATGGTCGGGAGCTCGAAGTTGATCTGCAACGGACCGCTCCTTGCGCTGTCCGCAGCGAAATCCGTCTGGCTCACAGGTCCACCTCCCTGGTCAGGGCGTCGGCCGTCTTGATGGCGAGGTTTGCGGCCCGGTCGGGCCCCGTCACTTCCATCTCGCAGCCGGAAGCCGCTTCGTGTCCACCGCCGCCGAAGCTGCTCGCCAGCCGCGACAGATCGACCTTGCAGTCGGGCGTGCGGCGAAAGCTGATGCCGCCGCCGCGGCGGTCGTAGAGCGCAAAGACACCACGCTTCCAGCGTTCACGCCAGCGGTCGGCGATCTCGCCGGAGTAGCCGTCGCACTCGCACGCGACCACGCGAAGATCGCGCGACGCCACTTCCTTGACCGAGCAGGTGCTCTCGGCGAGGCGGAAGGTGGCCGCGAGCTCGCGCTGGACGCGATCGTGGGCGCGGCGCAGCTCGGGGCCGTACGAGAGGTCCGAATGCATCGCGAGCAGGGCGCGATACGCTTCCTGCTGCTCCATCGCCCGCACCGTGAGCGCGAGCTCCCGCGATCCCTCGATGGCGAGGATCCAGCGATCGTTGTCGTCCGCCGTCATGACGAGGTTGTGGAGCGAGAAAAGCTCGGGATTGCTTCGGCCTTCGGCCTTCGTCTTGGCCACGAGCGACTCGTAGAGCAGGCGGCTCGCCGCGTATTTCATGTCGAGGATGTAGTCGGCGAACCTGGCCTGGAGCTTGCCCTTCTCGCGAGACTCGAGCGCCGACTTGTGGTGGTCCACCCAGTGCAGCTCGAGGCCGCGGTCGACGAGGGCGTTGAGGTGATCGGTGGTCTCCTGGTCGCGCCACGAGATGTCCGTGACCCACAGCTCCTCGCTCTCCGGATGGGTGGGGGAGAAGTGGCGAAGGGTCTCGTCGATCTGGCGGTTGCTCGCGAAGATCGGATGATACTCGCGGCCCTGGAAATGACGTGCCGCGACCACCGCGCAGGTCAGCCCGTCGAGACAGTTCGGCCCGTGGCTGACTACGGTGACGCGGCGATCGGAAACCATTCGGGGCACTTTAGCGGCTCGTTCGCTCAAGACACTGGGGTGGAGCGGTCTGCGCGCGAACTCGCCGAGCTGTTCGGCGGACCGGCGGGCCCGCTCAGCGCACGGGAAGCGGCCGGACGGCCTCGAAGGAACCCGACCGCGCCGAGCGGTAGCAGGCGTCGGCGACCGCGATCGCGGAGAGCCCGTCCCGGTACGTGACCGGCGGCGGGGCGTCGCGCTTCGCGTCCTCGACGAAGCGTTCGAGCAGCATTCTCACGGTCATGCGCGGCGCGTCGACGGCGATGTCCTGGCGGCCGCGAGGGCCGAGTCGATAGCCGGTGCCGAGCACGTGATCGACGACGAGCTGGCCGTGCTCTCCCGAGGCCTCGATGAGGCCGTTGCGGCTGTCGGTCGAGCGCGAGCACGCGACCTCGGCGAGCAGTCCGGGCTGCTTGGTAGTGAGAATCGACACAAAGTGGTCTTCCGTTCGTTTCGTGCAAACCGACCGCATCGACGCCGAGGCCGACTCGATCTCCGAGCCGGAGAGCCAGCGCAGCAGGTCGAAGCAGTGCACGCCGGTGTGCAGCACGTTTCCGCCACCGGAGAGCTCGGGCGTGTCGAGCCACGAGAGGCCCGGCTGGGGCGGAAAGCGCTGGCTGAACAGAAAAGAGTCGAGACGGCCGAGCGCCGGCAACTCCCGTCGGAGCGCCTCCACGGCTGCGTTGAAGCGCAGCGTGTGGCCGGCGAGGCAATAGACGCCGCTTTTCTCGACGAGATCCAGAAGCGGAAGTCCGGCGTCCAGAGACGGGGCGACCGGCTTCTCCACGATGAGACGCTTGCCGGTCTCGACCGCGATCGGGACGAGCACCGGCAGCAGGCTCGGCACCGCCGCGAGAACGACGGCGTCGAGGTCGCGGCGTGCGACCAGCTTCTCGGCATCCGAGGCGAACTCGCAACCGAGCTCGCTCGCCAGCGCACCCCCCTCGGCCGCGTCGCGGCGGCAGACGGCGACGAGCTCGATCCCGTCCACGTCGCGGGCCGCGTGACCGGCATAGCGGCTGCCGTGTTTGCCCGCCCCGACGACCGCCAGGCGAAGCTTCGCGCGCGCACGAGATTCGGGCATCGGCGGAAATTAGTTGTGGCGACGCGGCGATGCACGCGCGGCCGTGCTCGCGGAACATTCCGTCCGACCTTGGCGCCGTCGTGGTGGAGCCGTTGCGGTCGAGGCGCACTCCCTCCGGCAGGTCATTCTCGATTCCGGAAATCGTCCTGAAATTTTCGGCAGGCTCTTCCGCAAAGTCTGTCCTCTGACATACACAGGGAAGCGCCGCAGGCCGGAACGTGCGGGGGAACTCACAAGTCCGGAACGGTGACGGGCTCGAAGCGTCGGCGAAGGTTGTCGCAGAGCGAAACGGGGCGGACGCGCGCAGCGGCGATACCGCATTGCTCGCTCCAGACCAGTCAAGGCTGAGTGCATTCCCGTCACGAAGTCGTGACGGTGCAGCGCACGCACTCCGGCCGGCGCAACCCTTCCGCGCGCCGGCCTTCCTGCTCCGTGGAGGAGCGGAGCAGGACGAACGCGACACCCGGGAATCCGGGTGTCGCGTTTTCGTTTCTGCGCACGCTTCGCAGCGGGTTCCGTCGGGACGTGCACGGGCTCGACGCATCGGCCGCCGCCTTCCGGCTTGCATGCCGGCGCGCGCCTTCCTATTCGGAGCCGTGGCGACGCGCAGCAAGCCGAAGGTTTCGCGAGCGGCTCCCGCCCCTTCCGTTCCGTCCCCTCGCCGCCGGCCGGCATCCGACCGCCCCGCGCCGCGCTCCGTCGGCAACGACGATCTCCCGGCCATCATGAGGCGCCTGCGGCGCGAGGCCGCGAAGCAGGAGGCCCCGATCGTCACGCTGATCGCGGTTACCACGCGCAAGCCCTGGAACGTGCTCTCGTCGTGCATCCTGAGCCTGCGCACGCAGGACCAGGTGACGGCCAAGGCTGCGGCGCGCATGTTCGAGAAATGGCCGACGATCGAGTCGATGGCCTGCGCCGACGTGAAGGACGTCGAGAAGACGATTTTCCCGGTCGGATTCTACCGGACCAAGGCGCCCCAGCTCGTCGAGATGGCCCGCCGCATCCTCGACGAATGGAAGGGGCGCGTGCCCGACGAGATCGACGAGCTGCTCACGCTCAAGGGCGTCGGCCGCAAGACCGCGAACCTCGTCGTCGTGGCCGGCTACGGCAAGCCCGGCATCTGCGTGGACACGCACGTCCATCGCATCACCAACATCTGGGGCTACGTGAAGACGAAGACGCCCGAGCAGACCGAAGTCGCCCTGCGCGAGAAGCTGCCGAAGCGTTACTGGATGGAGATCAACGACCTGCTCGTTTCGTTCGGGCAGACCATCTGCAGGCCGCTTTCGCCGCGCTGCAGCGAGTGTCCGATCGAGGAGTGGTGTCCGAAGATCGGAGTCGGGCGGCGGCGGTAGGGCTTTCGCGAGGGACGATCATGCCGTTGCTGTTCTCGTACGGGACTCTTCAGCTCGAGCCGGTTCAGCTCAGCACGTTCGGGCGGCTTCTCGCCGGAGCGCCCGACGAGCTCGTCGGATTCGAGAAATCGTTCGTGAAGATCGAGGATGCGCACGTGGTCGCGACGAGCGGCGAGACGCACCACCCGATCGTGAAGCCGAGCGGTCGCGATGCCGATCGGGTGCCGGGCATGGTGTTCGAGATCACGGACGAGGAGCTCGCGAGCGCAGACGAGTACGAGGAAGACCAGTATCGTCGCGTGGAAGTGACGCTCGGGTCGGGGACGAAGGCTTGGGTGTACGTGGACGCACGTGTGCTGGACCCGCTATGAAGAGAATTCCTGCATTGTTGCTCACGGCGCTTCTCGCCGGTTGTGCCCCCTCGGCTCCCCGCGATCTCCCGCTCGAAGCCGTCGCACTCGGCTCTGCCACCGAGTCGGCGAAATGCTCCGACGATGATGCCGAGAACGGGATCTTCTACTCCTCCTCGGGAACGGCGGAGCAACGGTTTCCCGCGCGCGGTGTGAAGACCGTCGAGATCCACTCGCGGTCGCTCGAGCCGCGCGTGAAGTACGTCGAGGCGGCCGAGGACATCGTGCTGGTCTCGCGCGGGACGTACTCGATCTCGGGCTATCACGGATCGTGCGCGGCGGCCGGGACGAATCCGGTCTCGCCGAAAGAGCTGGCGTTTCGTCCGAGCATGCTCGGACGCATTCTCATTCTCAGGAGCCCGGAGTGGCGGCACCTGCACCATGTGCTGACGATCGACGAGGTGGAGTTGACGGTGCCGGCCGGGATCAAGGTGGACGTCTGGTCGACCGACGGAAGTAGCGAAGAATAGGCATGCCGTGAACCGACCATGAATCCGTTACCGCTCTTTGCATTCCAGTTTCTCTGGTTCCTGGTCGCCTGGAGCGTTGTCGCCGCCACCTTCGTCGCTCCGAAGCTCCGGATTCTCGACGTCGAGGACGCCCTCGCGATCTGCACCGCGCCGCAGCTCTTTCGTGTTCTCGGCGTCGGGCTGCTCGTGCCCAACCTCGCGCCGGGACTGCCCCACGATTTCGCGATCCAGACGGCGATGGGCGATTCGCTCACGGCGTTGCTGGCCCTGGTTTCGATCCTGACCTTGCGCCGGCGATGGACGCACGCACGAAAAGCGGTCTGGGCGTGCAACATCGTAGGCGCAGCCGATCTGGCGATCGCACTCCCGCACGCCGCGGCGATCGGCGCCGCGCAGTTTCTCACGGCGCAGTGGTACGTTCCGGCTCTCGGCGTGCCGCTCATGATCGTCAGTCACGCGCTGGCGTTCCGGCTCCTGCTGGGATTTCGGTAACGCCACGCGGGGAGTCGGGTATGCCGGAACATCGCTTTCGCCGCGCGCATCCCGACGACGAGGCCCGACTTCAGGCCATCCGGCGCGATGCGTTCGCACCCGTGTTCGGTTCGTTTCGCTCGCTACTCGGGGAAGAGATCTACGATCTCGCGCAGCGTCGTGAAGACGAAGGTCAGGAGGCCATGCTCACGTCTCTGATGTCTTCCGACTCGGGGTGGGAAGTTTTCGTCGCGGAATGCGGGACGGACATCGTGGGGTTCGTCTCCGTGCAGATGAATCACGAAACGCTGATCGGCGAAGTCGGCCTCAACGCCGTCGATCCCGTGCACGCCAATGCGGGCATAGGCACGGCGATGTACGAGTTCGCCGCGCAGCGCATGCGAGCGGCAGGAATGAAGGTCGCAACCGTGGCGACCGGCGGCGATCCGAGCCACGGGCCGGCGAGACGCGCCTACCGGAAGGCCGGGTTCGACGTCGAGATCCCGAGCGTGTGGATGTGCCGCAAGCTCTGATCGCCCATGCTCCGATCGAGGCACCCTTCCTGTCCGGCGCACCGGGCTCGGACTTCCTCGCTGTCGGTTCGGAGATCGTGGTACGCCGCGGAGCCCGCATTTCGCATTGACCACGGTCCGCGCATAGAGATTTCGCCATGCAGGCAACCGTCGCAGTGTTCGGCATTCTTCGTTTTCCTCCCGAGCGGATGGCCGAAGTCCTCCCGCATCTGCGAGAGCTCGTCGAAGCGACCTGCCGGAGCGACGGCTGCCTCGCTTACGACGTGGCCGAGGATCCGTTCGATCCCGGGCTGATCCGCTTCTCAGAGCTGTGGCCCGATCACGAAAGCCTTGCGAAGCATCTGCAGGCGCCGCACATCGAGCCGTGGCGTGCGGCAGCGCGGAGCTGCGGTCTGCTAGAGCGGAAATTTACGGCTTACGACGTCACCGGCTCGCGGCAGGTTTGATCGTGGGCAGCGGAGATCAGCGATGAACACGGAGAAGGATCGCGCAGTTTTCGCCGAGCGTGTCGTCGATCGTCGCGGGGAATCGCCGGCGCGCCGGCCGTAGCCTCTCGAACCGAGCGTGATCATCGAGGACTACATCTCGCGTCTGTATCGCGCATTCTCCGACGCGCCGCGCCCCGCGAAAGACGAGATCGCCCCGCACCGCTGCTGCGAATGCGGCGAAGTGACGGAGCGGCTTGCGCCGCACGAGGCCGCCCGTGTCCCCGACGACGACATGCTGTGGCTCGGCGACACCCTGCCCCTTCTCGGCCCCGCTGCGTATCGCTACTACCTGCCGAGATTCCTCGAGTTCTGCCTGACGACGCCGCCGTCGATGCTCGACGCCGTGATCAACTACAACCTCGCGCCAACCGGTGACCTGGACGTAGGCGAGCGTAACCGGTTTTCGCAGTTCACGCCGGCCGAGGCGCGCATCGTCCTCGAGTTCGTGGAACATCGTGCGACCGAGCCGGGGGCCGACCACGACCGGGAGTTTCTCGACAAGGCGTGGGAGTTCTGGGCCGACCTTGCCGAACGGAAGGGAGACAAGGAGGACGCATGAAAGCGAACGTCCCTCACCATGCGGCCGGCGAACCGCCGCAGCGCATCGCAGAAGACCTGCGCGAGCACGGCGCCGTCATCGTCGAAGGCGTGCTCGATGCCGACCTGCTCGCGCGCTTCAACGCCGAGCTCGATCCGCTGCTCGAGGAAACGAGCCCGGACCGGACTTATCTCAATCCCATCGTCGACTTCTTTTTCGGCAAGCGCGTACGGCAGATCACGGGAGTCGCTACGCGCTCGCGAATCTTCGGCGAGGAAGTTCTCTGCCACCCTTTCTATGCCGGCGTGTGCGACGAGATCCTCGGGCCGAGCTGTTCGCGCTACCAGCTCAACGTGGCACAGGTGATGGACCGGGGCCCCGGCGCCGAGAGGCAGATGTTTCACCGCGACGAAGACGTCTGGATTCACCTGCCGCGGCCCCATCCCGAGGTGCAGGTGGCTTCGGTGATCGCGCTCGTCGACTTCACGGCCGAGGTCGGCGCGACCGTCGTCGCACCGGGCAGTCACCGCTGGGAGCGCGACCGCGCGCCCGAGCCGGAAGAGCTTGCGTGTGCCGAGATGCCGGCCGGATCGGCGGTGGTCTATCTCGGATCGACGCTGCACGCGGGTGGACAAAACTCGACGAGTGACCGCTGGCGGCGCGGCATGCACATGAGCTTCGTCGTCGGGTGGCTGCGCACCGAGGATAACAACTACCTGAGCACGCCGCCGCACGTGGCGCGCACGCTGCCGCGACGATCCCAGGAGCTGCTCGGATACGCTGCGCACGACGCGATCGACGCGGGCGGCGGATACCTCGGAACGGTGGACCTGCTCGATCCGATCGAGCTGCTGCGCGAAGGAAAGCTGTGATTCACGCTGGAGCGTCTTGACGCCGGCGCGACCGGGTTGGTACGGTCCGACTGTGTACGACACGAAACGCATCGCGAGGTTCCGCGCACCGCTGCGCTGAAAAGGTTGCCCGATGAAACAGCTCGACCAGGACCTCTGGGTTGCCGACCAGCCGCTCGCCATCTTCGGCGTCGAGCTCGGTGCGCGCATGACGGTGGTGCGCCTGGCCGACGGCAGGCTGCTGCTGCATTCGCCGATCAAGCCGACCTCCGACCTGGTGGATGAAGTGCGGGCGATCGGCGAGGTGGCGGTCCTGGTCGCACCGAACCGCTTCCATCACCTCTTTGCCGCGGCGTGGTTCGAGTCCTGGCCCGGCGCGAAGCTCTACGTGGCGCCGGGGCTCGAAACCAAGCGATCGGATCTTCCTCTGACGGGCGTACTGTCGGATTCGCCCGAGCCACCCTGGGCCGGCGTGCTCGAGCAGGTCGTGCTTCGCGGCATCCCGATGACGAACGAGGTCGTCTTCTACCACCCGCTGAGCCGCACGCTCATCGCGACCGACCTCGCGTTCCACTTCGGCGCCGACAGCCCCGCGCTCACGCGATTCCTGTTCCGCTTCTCGGGGGCCTACGAGAAGCTTGCACCAACCCACCTCGAGCGACTGCTCGTCCGCGACCGTGCGGCGTTCCGCGAGTCCCTCCAGCGTATTCTCGACTGGCCCTTCGAGCGTGCGATCGTCGCGCACGGCAGCGTGGTCGAGAGCGACGCGCGCCGGCAACTCGCGCTCGGTTACTCCTGGCTGCTCGGCTCTGCGTAACGGCGGCCGTACCGGTAGAGGCACGATGTTGCGGCGGTCCTGGGTGAAGCTTGCGCGGCCCGCGTTCGGCGAGGCCGACTTCCGCGTCTTCTGCCACGATTTCGCCGGCGCGATCCGCCGGCTCGGCGACGATGCCTGAAAGCATGACCGCGTGGACGATCCGACCGGCCGCCGCTCGCGATGCGGAGACGATCGCGCGCATCTACAACCATTACGTCCTCGCTACCGACATCACGTTCGAGGAAGTCCCGGTCGCGCCGGACGAGATGGAGAGCCGCATCCGCGAAGTGGAAGCCGCTTCGTTGCCCTGGTTCGTCGCCGAGAACGGCACCGGCGCCGTCGCCGGGTACGCCTACGCCAGCAAGTGGAAAAGCCGCTGCGCGTACCGCTACTCCACCGAGGTTACCGTCTACGTGGATTCCGCCGCACACGGCCGCGGGGCGGGCACGAGCCTCTACTCGCACCTCGTCCCCGCGCTGCGCGTGCGCGACGTCCACGTGCTGCTCGCCGGCATCGCGCTGCCGAACGACGCGAGCGTCGCCATTCACGAGAAATTCGGTTTCGAGAAGGTCGCCCACCTGAAAGAGGTGGGCTTCAAGTTCGAGAAATGGATCGACGTGGGTTACTGGCAGCTCACGCTGTGACGGACCGGCTCGATCGCCTGAGGGTTCGCGGCTACACCCTGCTGCCTCAGCGCGGGCTCTGCGATACGATCGTTTTTACCGGGACCTGAGCGCCTCGAAGCTGGACCGATGAAATACTGGTTCGACAACCGCGACTGCATCACCAAGGTGGACGAGAACTGGCTCCGCTTCGCAATGGAGAATGGTGCCCCGCACCTGACGCCCGAAGCCGTCAAGGGACGTCATCTCTCGACGTTCATCAGCGACGCCGGATCTTGCGAGCTGTGGGCGAGACTGCTCGAGCGGGCTCGCGCCGGCGTGCCGGTCGCGTTCTCCATTCGCTGCGACGCGCCGGATCGCCGCCGCACGATGTCGCTGCGCCTGCGCACCGACCGCTCGCGAATTCGCGTCACCTCGACGCTCGTTGCCCAGGAGTTCCGCCAGCCGATGGACCTGCTGCGCACGCCGCGGGAGTCGGCCGGCGCATCGCTGACCGCGTGCGGCTGGTGTCGCCGCTTCGAGCTCGCGCCCGGCGTCTGGGTGGAAGTCGAGGTTCTGGTCGAGAATCTGAGCCTGTTTGCGCTGCCGGTCCTTCCGCCCGTCACGAACGCGATCTGTCCGGCGTGCCACGAAACGATCTCCGCCGAGGCCAGGCGCGAGCACAACGGCGGCGCGCGCGCGGCGAGATGACAGTGCTCGTCGAGCCCGCGACCGAGCGGCTCCGGCTTCGGCAGTGGCGCGATGGCGACCTCGAGCCTTTCGCCGCGATGGGACTCGATCCGCAGGTCATGGAGTTCTTTCCGTCGTTGCTGACACCGCAGGCGAGCATCGAGCTCGCGACCCGCTTTCGCGGCCGCATCGAAACTCGAGGCTGGGGCTTCTGGGCGGTCGAGCTTCGCGAAACGGGCGAGTTCATCGGGTTCATCGGCATGGACGTACCGGATAGTCCGCTGCCGTTTCAGCCTTGCGTGGAGATCGGCTGGCGGCTTGCGCACGCGTACTGGAGAAGAGGCTACGCGACCGAAGGGGCGCGCGCGGCGCTCCGCGCCGCTTTCGAGACGATCGGTCTCGCGGAGATCGTCGCGTACGCCGTCGTCGGCAACTCGAGATCGAGAGCAGTCATGGAAAGGATCGGCATGCGCGACGCCCGGTTCACGTTCGACCATCCGAACGTCCGGGAGGGAAGCCCTCTTCGCGCGCACTGTCTCTACCGCGTGACCCTGGGCGAGTGGGCGGCTGGAAATGGCTGATCTTGCCGGCGTGGCCGCGCTCGTCGCTTGTGTCCTGTTTCTGCTGTCGGCTTTGCACGTGGTGTGGGGAATCGGCGGGATCGCCGGAACGTCGGCCGCGATTCCCGAGTCGGACGGCAAACCGCTGTTCGTGCCGTCGCGTCTCGCGTGTTTCGCGGTGGCGTTCGCGCTCGCCACGGCGGCCTGCCTCGTGCTCTGGTGCGGAGGGGTCGCAACGTCGCCGCTCCCTCCGGCGCTCGCGCGGGTCGGCTGCGCCGGTGTCGGTGCGGTCTTCGTGCTGCGCGCAATCGGCGACTTCCGCTTCGTCGGTTTCTTCAAGCGCGTGCGCGGAACCCGTTTCGCGTACTGGGATACTCGACTGTTCTCGCCCCTGTGCCTCGCGCTGGGAGCCGGGGCGCTGCGGGTCGCGCTCGCCTCCTGAATCCCGGAGCTGGTGTTTTCCGCGGGCCTCCGGCGCAGCTAGAACGTCCGGCGTGCGTCGCGAAGGGCGAGACGCCGCGCCTCGAGCGGAATCATCCTGGAGACCGATATGGCCAAGTATCGAAATGCTCTTCCTCAATTGAGTGACCGTCTTTTTCTTTCGGACGGCGGCATCGAGACCACGCTGATTTTTCTGGAAGGCCTGGAGCTTCCCGACTTCGCCGCCTTTCACCTGTTGCGGACGGATGCCGGCACGGACGCGCTTCGCAACTACTTCCGCACGTACGCGCGGATCGCTCGCAAGCACGGGGCGGGCCTCGTCCTCGAGAGTGCGACGTGGCGGGCCAGCGCCGACTGGGCGAAGCGTCTCGGGTATTCGAAGGAAGAGCTCGCTGCCGCCAACCGCAAATCGATCGACCTGCTCGAAGAGATTCGCCGCGAGCACGAGAACGAAAAGAGTCCGATGGTGATCAGCGGCTGCGTCGGCCCGCGCGGCGACGGCTACGTGCCGGGCGACGCGATGGAGGCCGGCCAGGCAGAGGCTTACCACAGCGAACAGATCGCAGTCTTCGCCTCGTCGGTCGCCGACATGGTCTGCGCGATCACGATGAACTACGCGAACGAGGCCACGGGTGTCGCGCGCGCCGCTAGGAGCGCCGGGATGCCGGTTGCGATCTCGTTCACGGTGGAGACCGACGGGAAGCTGCCGACCGGCCAGAGTCTCGAATCGGCGATCGGCGAGGTCGATGCGGCGACGTCCGGCTACCCCGCCTACTACATGATCAACTGCGCGCACCCGACCCACTTCGATTTCGTACTGGATGGCAAGGGAGCGTGGCAGAAGCGCATCAAGGGCCTGCGCGCCAACGCTTCCCGCCGCAGCCATTCCGAGCTGAACGAAGCTCCCGACCTCGACGACGGCAATCCGCAGGAGCTTGGCGGGCAGTATGCAGACCTCGCGCGCAGGCTCCCCGGCCTGAGCGTGCTCGGCGGATGCTGCGGCACCGATCACCGGCACATCGAGGCCATCGCCGAAGCTTGCGCCGCGACTTCCGGGGCGCGCTGAGGAAACCGCGATGTGGCTCTACGTCGCCAAGGTCGCTCTTACCTCCCTCGTCGTCATCGCCGTCACCGAGATTGCCAAGCGCAGCACGTTCTGGGCGGCCGCGCTCGCGTCCCTGCCGCTGACGTCGCTGCTCGCCTTCGTGTGGATCTACCTGGAGACGGGAGATGCGGAGAGGGTCGCGGTGCTCGCGCAGGAGATTCTCTGGCTCGTCGTGCCGTCGCTCACGTTTTTCGTGGTGCTCCCGCTGCTCGTGCGCGGCGGAATGGCGTTCTGGCCGAGCCTGGCGCTCGCGTGCGCAGGGACGACGGCGGCGTATTTCGTTACGATCGGCGTGCTCGGGTCCGTCGGAGTGAAACTCTAGTCGAAACCGGGGACCGGCTGCCAAGATAGGGAAGCCGTCGCGATCGTAACGCCGCCGGGGATTCGCGCGTCGCCGCGACGGGAACGGTGGGCGGCCGCCGCGACACCGCAGCGGCCGCCTTCGCGATCAGCGAGGCTGAGGAACGATGCGCAGGTAAGGTTTCGGCGCCTTCCAGCCGCCCGGATACTGCTTCTTCGCGTCCTCGTCGGAGACCGAGCCCGCGATGATGACGTCGTCGCCCTGCTTCCAGTTCACCGGCGTCGCCACCTTGTGCTTCGCGGTGAGCTGGATCGAGTCGATCACGCGCAGCACCTCGTCGAAGTTGCGGCCCGTCGTCATCGGGTAAACCAGGATCAGCTTGATCTTCTTGTCGGGTCCGACGACGAAGACGTTGCGTACCGTGTAGTTGTCGGCGGCGGTGCGGCCCTGCGACGTGCCGGGCGTTTCGGCGGGAAGCATTCCCCAGGCCTTGGCGACCTTCAGCTCGGGGTCGCCGATCATCGGATAGCCGGGCGCGTGGCCCTGGGTCTCGCGAATGTCTTCGGACCATTTCGTGTGCGACTCGACGGGATCGATGCTGAGACCGATGATCTTGACGCCGCGCTTTTTGAACTCCGGCTCCATCTTGGCCATGTAGCCGAGCTCGGTGGTGCAGACGGGCGTGAAGTCCTTCGGGTGAGAGAACAGGACGGCCCACGAGTCGCCGACCCAGTCGTGAAACTTGATCTTGCCGGCCGTGGTGTCGGCCTCGAAATCGGGTGCAGTGTCGCCGATGCGAAGAGTCATGAAATACCTCCTGTCGGTTGGAACGGCCGGATGATGAATCCGCTCGGCCAGCGAAGCAACACCATGGAAGGGGGGCAGTGGGCGCGGCCACGAGCCGGGCGCACCAACCCTTCTCCGGCCGCACCGGCCGTGCTAACCCGAGTCGGAACGCAGCGGCCGTCGAGCGGCGGAGCGGCGTTCCTCGCGTCCGGCGCAGACCACAATGGGGGGTGACATGCTCGAGCTCCTTGGCGTTTCCACAGGCAGACGGTCCTTGCCGCGCATAGCGGGTGCGCTGGCCGCGGCGGCTCTCGTCGCCGCCTTCGCCGGCGGCGCTGCGGCCGACGCCGGCGTGGCCGGTTCGTCCGGCGGACCGCGCGTCATTCTTCTCCACGGCCTCTTCCGTTCTTCGCGGTCGATGTCGGTCATGGCCGACGCCCTTCGCAGCGAAGGCTACCGCGTCTGCAACGTTTCTTACCCGTCCCGTCACCATACGATCGAGGTGCTCGCAGCCGACTACGTCGCGCCCGCCGTGAAGAGCTGCTTCCCGAACGAGAGCGGGCCGGTCGATTTCGTGACGCACTCGATGGGCGGGATTCTGGTGCGCCAGATGGCCGCGACGCACGCCATTCCTGCGATCGGCCGCGTGGTGATGCTGGGGCCGCCGAACGGCGGCAGCGAGATCGTGGACGAGCTTGGCGGGCTGTGGCTCTTCGGCGCGATCAACGGTCCCGCGGGCCGGGAGCTCGGCACGTCGAGCGAATCGATTCCGAAGCGGCTAGGGCCGGCAACCTTCGAGGTCGGCATCATTGCCGGCGACCGATCGCACAACTGGCTGCTGTCGCGCTACCTGCCGGGTCGCGACGACGGCAAGGTTTCGGTGGAGAGCGCTGCGCTGGCCGGCATGAAGGACTTCATCGTCATCGACGTGAACCACACGTTCATGATGCGGGACCGCGAGGCGATCACGCAGACGATTCGCTTCCTTCGCGACGGAGAGTTCGAGAAGAGCGCGGTGACGGCGGCTGCGCCGGTGCCCGCGGTGGCGGTGCCTGCGAACGCGGCGGCGTTCTGAAAGACCTTTCCGGAGAACGACCTTGGACCGGCACCGGATCTTTCGATGATGCGAACGTCGCCGAGATGAAGGGCTCGCCCGAGCGACGCACCGCCCGCCTCGTGCTTCGCCCTCCGCAAGGCTCCGACGTGGACGCGCTCTTCGCGATCCAGGGCGACGCGAACGCCATGCGGTACACGTTCTGCGCTGCCGATCGCGCCGCAACCGAGAGTTTCCTGCACTCCCACGCCGATCGTTTCGACGAGGACGGTTACGCCCAGTGGACGGCGCTGCTGGCGGGCAGCGGCCGCATCGTCGGCTGGGGAGGACTCGGCAAGGATCCCCACGCGCCGCACTGGGGACCGGAGGTGGCGTACTTTCTCGATCCGGCCGTCTGGGGCCGCGGCCTCGCGACCGAGATCGTGGTCGCGACGCTGGTGCACGCCTTCGTGGACGTGGGTCTCGAGGAAGTGGGCGCCTTCGCACTTCCGGCCAACGCGGCTTCGGTGCGCGTGCTCGAGAAGTGCGGCTTCGAACGGGTCCGCTTCGTGCCGGAGTTCGAGCGCGACCAGTTCGTCGTTCGCCGGGCGCGAGCGTCGCGGCCATGAGCGAAAGAGCTGCACCGTGACGGCAGGCGCAGACAGAACCGCGTGGAACGGTGCACGCTTCGAAGCCGGGAACCCGGCCGGTCACTACGAAAGCTGGTTCCAGCGGGCGAACCATCCGGAAAGGCCGCTCGCGTTCTGGATCCGCTATACGATCTTCCGGCCGGCGGACGAGTCGCGCGAGGCTCTCGGCGAGCTTTGGGCGATCTGGTTCGATGGCGAGCGGGGCCGCATCTGCGCTGCGAAAGAGGTGGTGCCGCTGTCGGAGTGCCGGTTCGCGGCGAGCGGAATCGACGTCACGATCGGTGCGTCGAGTCTGGGCGACGCGAAGCTGGAAGGCGGCGCGCGCGGCGATCGCCATCACCTGTCGTGGTCGCTCGGATACACCGGCGACGAGCCTCCGCTGCTGCTCCTGCCGCGCCAGCTCTACGATCGCGCGCTGCCGAGGGCGAAGGCCCTCGTGGGTACCCCGAACGCGCGTTTCGACGGGTATCTCCTCGTGGACGGCGAACGCATCGACATCGACGGCTGGCAGGGCAGCCAGAACCACAACTGGGGCAGCCGTCACACCGACTCCTACGCGTGGGGACAGGTTGCCGGCTTCGACGGCGCGCCGGACGTTTTCCTCGAGTGCTCGACGGCGCAGCTCCGTATCGGCCCGTTGTGGACGCCGCGCATGTCGCTCGTGGTGCTGCGGACAGGCGCGGAGGAGATCGCGCTCAACTCGCTCGGGAACTCGCTTCGTGCGCGCGGCCGCTGCGAAGGATTCGACTGGCGTATCGAATCGCGCGCGGCGGACGTGGCCGTGAGAATTCACGTGCACGCACCGGCCTCGGCGTTCGTCGGCCTCACGTATTTCAACCCGCCGGGCGGCTCGAAGACCTGCCTCAACACCAAGCTTGCCGCCTGCGAAGTCACGCTCGAGCGCAGCGGCCGGCCGGCGCGGACGTGGACGACGGCCCATCGCGCAGCCTTCGAGATCCTGACCGACCGCACCGACCACGGCATCGCCCTCGTGGCCTGAAATCGGGGACGGATCCCGATTGCGCGACCTGAGACGGTGAGGAGTGCCGATCTCCGGGAGCGAGATTGGCC
>CAYYVZ010000023.1:19431-24255 GCA_964475235.1 uncultured Myxococcales bacterium | reverse complement strand
GGGTTTGCGACGTCGCCGAGTCCTGCAACGGCTCGGCCACCACCTGTCCGGCCGATATGTTCGCAACGTCGGCGGTGGCCTGCCGTCCTGTGGCGGGTGTCTGTGACCTCGCGGAGCAGTGCTCGGGAACGTCGGCGTCGTGCCCGTCGGACTCCAGGCGCGGCGGGGTGTGCCGGTCGTCCAACGGTGTCTGCGACGTCGCCGAGAGTTGCAGCGGCAGCGGCAATTCCTGCCCCGGCGACAGCTTCGCCAGCTCGACGGCGACCTGCCGTCCTGCGGCGGGTGTCTGCGACCTCGCGGAGCAGTGCACGGGAACGTCTCCATCGTGCCCGGGAGATTCGAGAAGCAGCGCGGTCTGCCGGTCGAGCGCCGGGGTTTGCGACGTCGCCGAGTCCTGCAACGGCTCGGCCACCACCTGTCCGGCCGACACGGTATCGGGAAGCGGCGTGGTCTGCCGGGGCTCCGCGGGCGTATGCGACGTCGCCGAGTCGTGCACGGGAAGCACGGCGAATTGCCCTGCCGACGTGCGCAGCACGATCGTTTGCCGGGCGGCGGCCGGCGTCTGCGATCTCGCCGAATCGTGCGACGGCAGCGCAGCGCTCTGTCCGGCGGACACGAAGTCCACGAACGTCTGCCGCCCGGACACCGGCGTATGCGACGAGGCGGAATCCTGCACCGGTGCCGGCAATGCGTGTCCGGCCGATACGTTCGCAACGTCGGCCGTGGTCTGCCGTTCCGCGGCGGGCGAGTGCGACCAGGCCGAGGCCTGCAGCGGCGCTTCCGCACTCTGCCCCGTCGATGCGCTGGTCCCTTCGGGTACGGGATGCAGCACGGACGGCAACCCTTGCACGGACGACGTTTGCGACGGCCAGACTGCGGGCTGCAACCGGACGGCGAACGCTTCGCCCTGCAATGACGGTTCGTTCTGCAACGGCGCCGACACGTGTTCCGGGGCCTCCTGCAGCATCCACGCCGGAAGCCCTTGCGCCGGCGCGGACGGCGATTCGAACTGCAGCGAGAGCTGCAACGAGGCGAGCGACTCCTGCACGGCGGCAGACCCCGACGGCAGCTCCTGCACCGACGGCCTCGATTGTACGAACGGCGACCAGTGCCAGTCCGGTACCTGCAGCGGCGAACCCGGCCCTTCGTGCAGTACCACCACGACGACACTCCCGTCCGTCGTTTGCGGCGATGCGAACGACGACGGGAGAGTCACCGCGTCGGATGCGCTGGCCGTGCTTCGGGCGGCTGTCGGATCGGCGAGCTGTGATCCTGTCGCCTGCGACTACAACGGAGACGGTAACTTCACCGCGTCGGACGCCCTGTCCATCCTGCGCGTCGCCGTCGGGCAGGCGGTTCCTCCCAACTGTGGCGCGAGTGCCGGCCGCACCGTGACGACGACGCTGGCGACAACCACGACCACCATGTGACGGCGGCCTGGTCGTCGTCGCGGCCCTTTCGCAGGTCCTTGCCGGGACCTCGCCGGACGAACCCGACCAGGTGTCCCGGGTAGACGTCCCCGCTTTCGTAAGCGCGGCGGAGCTTCCATCAGGCCGCAGCGCGCTTCTCCCCGGTCTCCAGGTGGCGGCGGATCGCGGCGAGACCCATGTCGATCATGCCGGCGATCGCCGGTTTCGCCTCGCACGGCAGAATGTCCGCGATCCAGACGAAGCGCGTGCGTGACGGCCCTTCGGCGAAGACCCAGCCGGCGAACCTGAGCGGGCCGGAACGCCGAGGAAAGGGGCGGTCCGAATCATGAACCAGGTCACAGGACCGCCGCCGGGACATTGCGAAGAGGCCGTCGCTTTATTAGCATCCCGCCCGCGTGACGATGGGGAGCGCGCAAATTCAAAGAGAGGGACGCACCATGATTCATTCCAGAAGCTCGTTGATGGTGGCGGCATTCACAATGGTGCTTGCTGCTCCGCAGGTGAGCAACGCCGCGTACCTGACGGCGAACAATTGCAGAATCGGAACGATCGTCGAAGCTTTCTACTACGACGGGAATACCGGGAACTACAATCTCGGCAATGTGGAGCATGTCTATTTCGAGCTGATCGATTGCGATACCGCGACGTCCACCGGCGGCTCGTCGAGCTTCGGTGTATCGATGTATCGCAACTACCCCGAGTTCGGAACGGTCACGAACCCCATCCCGGACCAGGCCTACCCGGAAGAAGTCGTCAAGCGATGGCTCGACACGTTTCGCGATGCGAAGCTGGCCAAGAAGCGCGTGAACGTAACCGGCGACGGTAGCGGAACGTTCGTCGACCACCCCATCTATCTCGCGGTGAAATGACCGATGGACGGAGTCGGGATGTCGGGCGCTCTCGCGAGCCGTCCGGCATTCCGTCTCGCGCCCGAAGTTGGTTCGGCGGTCCGGGCTCAGGCGCCGAGTCCCGGATGCACCATCATCCAGTTCACGAATCCCTCGGAGTCCGAGCCCACGCGGTCTTCGGCCGCCACCTCGAACCCGAGTCGCCGGTAGAACACCACGTTCTCCGGCCGCTGCGTGTTGAGAATGGCCGGACACGTTTTCTCGGCGAAGACGCGCTCGAGTTCGCCGCCGAGAAGCGCGCTACCCACGCCGGTGCCGCGAAGATCGCCGCGCACGACCATGTTGTGCAGGTACCACGCCTCGCGACCCGCCAGCACTTCCCGGCGCCGCGTCTCGACCTTCTCGAGCATGGCCATCATGCGGCGCACGCCGGCGATGCCGATGCGCATGGGTGCAAGCCATAGCCCGTGGCGCAGCATCATGCCGAGGCCTGGTTCCTCGCTCCCCGGCGCGTGCCAGAAGCCCATCGCGCCCAGCCCGCCGTCGTCGACGAGGCAGAAGCCTTTGCCGACGCGAGCCTGAATCTCGACGTTGCGTCCGAGGAACCAGCGCAGCCGCGCGGCGCGCGTCGCTTCCTCCGGGCAGATCCAGACGTGGGCGGGATTGGTGTGGAACGCTTCGGCAAGCAGCCGCGCCGCCTGCGCGTGAAGATCGCGCGTGAGCTCGCGGGCCGCGACTTCGCGGCGGCGAGGCGCGCCTGCCGTGCCGATCGTGCTCACTGGCCCGTCAGCGCGCGCGTGTAGTTCACCTGCCCCGTCGCCGCGGTCAGCCCGCCGTCGACGACCAGCATGGTTCCGGTGACGTACGACGCATCCTCCGAGCACAGGAACGCCACGGCGCCGGCGACTTCCTCGGCGCGGCCGATGCGCCCCATCGGAATGTTGCGGTTCCACTCCTCGGCGATGACCGGGAACTGCTGCGTGAACGCCACGAGCGCGGTGTCGATGGGGCCCGGGCACACCGCGTTGACGCGGATGCCGTCCTTCGCGTGGTCGATGGCGCTGGTGCGCGTGTAGTTCACCACCGCACCCTTGGCCGCGTTGTAGGCGGCCAGCCCATAGTCGCCGAACAGGCCGGAGATCGACGCCGTGTTGACGATGCAGCCGCCGCCCTGCCTGCGCATGTGCGGCACCGCCGCGCGCGTGCCGTAGAACACCGAGTGCAGGTCGATCGCGATCACGTTGTGCCAGACCTCGGGATCGAGGTCGGGCGACTCGCCGTACGCACCGATGCCCGCGTTGTTGAACAGCACGTCGATGCGGCCGAAGCGCGTCACCGTCTGCGTGACGGCGCTTTCCACCTGCGCGAGCTCGCGTACGTCCACCGTGAGCGCGAAAGCGCGCTTGCCGCCGGCGTCGAGCTCGCGGGCCAGCGCGGCGGCCTTCTCGCCGTCGATGTCGGCGAGCGCGACGCGCGCGCCTTCGCTTGCGAAGCGCCGGGCAGTCGCAGCACCGATGCCGGAAGCCGCGCCGGTGATGAGAACGGCCTTGTCGTGAAATCGCTCGGACATGGGAATCTCCTCCGATGGGTCGGACCGGCCGGAGGTATGCCGCTACGGCTGTCGGAGCAATTCGCTCAGTAGCAGACGAACCGAGTCGCCGAGAGCTCGCAGACCCTGATCCCGTCCGGCTACGTCGTTCGCGCGCAGCACGCGCGCGCGTCGCGCCTCACTCGCTGCTGAAGACCAGCGCGAGCAGCGCGGCGAGGACGGCGAGCGCGAACAGGATCTGGGGCAGCCGCACGAGGATCTCGATGGGGCCGGGCGGCTCCTTCGCCTGCTCGCTGGCGGCGCGCTCCGCCGCTTCGCGGGCGGCCTCTGCGCGAATGAGTGCGAGCGCTTCGGCTTCCACGCCGAGGCGCCGCGCGCGGTCTTCGCCGTCGGCGACCGGCATCGCGTCGTCGGACGGTTGCCAGCCTGCCGCCGCGGCCGCCGCAGCCGCCGAGGGAGCCGTTGCCGCTGCTACCGCGGCCGTCGCTGCTGCGACGACCGCCGCGTCCGGAGCGCTGCCCGCCATCTGCACCGGCTTGTCGTCGAGCTTGGGGGCCCAGCCTTCGGCGGAGTCCTGCGTCGCGGCGGCGGCACTCGAAACCGCCTCGGAGGCAGCGGCGATGGCGGCGGCCTCCTCGGCCTCGTCCACAGCCGGAGCGTCGTCCAGGTAGGCATTGGCGGCTTCTTTCAGCTCGACGTCGCTCGTCGTTTCGGCCGTCTGGCGAATCGCCTTCGCGATGACCGCTGACGGAATCGTCCGCAGGGAATGCAGGATCAGGTGCTCCTGCAATGCGGGCGGAGCCGCACGGAACACTTCGGCGATGAACTCCACGCTGGCGGCGCCGTCGATTCGATAGAGAGCGTCGACGAGCGTGTCCACGTTCGGATCGCTGGCCAAGATTTCCGAGTTCGGGGCCAGTGAGTACGTCAACCGGTGCCCGTCCGGATCGGAAGCCCGGATCGTGTAGTCGTACAGCTCGTTGCGCACGGCGAGGAC
>CAYYVZ010000023.1:0-19421 GCA_964475235.1 uncultured Myxococcales bacterium | reverse complement strand
GACGAGCGTGTCCACGTTCGGATCGCTGGCGGTGCTGTACTGGTTGATCGCACGCCGGATCTCGAACGCCGCCGGCGCATCGCCCCAGTCGGCGAGAATCGAGGCGACGCGAGAGCTCAGGTTGGAGTTGGCGGCGAGGATCAGGCGCCGGAGATCGGCGGCCCCGCTGCGCACGTCGAGCTCGCGTACCACGCGCGCGACTGCGTCGAGATCGAGCACGCGGTCGCTGCGCACCATCGCGTCGAGCAGGATCGGCTGGGCGTTGGCGGCGGCTGCCGACGTGCTGAACGGGTGGAAGCGGGCGAGCGCGTCGAGCGTGTCGCGGAAGTACGAGCGCGACGCCTGGACGGCGTCGAGCATGAACTGCCACTTGGTCTCCTTGGCGAGCGGCGCATCGGCGACGGCCGCGACGGCGGCTCCCTGCACGCGCACCGCGTCGCCGAGCCCGGATCCGCGCTGCTTGACGATGGCCTCGACGGCGAGCGTCTTCAGGATCTCTTCGTGACGGGGCTTCCCTTCCGGCGAGGCGAGGCTGTAGCCGAGGAACGTGACCGCCTTCCAGCGCTCCTCGCCGGTGAGCCACGTCCCGTCGAGCATCTCGAGGAGCACGTCGATCTCCCGCCCCTTGGCGGCGCCGTGCATCTTCACCCACGCGTCGCGGGCGTTGTCGCTGCGGTAAGCGGGCGACGAGTCGTCGGTCTCGGCGACGACGTCGACGATGGTTTCGGGAAACGCCTGCTCGACGAGATTGCGAAGCTCGGCGTCGATTTCCACAGTCTGCTCGCCTGGCGCCATGTGGCCCCCCGTTGATCGATGGACGCTCGGAACTGGCCTCGCGCGACGTCGTAAGAGGACGGCAGCGGCGAATCAAACCTCAGCTGAGGATTCGCGAGGAGGCTTCCCCGCCATGCTGGCAGGACCGCGGCCGGTCTGGAAGAGGGCGGCGAGGCGGGAGTGGATCAGGGCGTGACGTCGATCCGGAACGTGCCGGCGGCCATGTTCTGGTCGTTGTACAGGTTGGCCCACCAGTACCGGGACGCCCAGCCGTAACGCACCGCCACCGGAGCCGGGACGGCCGCGCTCGAAACCACGACTTCGCTTCCCTCGATCACCGCCGAATCGGCCCACACCCAGTCCGTGCCGTTGCCGGTCACCGCGAAGCCCTGCAGCGGCGCATCGCCGGAATGAAGGCCACTGTCCGTGTTCGGCCGGAACGACAGGCGGACCGCGCTGCCTTCGGCGACCGCGGACAGGACCTGCGGGCCCGAGTACACATGGCTCTGTCCGTACACGAGCGTGAGGGCCGCGTTGCTGAGCCGCTGCGCGTACTCGGGGTAGATCTCGGGCGGCGGGTGAATGCCGGCCTCGAGATCGGCGGTGACGACCATGCCGGTGTTCGGCACGGTCGCGCGCGTCGTGACGAAGGACTGGCGCAGCACCGCGGCCCACGGATTCGATCGCGTGCCCCTCGGCGTTCGCCGCACGGGCTCGCCGAACGGAAGTCCCTTTCCGTTGACGAGCTGCACGAACAGGAACGGAAAATCTCCCATCCCCCATTCCGTGCGCCATCCGCGAATGAGGGCCGGCAGCATCACTTCATGATGATCGGCCGTGCGGCTGTCGGATTCGCCCTGCCACCAGATGACGCCGCGGAATGCGTACGGGACGAGGTGCTCGGTGACCTCGGCCCACAGGTCGCCCCAGACCGAATACTCCGCGAGCAGCGGAGCGACCCGCGGATCCGGATCGGACGCGACCGACGGCGGCAGGAACGTGCGAATGCGTGCGCCGCCCTTCGCGTTGTTGAGGATGCCGACCGGAACCCCGAGCGCTTCGTGGATCGAAACCGCGAAGAACCAGCACACGCCGCCCGGCGCATCCGACCAGTCGTGGAAGCGCACCGCGCGCACGTCGGGCCGGGCCGCCATCGCTTCGGGCGTCGGCTGGTCGAGCGCCATGTTCGACTGGCCGCCGCAGAGCCAGACCTCGCCCACGCGGACGTCGTCGATGGTGACGAGGTTGTTGCCCTCGATCGTCATCGTGGACGGACCGGCGGCGACGAGAGGGTCGAGATCGACGCGCCACTTTCCGTCGGGCCCCGCGGTCGTGTTCTTCGTCTGGGCGGCGAACGACACCTCGACCTGCTCGCCGGCGTTTGCGAGTCCCCAGATCGGAACGGCGACGTCGCGCTGGAGAACCATGCCGTCGGTGAAGAGGGTGTCGTCGAGCGTGACGTCGGCGTGGGCGCTGCGTGCGGCGAGCATGGCCGCCGCCGCAGCCAGTCCGATAGCTGCGAGCCCGATTGCGTTGGTACGTTTCATGAATTGAAGGTTCCCGGCCTGAATCCCGGCCGATCATGCGCGAGAATTCGCTCCATCGGAAGCGACAACTTCCGGCGGAATCCGGGTTGCCGGCACATGTTCAGGCGGCCCGCGGCGGCCTCGAGGTCCCGATCCGAATGGCCACGAGGCCGACGAGATATGCGGCCACGCCCGTCAGCAGCGCTCCCGTGAAGCCGATGCGGCTTCCGAGGAATATGGCGAGGACCGAGGCGACGACGCTCGTTGCGCCGTTGAGGCCCCAGGCCCACGGCACCAGCCCTTCGCCGTAGCCACGCAGGATGCGGATGCCGAGCGGGTAGGCCATCCCGAGCAGCAGGCCGAGGGGTGCGAGCACGACGACGGTCGCGGCCACGCGTGTCGCGATCGGCCAGTCGAGGAGGATGTCGATGAGGGACGGCAGCACCACGATCGTCGTGGAAGCGAGCGCAGCAATCGCCAGCAGCACTCGCGTCAGCGCACGCACCGGATCTCCTGCGATACGGTCGGACAGCAGGCTGCCGCTGCCCGAGAACAGCAGCAGCGAGAACAGCACGACGCTGAGGGCGTAGACGGGAGACCCGAGCAGCAACATGAGCTTCTGCAGGAGCGGAATCTCGATCATCAGGAAGCCGTAGCCGAGGCACGCGAAGTACAGGAGCAGCGGCGCCGCGTCTTTCGCAGCCGAACGATCGAGGTGGCCGCGTCCGAACAGGAACAGCGGCAGCGAGAAGAACACGACCGCGGCGGCGGTGACGACGGCGATCAGCAGGTACATGAGCGCCAGCGCGTCGTTCCACATGCCGAGGAAGTTGAACGGATCGTTGGTGCCGCGAGGCAGCAGGCGGCGAAGAAAGTTGAAGAAGAACGGGCGGTCGTCCGTGGGAGGACCGATGAGGAACGGATACGCCGCTATCGCGGAACGCCAGTCGTCGGACGCGATCAAGCGGGCGAGATCGGCGTCGCGCGGTTCCGAGCCCGGCGCCCACAGGACCACGGCGTTGAGCCACTCGGCATGCCTGGCCAGGCGGGCCAGCTCGTCGGCGGTGAACGGAGTTCGCCGCACGAGGATCGTCGTGTTGATGAACTGCCGGAGCACGACGATGTGATCGGAGAAAGGCGTGGCTCCCTCGGCTTCCCAGGCGGCGCGCGCCATGGTGATCGTGCGCAGCACCTCGACCGGATACTCGTTGACCATGTACCGCGTGACGCTGAGCAGCCCGTCGTCCTCGAGATGCTGGAAGTACTCGCGGAAGCCTTCGACCGTGTAGAGATAGTTCTCGCTGAACACGAAGCCGCCGGCTGCGTTCATCGAGAACGTGTCGATGAGACTGAGCTGCAGGATGTCGAAGCGGCGGTTCATCCCCGACAGGCGGCTGCGCGCCTCGTCGATGATGACCTCGACTCCCGGGCGCGAGTACGGACGCCCGGTGAAATCGCCGTACACATCCTCGACCATGCGGCGCATGTTGCCGTTGATCTCGATGCCGAGGATCTGCGGCTGGCCGTAAGCGATCGCCGCGAGCAGGTCGCGGCCGCCGCCGGTGCCGATCACCAGCACGGATGCGTCGGGCCGGAGCTCGTGCGCGGCGTAGAGGACGCTTTCCTTCAGCCACTGGATCGACGCCGGATCGCCGTTCCATCCCACCATCGGGGTATACGCGGTGCCGTCGATGTCGAGGAACTTCGCCGGCGGATACGCGCTGCCGACGTAGGTTTCCGGTGCGAGGCGCATCGGCAGGATCTGCGCGGCGTTGCTGGGCACCGGAAAGGCCGAGACCCGCGAGAAGGAGTTCCACGTTTCCTTCTCGCTGTACGGCCAGGGGTGATACTTGACGTAACGCATCGTGTAGAGATCGGTCGTGGCTGCCAGCGCGAGCAGCACGCCAACTGCCGTGAGCGAAACGGCTGCGCGCATGCGGCCGCGCCCCGATCCCAGCGCGACCGCCAGCGCTGTAGCGCACGCGACAAACGCAGCGAGCACGGCCACCTGCGGGGCCGGCAGCAGTGCAAGCGCAGCCACGACGGCGAGGCAGCCCGCGCTCGCTCCGACGAGGTCTGCGAAATAGATGCGGGCCATGCGCGCCGAGAAGTGAGTCATCAGCAGCGAGATGCAGAGGCCCCCGAAGAAGAACGGCACGGTCAGCAGCAGGAAGACCCGCGCGAACGAAAGAAAACCGGTGACGGACAGATCCTGCGCAACCTGAATGCGCAGGAAGGCGAGCGTGCCGGCGGCGGCGGTCAGGCCGAAGAGGCTGAGGAAATCGACGAGCTGCGCGTCGGCCCGCTCGGCCGGGAAACGCGACGGCAGCAGGTAAACGACGAGCCCGGACAGGCCGAGCCCAAACATCGCCAGCGAGACCGCCACGAACGCGTAGTGGCTGTGAAGGGCCACCGTCAGCACGCGCGCGACGGTGATCTCGAGCATCAGCAGGGCGAGACTGGCCAGGAACACGGCCATGTAGTGGCGGCGCTGGGGCAGCAGGCTCATGACGGGTCCGTCCGGCGTCGGTCCATGGCGGGTCGTGCCCCGTATCCCAGGGGCAGCAGCAAGGCCATTTCGCGCACGGAAGGACGCGGGAGCAGTCAGCCGGGCGTTCCGGTCACTCCTCCGATCTGGCGAGCGCGAGAATGCAGATCGCCGCGTACACCATCTCGAAGATCCAGATGTTCACGAAGAACGGGTCGGGCATGCCGTCGGAGATCACGCTCATCATGCGGCCGCCGGCGGCGCCGAGGAAGATCGCGGTCGACAGGAAGAGTCCTGCGCGGATGGACCAGCGGTCGAAAAGGCAGGCGACGAGGAAGGCCGTCACGCCGAGCTCGAAGCCGCCGTACATCGCGCGCACCTCGTTGATGGCCGTGATGTCCTTCGGCTGCATGTGGATCATCTCTGCCGTGCGCGCGGGGTCGAGCAGGCCGAGCAGTCCGAAAGCGCCGAACATCAGAGCCGAGGCGATCACCAGAATCCGGGTAAGGCTCATGGGCTGGTCCTCCTTCTTCGTGTCGTCCCGCAAGTCTGTCGCCCAGGGTCGCCGGCGGTCAAGCCGCCGGACGTGCAGCCGTCCGGCACAGGAAAAAGGGACGGATCCAGTTAGCGCACTGCGCTGATTGGATCCGTCCCCATTTCGTCCGGCGCCGCAAGCCGGTTCACGCAGGTCGCGATCACGAGATCCCCGCTCACGTTGAGCGTCGTGCGGCACATGTCGAGGATGCGGTCCACGCCGAGGATGATGCCGATGCCTTCGGCCGGCACGCCGACGCTGGTCAGCAGGATCGCGATGAGCGGCAGCGAGCCTCCCGGCACACCCGCCGTACCGACCCCTGCGAGGATGGCCATGAGGACGACGGTGGCCTGCTGCGCGAACGTGAGATCGACGCCGAAGACCTGCGCGAGGAACAGCACCGTGATGCCTTCGTAGAGCGCCGTGCCGTTCTGGTTGGCGGTGGCCCCCACCGTGAGGACGAAGCGGCTGACTTCCCGGTGGAGGCCGAGGTTCTCTTCCGCCACGCGCAGCGACGTCGGCAGCGTTGCGTTGGACGAAGACGTCCCGAAGGCCGTCACGACAGCTTCGGAGATCGCCGAGAAGAAGCGCACCGGGCTCATGCGCGCGATCAGTCGGATAGCGGCGCCGTGGACGAGGACGGCGTGCAGCGTCAGCGCCAGCAGGACGGCGACGACAAAGCCGGCCAGCGTGGAAACGATCTCGAGCCCGAGCGTCGCGGTCAGCGCGAACACGAGCCCGAACACGCCGAACGGCGCGATCTTCATCGCCCAGCCGATCACCACCATCGAGACGTCGTAGAGGCCTTCGAGCAGCCTGACGAAAGTGCCCGTACGTTCGGGTGCTACCGTGATGGCGGCGCCGACGATGAGCGCGAAGACCATCACCGCGAGCATGCCTCCGCCCGGCGAGCTGCCGTCGAGGGCGCCGACCATCTCCTGGAGCGGGTTCTTCGGGATGAGGTCGAGCAGCACGGTGCGAAGCGGCTTCGCCTGGCGGGCCTGCTCGAGGGCAGCGGAAGCCTGGTCGGCCGAGGCGAAGCGCTCGCGCAACTCGACGCGGCGCTCCTCGCCGAGCATGTCGCCGGGCCTCAGCGTGCTCGCCACGCCTATGCCGATTCCGACCGACGCACTGGAGAGCAGCACGGTGAGCGCGAGAGTGACGAAGCCCATGCGGCGCAGCCGGGTGAGATCGCCGATCTCGACGACGCCGAGCACGAGTGCCGAGAACACCAGCGGCAGCACGACCATGAAGATGAGACGCAGGAAGATCTGGCCGAGCGGCTGCGCCAGGTTGTCCACAACCCAGCGAAGCCCTTCGTGCTGGGCACCGAGCGTGAGGTTGCCCGCGACGCCGAGCACGCCTCCCGCGACCAGGCCGGCCAGGATACGCCAATGCAGTGCGAGGCCGCGGCCTTCGCTCATCGCGTCTCCGCGGGAGATTCCGAGCCGGGCGGTGACGCGGCGACGTTCGGTGCGCCCCGGGTCTTCTCCATCGCCGCAAGGGCATCGACCACACGCGAGACGCCCACGGGCGACCAGTGCGCGTGATCCACGTAGAGCGCCAGAGGTGCGAACTGCGTCTTGCCGCGGAGCCTCTCCGCGGCCGTGACGTCCACGAAGTCGAGGGCGCCGAAACCCTTCGCGCGTGCGAGCTCGATCGTCTTCGTGCGCTGCTCGAGAAAATCCGGCCAGCCGAAATGCGAATGACCGCGAAGTCGCGTGACCTCGGGCACGGTGTTGTAGATGAGCGGCTGCACGACGACGACCACGCGTCTCACGCCCTCGCGCTTCTGGAAATCCTCGAGCCAGTTCACGAGCTCGGCCGGGTCGGAATAATTGCCGCCCTGCTCGAAGTCGTTCTCGCAGAGCACGTAGATCACCTCGTCGATGTTGCCCTTGTAGCGCGACGCCGCGCGGTCGAGCGCGCAGGTGATGTCGGAGGCCTTCGCGCGCGCGACGCCGAGGTTGACGTAGCGCCGCGCGCCGTCGGCGGCCTGAAGCTGCGACGAAAGGGTTTCCGAGTCGTCGATCGCGAGCCCGTTGGCCACGCTGTCGCCTGCGACCAGCACGATGCGGGCCGCGTCGACCTTCGGCAGGGTCGTGCGCTCGCCGAACTCGTTCGTGGTGTGGCCGACGACGCGGAACGCGTAGCGGTCGAGGAAGGCCTGCAACTCGGGCGGAAGCGTTCGGTCCGCGTCGACGAAGAAGCTCATCTGGTCGAACGGATTGAAAAGGTTCGTGCGCAGGTAGCTGACCTTCTTGCGGATGCCCGGTTTCTGCTCGAGGCATTCGCCCTTTTCGGTGTTGACGGACGCTTCTTCGGTCTTGAGCTCGGAGAACGGGGAGTTGCCGAGGCCGACGCCGTTCGCCTTCATCGCCGGCAGGAGGGCTTCGATGTCGGAGACGCGCACGATCATCTGCGAGGCCGGGTCGCGGGGGTCCGCTTCGGCGGGTGGCGCCTTGCGCGTCATGCTCGCTAGCAGCGAATTGGCCAGGCTCGTCTCGGCCTGCGAGCCCTTGATGACGATGTGGATGCCTTCGGCCACGAGCCACGGAATGACGGTCGCGACGAGGACGATGACGACGGGAAACCATGCCCGGGAGCGCGGCGTTGCCATCGTCCGAGTGTACGGGCCTCAAGGGCGCGCGGCGAGCGCCGCCGTGCAGATCGCTGCACGCGCTCGCGCTCAGCGCGGGTCGCGACGGCGGCCGGACTCGTGGCGGACCTTCATCTTGTGCGCAGCGGTCGATTCGCGGTGGTGACGGGCGAGCGAGGAGCGGGCGATCCAGCGCTCCTCGGGCCGGTAGAGGAAGATGCCGGCGTTGTCCGGCGTAAGGTTTTCGCCGTCGAATCGCCGGCGCCGGGAGAGGACGAGGGAGGCCGGTCCCTCCACGACGATGTCGTTGTCGGGCAGATAGAACCCGAGCGCGTAAGGCACTCCGCGAAAGATCTGCTTGTCGGTCGCGACGGCATCGCGGGGCCCGAGGGCGCGCTCGATCGCCATCATGTCCTGCGTGTCCTGCCGCGCACTACCCGCGTGGTTCATGATCACCCGGTTGGATTCGTTGGTGGAGTACGCGAGCAGCGCGCAGGCGGCGGCTGCGGCGACGGCCGACGTTCGTACGGACAGCCGCGACGCGATCGCGGCGAAGAACACGAGGCAGAGAGGAAGCAGGTAGACCGCGGTGTACTGGTGAAAGGCGGCGAGGTTTCGCATCGCGAGCAGCCAGACCGGCCCCGCGGCCACCGCGGCGAGCCACACGCTGCGCGTCGCCGCATCGCGGGTCGCAGCGAAGGCGAGCGCGACGCCCAGCACGAGCGTCGAGAGGCCGACGCGCAGCCACGGTCGCGACTGCACCGGATCGCGCCGCGCGTACGGCAGCACGCCGTGCACGACGTTGGCCTGCTGGCTCTGCAGCACGTGGCTCCAGGCGACGCGCTTCTCGTTGCGGGTGTTGAAGCCCTCGTCGAGCGAGAGCCGCTGCCGCGCGCTCCGGATGATGCCGACTTCGGCGACCGGAATGCCGCGAATGCGCGACTCCATGACGACGTTGTAGCCGAGAAGGACGGTGCCGGTCGCGATCGCGACGAGGCACGCGAGTGTCGGTACCCCGGTCACGACCGAGCGCAGGAGATTGCCGGGCGCGCGTCGCGAGGCGAAGAGCGAGACATTCTCGAACATCCACCAGGCACCGAGCGCCGCGAAGCTCGCGTAGCCGCGTCCCGACATCACGGCGATCGAGGACATCGCGACGACCAGCGTCGCGCTTCCGCCGTTCTTCCAGCGTGCGATCGACCACAGTAGCGCGACCATGCCGAGCAGCGCCGGCTGGTCGAAGTGCACCATGTCGCGAAACGCGACCATCGTCGCCGAAGCCCCTGCGAGAGCGGCGGCCGCGACGGCAGCCTCGAAGCCCACGCCGAGCTCGACGAGCAGAAGCACGGCCATGACCAGCGTCAGCGCGTAGACGGCGTTCATCACCTGGCGCGCGACGCGAATCTCTTCGAACGTGTTTTTCGCGAACAGGTTCTCAATCGCTTCGACCGCGGCCGCGAAGAAAAACGGATAGCGGTTGAAGTAGTAGAGGTCGCGGCTCCGTTCGGTGGCGAGCGCGACCGTGTAGCCGACGAAGCCGTTCTCGGGAACCGACTTCTCGACGATGGCGAGCGTATGCGCGCTCACCCAGCCGCGATGACCGCGGCGAAAGCCGTCGTCGCGCGGCTGGTCGATGAAGACGAAGGCGAGCGCGGCGGCGAGCGCGGTTGCGGCGAGCCAGCGACCCGAAGTCATCGCGGAGACTCCGTCCGGGGATGGCTCGCGGCCGGCACGCGGCCGCATCGCGCGATGGCCGTGTCGCTCAGACCGCGGCCCTCGCCTTCGGGTAGGGAATCGGCGTGCCCGTGCTGCGCGCGAATTCGAAGAACGCCTGCGTGAGCTGCTTCGTGACCGGTCCCGGAGTTTCCGCCGCCGCGCCCGCGCGGCCGATTTGCTGCCCGTCGAGAGAGCGCACCGGAACCACGCGTGCACCCGAGCCCGTCAGGAACGCTTCGTCGGCGCCGAAGAAGTCGATCCGGCCCATCGTTCGCTCGCGTGCCTCGATGCCGAGCTTCGCGCAAAGCTCGAGGATGGTTCGCCGCGTGATGCCGTCGAGCGCGCCGTCTGTCACAGGCGGCGTCACGACGACGCCCGCGAGCACTGCGAAGATGTTTGCGCCGGTACACTCGGAGACGGCGCCCTGCTGGTTGAGCAGCAGCGCGTCGTCGGCGCCGCGGCGTTTGGCCTCGCCCTTGGAAAGCACGTTGTTGAGGTAGTTGAGGCTCTTCACGCGCGGATCGAGCACGTCGGCGCTCGGGCGGCGAAGGCTTCCCGTCACCAGGTCGACGCCCCGCGCCGCGCGCTCGGGCGGGAACAGGTCCACCGTGTCGACGATGCAGATGAGCTTCGGCGATTCGCACGTCGTCGGATCGACACCGAGCGGGCCTTCGCCGCGTGTCACGACGAGGCGGATGTAGGCTTCCGTCGAGCCCGTCGCCGCGACGGTCTGCAGCACGACGTCGCGCACGTGGTCCGTGCCGCCCGGGATCTCGAGCGCGATCGCACGCGCCGATGTCTCGAGCCGGCGCAGGTGGTCTTCGAGACGGAACAGGCGTCCGTTGTAGGCGCGCATGCCCTCGAAGACCCCGTCGCCGTAGAGAAGGCCGTGATCGGTCACGGAGAGGCGGGCGTCCTTGCCATCCACGATGCTGCCGTCGATCCACACTTTCATCGGAGTTTTCCCTGGTTTCCGTTGGAAGCGCCGCGTGCGCTTCCGGTCCTGTCGTTGACTTTGTCGGGTTCGAGCCTTGCGGCGATGTCGGCGGCGGCGCGTACGACTCGCTGTGCGAGCGCGGCCAGCTCGGTGCTGCCGACGCGCGAGCTCGGCGCCGCCATGACCATGCAGCCGAGCATGCGTTCACGCAGCAGGACCGGCGCCGCGACGACGGCCATGCCCGGGATCCATTCGTCGCGGTTGGTTGCCCAGCCGCGCTTCTTCGCCTTGGCGACTTCGCGCTCGAGGTCGGCGCGCGAGATCGGAGTCTGTCCGGTGAACACCGGCCACGGCTCGGGGGCGAGCTTCACCGAGTCGGGTGCAAACGCGAGATGGAGCTTGCCCACGGCGGTCGCGTGCACGGGAACTTCCGAACCGATCGTCGGCGCGACGCGCAGGAACGCCGCGCCTTCGCGCTTGTCGAGCACCACGATACGTCCGCCGCGCGCAACGGTGAGGAAGGCCGTCTCGCCGGTGGCCTCCGATTCGCGCTCGAGGATGGGGTGCGCCGCGGCCGCGAGCGGTTCGCGTTCGAGAGCGCCGAGGCCGAGCGCGAGAAGAGCGATGCCGGGCCGATAGCGTCCGTGCTCGTCCTGCTCGACGAGCCCGCGGCGGCCGAGCGAAGCGAGCAGGCGGTGAGCGCTCGACTTCGGAACGCCGAGCGCGCGGCCGACCTCGCTCACGCCGCGCGGGGAGCCGCTGGCGTGCAGGAAGAACAGCAGGTCGAGGGCCTTCTCGACGGTGCCGGGGGCGGCACTGCGCGCGCCGGTTCGAGGCGGCTTCGCTGGTGTTCTGAATGTTGGAACGGCGTTCGCCATGGCTGAACGGCTTCTAGCGCGCGAACGGGCGGCGGGCAAGGAATTCGCAGCCGCAAAGAGTCGTTTTTCCCGCGTCCCGATGTACGGAACGCAGCGCCGCGCGGCCTGCGCGCAGCAGAAGCGATGAACTCCAATCTTTACAGCGTGATGCGCGCGCGCTTCGGCCTCGAGCCGGGTCGCATCGCGCTCGAGCCGACAACCGGCGACTCGCTCACGTACGGCGCTCTCGACGAGCTCTCGGCCCGAATGGCGGGGGTGCTCGCCGCGCGCGGTGTCGAACCGGGCGATCGCGTCGTGGCCCAGGTCGAGAAGTCCGTGGGCGCCGTCGCGCTGTACCTCGGCTGCCTGCGCGCGGGCGCTGTCTTCGTGCCGCTCAACACCGCGTACACCGATGCCGAGGTCGCGCACTTCCTCGCCGATGCGGCGCCGCGCGTGTTCGTTCGCTCTCACGGCGGCGAAGTCGCGGGGCATCGCGCCGACGTGCTCGGAGCGGACGCGGCGAGCCCACTGTGGGCCGAAGCGCTGGCAACCACACCGTGCGACGACGTCGCTCGGCGAGACGCCGGCGATCTCGCTGCCATCGTCTACACGTCGGGCACGACGGGTCGCTCGAAAGGCGCGATGCTGAGCCACGGCAACCTCGCGTCGAACGCGGAGACCCTCGTGAAGCTCTGGGGATTCGGCGAGCGCGACGTGCTGCTGCACGCGCTGCCGATCTACCACGTGCACGGCCTCTTCGTGGCGCTGCACTGCGCCTTCCTGTCGGCGGCGCGCGTGCTGTTCCTGCCCAAGTTCGACGCGACCGAGGTACGTGGGCTGCTGCCGCGCGCCAGCGTGCTGATGGGCGTGCCGACGTTCTACACGCGATTGCTGGCGCTGGAAGAGTTCGGCCGCGACGACTGCCGCTCGATGAGGTTGTTCGTCTCGGGCTCGGCGCCGCTGCTCGCCGAGACCTGGCGCGAGTTCGAGCGGCGCACGGGCCACGCGATTCTCGAGCGCTACGGCATGACCGAGACCGGCATGATCACGTCGAACCCCCTCGACGGCGCTCGCGTCGCAGGCACCGTCGGCTTCGCGCTTCCCGACGTGGAGATTCGGCTCGCCCACGACGACGGTACGCCGGCGGCCCGCGGAGAGGCCGGTGTGCTCGAAGTGAAGGGGCCGAACGTATTCTCCGGCTACTGGCGCATGCCGGAGCGGTCCGCGGCGGAGAGGCGCGCCGACGGATTCTTCGTGACCGGCGACATCGCGACGATGGACGACGAAGGTCGAGTGACGCTCGTCGGCCGCGCCAAGGACCTCATCATCACCGGCGGGCTCAACGTCTATCCGAAAGAAATCGAGGAACTGCTCGATGCGTGCGACGGCGTCGCCGAGTCCGCGGTCGTGGGAATCCCCGATCCGGATTTCGGCGAGGCGATCGTGGCAGTCGTGGTGCCCGTTGCGGGCGCCTCGGTCGACACGGGCGCCCTGATGGAGGCAGCACGCACGAAGCTCGCCCGCTTCAAGCATCCTCGGCGCATCGAAGTCGTCGCAGAGCTGCCTCGCAACGCCATGGGCAAGGTCCAGAAGAATCTACTGCGTGAACGTCTGGTCAGATGACTTTCCGGAACCGCGGAGTCATGACGATCGCCCCGTCGATGAGCTCGACGTGACCCAGCAGCCGGGCTGCGTTCTCGTCGAGCCAGCGGGCGAACTCGGCCTGCGTGAAACGCTCGTCCGAGCGGAACGCGGTTTCCATGGCCATGGTCCTCCTTAACCGAGCACCTCGCGGCGATTCGCGAGCGTGATGCGCAGCGTCCTGCGCTTCGCCTTGAGCAGGCCCTTGGTCGCCGCGCGCACCGCTTCGAGCAGATCGCCGGCCTCCTGCAGGCGCGGCATCGAGACGTAGTCGGCGCCCGCCTTCAGCAGATCGTCGGCCTGCTCGAATTTCTCCGCCGTCGCGATGATCGTCGCGTTGGCGTTGAGGCTGCGCAGCAGCTTCACGAGCTTCTCGTTCGTCGTCCCCTTCAGGATCGAGTCGGGAATCGTGCACACGAGGACCTCCGCCTTGTCGGCGCCGGCGTGCAGCAGCGTGTCGCGCTGGCCGATGTCGCCGTACACCACGCGGATCCTGCGCTCGAGCAGGCCCTCGCGCGCGTCGGGGCTGAAGTCCACGACGCCGACGTGCCGGATGAGGTCGGGCGCGTGGCACTGCATGTTCTCGAGCAGGGAGCTCGCCGTGCGGAAAAAACCGAGGAACAGGATGCGTGAGCTCTCGTGCGCATCGTCGCCGTGCTCGTGCACGTCGTCGCCGGCGCTGTCGAGGTCGCGCAGGCCCAGGCGCTGCAGCAGCGGGACCATGCCACGCACGATGCGGTCGGACTGCGCCATGCCCATCGTGGACAGAGCGGCGAGCAGCGTGAACGCGAGCGCGACCATGCCGCTCGTCATGTCCGGCTGCGCGAGGTGCTTCGACTGGACGCCGAGCGCGAGGACGACGAGGGAGAACTCGCTGACCTGGCTGAGGTTGAGCGGTGGGATCAGGCTTCCGCGAAGTCCCTGCTGGAGAAAGTAGAGTGGAAAGAACGTCAGCACGAAACGGCTCACGACGACGAAGACGCTGAAGAGGAGGGCGCCGACGACGAGGTCGGCGGTCGGTACGGGAATCTGCATGCCGATGCCGACGAAGAAGAGCGTGACGAAGAAGTCGCGCAGGCTCGTGACCTTGGCCGTCACGTCGAGCGCATAGGGGAACGTCGAGAGCGCGACCCCGGCGACGAGGGCGCCCATCTCGCGCGACAGCTGGAGCTGCTCGCCGAGCTCGCCGACCAGGAAGCACCACGCGAGCGCTCCCACCTGGACGAGCTCCGGGAGACGCGCGACGCGCCGGAACACGGCCGGCAGCACGTAACGGCTGACGGCGAGCGTGGCCGCCACCAGGACGACGACGCGCACGGCCGAGAGCAGGATGACCGACGGCGCAAGGTTCTCGAGGTTCGGTTGCACCGCGAGAAACAGGATCACCGCGAGGTCCTGCAGGACGAGCACGCCGAGCGTGACGCGCCCGGTGTGGGTGTCGAGCTCCTGCTTGTCGTAGAGAACCTTGACGATGATGACGGTGCTGCTGAGCGCCGCGGCCACCGCGAGATAGAGGGCATCCCACTGTCCCGCGCCGAGCCCGAACCCGATCAACTGGAAGAATGCGAGGCCCACGGCGACACCGCCGAAGATCTGCACGAGAGCGGTCACCGTGATCGAACGGCCCGCGCTCGCGATCTTCTTCAGGTCGATCTCGAGGCCGATCATGAAGAGGAGGAAGATGAGGCCGAGCTCCGAGATTGCGTGGATGCTCTCGTTCGATTCGATGAACTTGAGACCGGCGGGACCGAGCAGGAAGCCGCCCGCGAGATAGGCGAGCAGCACGGGCTGGCGCAGGAGCTGTGCGACGAGGCCCAGCAGCCAGGCAGCGGCGATGCAGAGCGTGATGTCGTGGATGAGATCGTGCATGGCGCGCGCAGTGTACCGGACCGCGAATGCGGTGCACGCCGGCGCCGTGTCGTATCGGCAGAACCGGGACCGGTGCGAGCGGCAGGTGCGGATCCCCGGATGACCGCGAGTGACATGGCCGTGGTTCCGGGGCACACGGGAGCAAGGAGGGGCCGCCTGCCGAGGGCGTCCAGCAAGCCATGAAGCACCTGACACCGGCCGAGGCGCGGGAGTTCGCGGGACGCTGGCTGCCCGCGTGGACCGGAAACGACCGCTCCGAGCTGCTCGCGCGAATCACCGCGTCGCGACGCACGAAATAGCCTGACGGATGTTCGACACGCTGCTCGCCAGGCTCGGTTCGAGGGTCTCGCGCGAGCTCGCCGTGTTCGTCGCCGGGTTCTCGCTCGCGATCGGAGTCGCCCTGATGGGCTACTCGTTTGCGACCGTCGAGGGACGGCAGACGAAGTTCGGCACCGCGCTCATGCCGGACTTCGCGGCCATGTACGTGGCCGGCACGATGCTCGACCGCTACGGCCCCGGGCGGCTCTACGATTTCCCCGAGCAGGAACGCGTGCGGCGCGAGATCTTTCCGCATTCACCGGCAAGCGAGCGGCTGCCGTACGTGTACGCGCCGTGGTGGGCGGTCGTCTGGATTCCGTTCGCGCAGGTTTCGTACGAGACGGCCGGGGCGTGGTGGCTCGTCGCGAGCCTTGCTCTGATGGCGGCAGGTCTCGCGTGCCTGGCGCGCGCGTTTCCGGAGATTCCCCGGCGCGACATGGCGCTGGTCGCGCTGCTGACGCTCGCGTTCGAACCCTTTCTCTTCGAGTGCTGGGCCAACGGGCAGGTCTCGTCGTTCCCGTTCTTCTGCATCTCGGCGGCGCTCATGCTGGAGAGCAGGGGGAAGCCGGTGGCGGCCGGGATGATGCTCGCGCTGCTCACGTACAAGCCCATGCAGCCGCCGCTGATCTTCGCGCTGCTGCTGTTCGGCCGGCGCTGGAAGACGCTCGCGGGAGTCGCGGCGGGCGGCGCGCTGATCGCGCTCGTCTGCGTCGCGGCCTACGGACCGGGCATTCTCCTCGAGTACCCGCAGCGCCTGATCGAGTACGGCAATCTCGTGGGCAAGACCGGCGAGGGGGGCGCGCAGCTTCGATTCTGGAAGTACACGGACCTGCAGACCGCGGCGCTCCTGCTCGGGTGGCCGCTCGAGACTCCCGTGAGAATCGCCGCGGTGCCGGTCGCGCTGTTCCTCATCGCGTCGATCGCCATGCTGTGGAGGCGCGCCGGGGAGGGGTGGAGCGAAGGCGCGCGGCATGCGTGGGCGGCAACGCTCGTGCTGCTGCCGGTGCTCAACTTCTACTACGCCGTGTACGACGCGTTGCTGATCGTCCCGGGGCTGCTGGTTGCCGCGACACTGCTCGATCGCGGCGAGGGCACGCGAAGAGACGACGGTTCGATGGTGCTGCCGGCGGCGTTCCTCGGCGCCTGCGCGCTCGTCTATCTCGCAGGAATCCTGATGCCTACCTTTCAGTCGACGCGCGTGAACCTCATGACGCTCGCGCTGCTGGTGCTCGGCTGGTACGTGCTTCGCCGAATTCCAGTCGGCAGCGGGGCACGCGAGGCCGCTTGAACCAGCGCTCTGCGAGGGCCGGTCTCGCTACGCGGCGCAAGGCGCGAGCCTGAAGAGGCGACTTACTCCGCGTAGGCGTACTCCCCGCCCTTCTCCAGCGCCCGTCGATACGCCGGCCGCGCGTGGATCGTCTCGAGAAACTTCATGAGGTGAGGCCGGCTCCTGTCCAGCCCCGCGCGCGACGCGGCGGCTTCGAGAGGAAAGCTCATCTGGATGTCGGCCGCGGTAAGGTCGCTTCCCGCGAACCAACCGGTCTTCGCGACTTCCGATTCCATGTAGTCGAGGTGGCGCTTGAGCTGAGGCTCGATGAACGACGTCATCGCGGTCTGCACGATCTTCTTCACGATCGGGCGCACGAAGAACGGAACCGGCGCCTGCTCGATGCGCGTGAAGACGAGCTTGAGCAGCAGCGGCGGCATCGCGGAGCCTTCCGCGTAGTGCAGCCAGTATGTGTATCGCAGCCGATCGGGGGTGCCGGCCGGTGGAATCAGGCGGCCCTGGCCGTAGCGGTCGACGAGGTATTCGACGATCGCGCCCGACTCGGCGACCGTCGTCCCGTCCTCGTCTGTAATCACGGGCGACTTTCCGAGGGGATGGACGGCCAGGAGCGAGGGCGGCGCCAGCATCGTGGTCGCGTCGCGCTCGTAGCGTTTCACCTCGTAAGGAACGCCGAGCTCCTCCAGCAGCCACAGAATGCGCTGGGAGCGCGAGTTGTTGAGGTGATGCACGATGACCATGGGGAGCTCTCCTGTTCGTTCGCCGTCGTTACGCGGCGCAGTGCGGCATCGAAACAAAAACAACAGGCGCAGGGCTGACACAAGGTGCCGCGCGCCGGTCCGCCGTGCCTCTCATTTGCCGAATCCTCACGAAATCCGCCTTTCCTCGGGTTCGCGCCCGGTTCATAGTCGCCTGATTCACCAACAATCGGGGAGGTATCCGTTGTGATCCAGTTCCAGACCAGACTGCTGACCACGGCCGTGCTCGCGACTTCGCTCGCGCTCTCGGCCGGCACCGCTTACGCCGACGCAGGCGACGACTGCGCCGCGGGCATCGCCAAGGCGATGTCGAAATGTGTCAAGAAAGTCGCGACGCAGCTTTCGGGCTGCCTCAAGAAGACCGGCGACATCTGCCTGACGACCGACACGAAGATCAACGACTCCAAGCTCAAGGCCGCAGAGTACATCCGCACGAAGTGCCCGAACGACGCGGCGGTCGTGGACGCGGGCTACGGCCCGTACACGCGCCTCAACATCGCGACGCACTTCGGCAACATCTGCGAGATCCAGGCCCACAACATCGCCGACCGCACGTTCGGCAAGGCCGGCGGCCGCCACGACGGAACGACGGACGACGGCCGCAAGTGCCTCTTTGCGGCGTCCAAGGCCGCGGTGAAGCTCGTGGCCGGCGGACTCGGCGCGATTGGCAAGTGCGTCGAGGCCGGCTGCACGTTCGACTTCAGCGAGCTCGAGACCAAGGCGACCGACGGCGTCAACAAGAAGTGCACCGACCTCGATTCGATCATCGGCCAGACCACGACGGAGTACGTCTCGTCGTCGTCCGACCAGATCCTCGATGCGATCAAGGCGCCGTGCGATCCGTTCGACACGACCCGCTGCGCCATGCCGTTCCCGAACGACTATTTCACCACCGGCGGCGCCGATTCGGTGACGGGCCGCCACCTCCAGCTCGGCGTGAAGGCCGTGACGGCGGTGAACAACGGCGTCTCGGTCAAGCCGCAGCGCTGGAACGAGGCCGACGGCTGGAGCATCGGCCCGATGGTGGTCCTGCAGAACACCAGCATCGATCTCACGGTGACCGGCGCCGCGCCGATCACGGACCTCGCCCAGTCGATCAGCGCGTCGGCGCCGTTCGCGATCATCGACGCTGAGACCGGCGCCAAGCAGCTGCTGTGGGTGGAGCGCGACCTGCGCGGGGACAACCTCGCCGACCAGGCCATCATCATGCGCGTGGGCAAGAACCTGAAGGAGAACCACCGCTACATCGTGGCGCTCCGCAACATGAAGGACAGCTCGAACGTCGCCGTTGCGGCGCCGGCCGGGTTCGCGCTCTATCGCGACAGTACGCCCACGGACGTACTCCCGGTCGAGGCGCGCCGTGCGCACATGGAAGACATCTTCACGATCCTCACCACCTTGGGAGGCTACAACCGTAACGAGCTCTACCTGGCGTGGGACTTCACCACGCAGAGCTCCGACAGCGTGGCGAGCCGTCTGCTCGAGATGCGTGACGACGCGTTCACCTCCCTCGGCGCGAACGCGCCCGCGTTCACGGCTACGGTGACGGCCAATCCCGCGCCGGGCATTCTTCGCTACGTCAACGGTACGTTCACGGTTCCGCAGTACCTGAACAACGACGGCGACGACGACACTCCGCTCACGCTGAAGACCGATGCCAACTACGTTCCGCAGCGCAACGGCGACTACACGGCCGCCTACCGCTGCGTCATTCCCGAATCCGCGGCGACGGGCGGCGGTGCGCCGGCGATTCCGGCCAAAATCTCGCTGTACGGCCACGGTCTGCTCGGCAGCCACACGGAAGTCTCGGCGGGCAACGTTCTCTCGATGGCGAACGAGCACAACTTCATCTTCTGCGCGACCGACTGGATGGGCTTCGCGGGCGCGGATTCGGTGTTCGCGATCCAGGTGCTGACCGACTTCTCCAACTTCCCGGCGTTCATCGACAAGCAGCACCAGGGCATGCTCAACATGATGTTCCTCGGCCGCCTGATGAAGCACGCGAGCGGGTTCGCGAGCCACGCGGCCTTCCAGGTCGGTGGCGAGTCGATGCTGGATACGAGCAACCTGTTCTACGACGGCAACAGCCAGGGCGGCATCCTCGGCGGCGTGCTCGCG
>CAYYVZ010000022.1:0-24379 GCA_964475235.1 uncultured Myxococcales bacterium | reverse complement strand
ACTCGTTGTTCTTCCAGAAGTTTTCGCGTGGCGTGGAAAGCACGACCAGGAGCGCCGCGAAGCCGAGCCCATCCCGGGGCCGACCACAGACAAGATGGCGGCGCTCGCCCGCAGCCTCGGGATTCACCTCGTGGCCGGCTCCCTGCTCGAGTCCCGCCCCGGCGGCGAGCTGCCCTACAACACGACCACGCTGTTCGGCCCCTCGGGCGACCTCCTCGGCCTCTACCGCAAGATTCACCTCTTCGACGTCGACCTTCCCGGCCGCGTCACGGTGCGCGAGTCGGCCATGCGCGCGCCCGGCAGCGACGTCGTCAGCGCCGACACGGCGCTCGGCCGCATCGGCCTCGCCGTCTGTTACGACCTGCGTTTCCCGGAGCTCTTTCGCCGCCTCGCCGAGCAGGGTAGCGAGATCGTCGTGATGCCTTCCGCGTTCACGCGCCCGACCGGGCAGGCGCACTGGGAAGCGCTGCTGCGCGCGCGCGCGATCGAGAACCAGTGCTTCATGATCGCGCCCAACCAGTACGGCGCCGGCGCCCAGGGGTTCCACGACTACGGCAACTCCCTCGTCGTCGATCCGTGGGGCGTCGTGCTCGCACGCGGCGCCGACGACGAGGCCGGCATCGTCGCCGCGACGCTCGACGCTGCGGTCCTGGAGCGCGTGCGCCGCGAGCTTCCGAGCCTCACCCACCGAAGGCTCGCGTGAACATGATGAAGAAAGCCAAGCCCTTCCTGCGCCTGCTCACCACTGAAGAGGCTTACGCGGAGATCGGGCGTACCGCCGCGCTCGGCACCGAGACGATCGGCGCACGCTCGGCGCTCGGCCGCGTGCTCGCCGAGCCGGTGACCGCCCGCGAAGACATTCCGCACTTCTTCCGCTCGAACATGGACGGGTTCGCGGTGCGCGCCGGCGACACCTTCGCCGCCAGCGAGGAGTATCCGGTGTCCTTGCCCCTTGCGGGCGAGGTCGCCATGGGCACGGAGGCCACCGAGCGGCTTGCGGCGGGCGCGGCGATCCGGGTCTCGACGGGCGCGATGATGCCGCCCGGCAGCGACGCCGTCGTCATCGTCGAGCACACCGAGGAGCAGGGCGGCAACGTGCTCGTACGCCACTCGGTCGTGCCGGGCCAGAACACCATCGCGATCGCCGAAGACCTGAAGGCCGGCGAAACCGTGCTCGAAGCCGGCCACCGCATCCGCGGCAGCGACGTCGGCGCCATCACGGGCGTCGGCCGCTCGAAAGTCGTGGTCTTCAAGGTGCCGCGCGTCGGCGTCGCCGCCACCGGCGACGAGATCTCCGAACCCGAAGACGAGCTGCCGCCGGGGCGCGTGCGCAACGTCAACCAGTACCTGCTCGGCTCGATGGCGCGTGCGCTCGGCGCCGCCATCGTCGACTACGGGGTGATCCGCGACGACGAGGCCGCGCTCGATGGGTTGCTCACCCGCGCGCGCCGCGACTGCGACGTCCTGCTGCTGTCGGGCGGAAGCTCCAAGGGCACCAAGGACCTCGTGATGGCGTCGATCCTGCGCGTGCCCGACGCCGACGTGCTTTTCCACGGCATCGCCATCGCCCCCGGCAAACCGACGATGCTGTGCGACGCCGGCGGGCTTCCCGTGCTCGGCGTGCCGGGCAATCCGGCCGCGGCCGCCGTCGTGTTCACGCTGTTCGGCAGCCTGCTGATCCGTCTGCGCGGCGGCGAGAAGCTCAGCCGTGTGCTGGCGACGAGGCCGCGCGTGCGGGCGCGTCTGGCTGCCGACATCGCCTCCACGCCCGGCCGCGAGGACTACATCCGCGTGCGTCTCGGCGACGAGCCGCACGCCGAGGAAGGCGGCAACCTGCCGGTCGCGATCCCGCTTCGCGGAAAGTCGGTGACGATCTCGACGATCGCGCGCGCCGATGCGCTGCTCAGGATCCCGCGCTCGAGCGAAGGCCTTGCCGCCGGCAGCGAGGTCGAGGTCCTGCTCTTCACATGAGCTCGAACGCCGGCTTCCTGCAGCGCCGCCCGCTTTCCGAAGCGCGCGCGCTGCTGACCGCTTCTGTTGCGCCGGTAGGCGACGAGGAAGTCGCCGTCGAGGATGCGGCCGGCCGCATCGCCGCCGAAGACGTGGTCGCCCTGCACCGCGCGCCGCACTATCGCGCGTCGGCGATGGACGGCATCGCCGTGCGCTCCTCGGACACGTGGGATGCCGCCGACGCGCCCGTCGTGCTGGGCGCGGTCGCAGCAAGCGCTCCCGCGCCGGCCGCCGGCTCGCGAAGCTGCGTGGTCGTGGACACCGGCTCCCTGCTTCCCGAGTGGGCCGACGCCGTGGTCCGCATCGAAGACACGGCGGCAGAGGGCGGCGGATACCGCATCAAGGCCGTCGTGCCTCCCGGTCGCGACATCCGCCGCGCCGGCGAAGACATCGACGAAGGAGCGCCGATCGTCGCGGCCGGCTCGCGCATCCGCGCATGGGATCTCGGCGCCATGCTCGCGACCGGCACGACGCGCGTGCGCGTGCGCCGCCGCCCTCGCGTCGGCATCCTCGCGACCGGCAGCGAAGTGGTCGAGCCGTCCGCCGGCGCCGGGCCCGGGCAGGTCATCGAGTCGAACTCGCGCGTGATCGCCGCCCTCGTCGAGGAATGGGGCGGCACGGCGCACCGCCTCGGCATCGTGGCCGACGACGAGGCCGCGCTCTCGCACGCGATCGCGGAGGCCGCGCGGCGCTTCGACGCGGTCTGCGTGATCGCCGGAAGCTCGGCCGGGCGCAAGGACTTCACGATCCCGGTGCTGTCGTCGCTCGGCGACGTGTTCGTGCACGGCGTGGACATCTCGCCGGGGCGGCCGGTGGCCCTCGCGCGCATCGGCGCCACCGATGTTTCGCGCGTGCCCACGCCCGTGATCGCCGTCCCCGGCTATCCGGTCTCGGCCATCGTCGTCTGCGAGCAGCTGCTGCAGCCCCTGGTCGCCGCGCTGCTCGGCAGCTCCGGGTCGCACCCGGTGCGGCTCGCGGCGCACGTCGTGCGCAAGATCCCTTCGCGCCTCGGAACCGAAGAGTTTCGCCGAGTGTGCCTCACCGTGCAGAAGGACGGCACGTTCGTCGTTGCGCCGCTTCCGTCCGGAGCCGGATCGATCAGTACCGTCACCGGCGCGCACGCGTGGCTGCGCATCCCGCCGACGGCCGAAGGCGTCGATGCCGGCGCCCGCGTCGAAGTGGAGCTGATCGTGACGCGCGAGGAAGTCGAAGCGGCCTGCGTGCTGGCCGGCGAGCCCGGCGAAGTTTCGGCCGCGCTCGAACGGCGGCTGCGGGAATCGAACCCGCGTGCGCGTGTGGCTCACCTGCGTCGCGGCGGCGGCGAAGCGCTCGCGTCGGTGAGCCGCGGCGAGGCCCACGCGGCCATCGTGACTGCCGACGAAGCGGCGACGGCGGGCCCGGGCTGGGAGATGCGCGCGCTGCCCGGCACCGATCTGGTGATGGCCGTGCCCGCATCTGTACCCGTCGCCCAGGGAGCGGGCGCCTCGAAAGTCCCGAGCGTGGCGGATGCCGCGAGCTGACGGCGCCGCGCGCGTCGCGCTCCTCGCCTGGATCGCGGCCTACGTTTTCCATCGCGGCGCCGTTCTCGCGTTCGGCTTCGACGGCGTGTTCTTCTGGGAGGAAGCCTACCGCCTGCTCATCGCCGAGGCGCTGCGCGGCGGCTGGGCGATTCCGCTCCACGACCTGCAGGCCGATCCTTACGCCGGCGGGAGCCTCGTCTTCTCGATGCTCGCGGCCGTCGCGGCGACGGTCGCCGGATCCTCGCTCACCGTGCTCAAGAGCGTCGCGCTCGCGTGGAACGCGCTCGGCCTCTGGTTCTGGCTCCTCGCGATCGACCGGCGCTTCGGGCGGCGCGCGGCGCATCTTCTCGGGCTCGTCTGGCTGGCCGCGCCGCCGGTGTTCGTCGTCTTCAACGTGCTCGCGCTCGGGTCGCACAGCGACGCGGTGACGCTGACCGGACTTCAGCTCCTCCTGCTGTATCGGTGGCTCGACGAACCCGCGCGCACGGGCAGGCTCTTCGCCTTCGCCGTCGCGGGCGGGCTCGGCGTGTGGTTCACGTATTCGGCGGCGCTGCCGCTCGCGGCGATGGTCGCGTACGCGCTCTGCTCGGGAGCGCTCGCGCCGGCGCGCTGGCCGGTCGCGGCGGCGGGATTCGCCGCGGGTTTCTCCCCGTGGATCGCCTACAACCTCGCTACGGGCGGCTCGGTCGAAGTGCTGCAGCAGACGTTCGCGAGTGCCGGCCGCGAACGCGGGTATTTCGCGAACCTCTACGACATCGTCGCGCACGGCGTGCCCGTGGCGCTCTACTTCCGCGACATCGGAATCCCCGGCGACGTGAAGATGCGGCGCGAGCTTCTCGCGTATCCCTGGCTCGCGGTGTACGCCGCCGCGTTCGCGGCGCTCGTCGTTCCGCTCGTCCGCCACGTGGGAGCGGCGGCGCTGCGCGAGCGGGCCGCGCTGCTCGCGCGCCAGGTCGCGGCTCGGCCCGAGCTTCCCGTGCTCGCCGTTTTTCCACTTTTCCTGCTGACGATCGCGGCCAGCAACCAGGAGTTCAACGACTACGGCGCTGTGCGCTACATCACGTTCCGCGTGATCGTGCCCGCGCTGCCGACGGCGTTCTTCGCGATCGCGCTGTTCGCGTCACGTGCCGCCGGGCCGGTGCGCGCCGGCATGCTCGCCGTCTGCGTCGCCACGTCTCTCGTCGGCACCGTGCAGCTCGTGCTCGAAGGAAACGGCTCGCGCGAGCTGCGCGAGGCCGAAGCGCTCGAGCTCGGGGCCGAAGCGATGGGGCACCTGCTGGTGTTCAAGCACGGCGAGGCGCCGGCGCTGTTCCGCGAGCGGATCAACGCGCTGCCGCCGGCGCTGAGGGCACGGGCGTGGCGCGGCGTGGGCGAGAACGTGACCTTGCTGTTCACGCGCCAGCGCGCGGCGAGCCCGGCGCCGGAGCTGACGGCCGCGCTGCTCGCGTGCGACCCGGCGTACCGCGCGCAGTGCATCGAGGGCGCGCGCCTGGCAACCGGTCCCGGCATGTTCCAGGTCGTCGCGATGCCGCTCACTCCTCGCCGCGACGAGCTCGTCGCGGCCATCGACGCGGCCGACTGACGCCGCGGACGCTTCCCCGGGCTCTCTGCTTCCAGCGAAGTGTCCCAGGGAACTTGCCGCGAGACGCCGGGCGGCCAGATCGCCGGAGGCGCGTTTCACGGTCCGCACTTCGCGAGGGCTTCGCGGAGCTCGGGCAAGCGCGGCGCGATGAGGCGGCGCCTTCCGATCGAAGCGGAGAATGCGGCACCGGTTCCGGTCTCGGCCGGATAGTTGCGCTCCGTCCATGCAGGACGGGCGTTCCACTCGGTGAGGATGCCGCGCGCGGCGTCACAGTTGCCGCCGACGGCTTCCACCGCCGCCGCCAGCGCCCAGCCCTGCTCGAGCCCGGGATCGAGCGCACGCACGTTCTTCAGTGCCCGGGAAGCATCCTCGAGCGCTGCGCGCCGCGCGGCATCGCTGCCGGCGGACGCGAGCCCGTCTTCGAGCTGCGCGAGCGCGAGGCACCAGAGCGCCTCCGCATGGCGAGGATCGGCGAGGATCGCGCGGTGCCAGCGCTTGACGGCCACGGCGTTTCGCCGCATGCCCCAGGCAACGACGGCGATCGAGTGATCGTGCTCGGCCGCCTCGCGCGCGAGGAATTCCTTTCGGCGAATCGGCCCGCCCTCGGGGTTCTCGCGCTGCAGCCGTGCCGCGCGACGCAACAGCCGCAGGCCCCTGGTCGGACGTCCCTCTTCGATCTCGAGAAACGCGAGGTTTTCCCATGCGAGGTGGTAGTTCGCGGTCGAAGCCTGTTCGAACGCCGCGCGCGCGGCGTCTTTCCTGCCGCCCGCATACTCGACGATTCCGAGCTGCACGAGCTTGCTCTCTGCGGCGCGCGGCAGCGATGCACCGGCGGCGGCCGGATCGAACAGAAAGCCCTGCCAGAACACCGCGAGCGAGATCGCTGCGACGAGCGCGCTCACACCGCCGGCGGCACGCAGGAATCCGGGCGACAACACCGCCAGGCCTTCCGCAAAGAAAAACGCGAACGCGACGACGATCGGCGTGAAGTAGGTTGCCTTGACCGCTGCAGCGATCGGGGCCGCGTGCGTTCCATAGACGAACAGCGCGAGCATCGCGCCGATCGCGAGCGCGAGCGGCACGGCTTCATCGTTCCAGCCGCGCCGCCGGACGGCCGCGAGCGACGCGACCAAGCCGAGCAGCACCACCAGCGTCGGCACGAGCCCGAGCGTCAGAAGCAGCTGCCCTGCGCGCCGCGCGCGCTCGCTGCTCACGACCGGCGGCAGCACAAAGCCACCGAAGCCGTCGAACCACGTGTTCGCGTAAAGGCCCGTCCAGACCGACTCGCGCATCGCGCGCTCGAGGCCGTACGGCGCGGCGTCGCCGTCGTGGGTCGATCCGCGCGGCCACACCGGCCGCCGGAAGATCAGCGGATCGAACGTGAGGTAGTCGGCGAGGCCGCGTGCCGCCTGCGCCTGGTTGCCCTCGACGTAGGCGACCATGAACGTATCGCGGCTGAGCTGGAAGGGCGTGCCGTAAGCCTCGACGCTGCGCGCGTACCACCAGCCGCACACCGCCAGCATCGACGCCGTGGCCAGCGCGACGTGCCCGAGCGCCGGAGCCATGCGACGGCGAGCCGCACCGCCGAGCGCCACCGCGGCGAGGCAGGCCGCGACGATCGCGATCGCCGAGAACTTCGCGAGCATCGCCAGGCCGAGACAGACGCCGAGAACGATCGCGCGAAGCAGACCCGGTGCAGCCTGCAGGTTCAGCAGCGCCGCGAGCGAAAGCGCCCCGAAAACCGCGTGCAGGCTTTCGTTGCCGAGAAACCCGGCGCTGTAGAGCTGCATCGGCAGCAGCAGCACGAGTCCGGTCGCGAGCACGCGAATCCCGCGCCTGGCCGGATGGCGCCGCCCCACGATCTGCCAGACGACGATCGCCGGTATGCAGCCCAGCGCGGCCACGAAGACCTTCCCGAGCCGGAGCCTCGTCGCGGGATCGACGCCGGGCAGCGCGTTCCAGACCAGGGCGAGCCACTCGTAGTAAAGCGGCGGATGGAAGAACGACCAGCCGTGGGTCGGCAGCGGCACGCGGCCCGTCTCCGCGACGAACCAGACGTAGGTGAAGTGGGCGAAGCCGTCGTAGCCGGCGAGCACCGGCGCGGCCCACGCATTGTGGAGACGCGCCGCGACGCCGAGCGCCAGCATGGCGGCGCCGAACCAGGCCAGGGCGCGCTGCATCACGACTCATCGACCTCTCGCACGGCTCCGGACGGCACTCAAGTCCTCCGGAGTCCCCCCCGCGCTCCGGCGGTTCCCGGAATCGGCCCGGACCCGCGGCCGTTCCTCTTGGCGAGGTGTCGCGGCACTGTCATTGTGCGGCTTCAGGAGACCAGGGAATGCCCAACCGTTCCGCCCGCACCCGGCCCTCGACGGCCGCCACCGACTCGAGCCAGGCCGACCATCCGCTCGTTACCTATCTTCAGGAGCTCTACGAGCGCCACGTCGACTGCACCGCCGGCGAAGTCGCCAGCTACATTCCCGAGCTCGCCAGCGCCGATCCCTCGTCGTTCGGCATCGCCATCGTGACGACCGACGGCCGCGTCTACACGGTCGGCAAGACCGACGAAGAGTTCTCGATCCAGTCGATCTCCAAGCCCTACTCGTACGCGCTCGCGCTGCAGGACAACGGCCTCGAGGGCGTGCTCGACAAAGTGGGCGTGGTACCGACGGGAAACGGCACCGACCGCGTGAGCCTCTTCCAGGAGAGCGGGCGGCCCTTCAACCCGATGATCAATGCGGGGGCGATCGCGGCGACCAGCCTCATTCGCGACGAGCCCGGCAAGCCGCGCGTGCGGCGCATCCTCGACCTGCTTTCGCGCTGCGCGGGCCGTCCCCTCAAGATCAACGACGACATGGTTGCGTCCGAACGCCACAGCGGCATCGGCAATTTCTCGATCGACTACATGCTGCGCAACTCGGGCATCATCGGCTCGGTGCTCGAGCCGGTGCTCGAGTGCTATTCGCAGCAGTGCTCGACGATGGTCACCTGCCGCGACCTCGCCGTGATGGCAGCGACGCTGGCCGGCGGCGGGGTCTGCCCCACCACGCAGGAAGCCGTCCTCGATGCCTCTATCGTCTCCAAGGTGCTGGCCGTGATGGCGACCTGCGGCATGTACGACTACGCGAGCGAGTGGGTCGCGCGCGCCGGCATGCCGTCCAAGAGCGGCATCGGCGGCGGCGTGATCGGCGTGCTGCCGGGCCAGGTCGGCATCGCCGTCTACTCGCCCCCCCTCGATACGCGCGGCAACAGCGTACGCGGCGTGCGCGTGTTCCACGACCTGTCGGAAGACTTCGGACTCCACCTGTTCGAGGCGACGCGCTCCGGCAAATCGCTCGTGCGGCGCCGCTACGACGCCTCGGCGGTGAGCTCGAAGCGCATGCGCCGGTCCACCGAAAGCCGCGCGCTCACCGAGCACGGCTCACGCATCGTCGTCTTCGAGCTGCAGGGTGAGCTCACGCTGTTCTCCATCGAGCGCGTGATTCGCGATATCCTGGCGCTGCCGACCAACACCGACTGGCTCATCGTCGACTTCAAGCGCATCACGAGCGCCGACTGGCCGGCCCTGGATCTGTGGATGTCGTTCTGGGAGCGCAATCGCCAGCGCTTCCGCGAAGTCGTCATCACGGGTCTCGATGCCGACGCCGGCCTGAAACAGTACTTCGCCGCCGCGCTCGCCCGAAAGCCTGCCGCGCTACTTCTCGAGATGGAAGAGGCCGACACCGCCCTCGAGCTTTGCGAGGACCAGCTTCTCTACGACATTCGCGTGTCGGCGCCCGGCGGCATTCCCGTCTCGCTCGAGAACTTCGACCTCTGCGAGGGCCTCGACGACGTCAGCATCGAGGTGTTGCGCAGCGTGCTCAAGACCCGCCGCTTCAAGGCCGGCGATTCGATCGTCGCGATCGGCGACCCGGCCGACTCGCTGTTCTTCCTGGCGAGCGGGCAGGTCAGCGTCACCATCGATCTCGCCGGCGGAGGCACGCGCCGCCTGACCACCTGCACGCCGGGCATGATCTTCGGCGAGATGGCGATCCTCGAGCGGCGGCCGCGCTCGGCCGTCGTGCGCGCCGACACGCCGGTCGAATGCTGGGAGCTCATGATCGCCGACTTCGAGCACCTGACGGGCACGCATCCCGACCTCAAGGTGAAGCTGCTCGAGAACTTCGCGAGGAGCCTGTCGATTCGCGTGCGCCGCCTCACCGACGAAGTTCGAACACGGAGCGAGGAGGAGCCCCGCGCCGGCGCGGGGCGAGTCCAGTTCCGATCTGTAAGGAGCGCGAAGCGCGACGTTGAAATGGCGCTCTCGAAGCGCAACCTGCCTCCTCACGAAGCGAATCCAGTTCCGATCCGTAAGGAGCGCGAAGCGCGACGTTGAAATGGCGCTCCCGGAGCGCAACCTGCCTCCTCACGAAGCGAGTCCAGTTCCCCCGCCACGCAACCGCCGGCTGATCTACCAGCCCAGTTGCGTCATTCTCGCCGTTCCGTGACAAGGAACCTCCGCCCGCGTGGGGGGAGCACTTCGGGCGAAAACTCAGAATGTCGCCGGCGCCTACGCCACTTCGCGAACCGTCGCGGGAAACCCTCGCGCCGCTGCTCCTGCGCCGTTTTCGGCTCTTCCAGCCCTCGATCCTGATCGGCACCGCGGCCTTCGCGGTCATGCACGTCCTGCTCGGCGAACCCCAACTCGGCTGGCTTCTGTTCTTCAAGCTGGTCCAGGGCCTCGTTGCCGTCGGCGGGCTCTGGATCTCCACGCGTATTCCGACGAGGCAGGTGATCGTCGGCAGCCTCCTCGCGCTGTCGATCACCATCAATGCCGTGACGGCGATCACGGGCATGATCATCGGCAACGTCCACACGAACGCGCTGCTGTTCGTGGCCACGACGCTGGCGACGTCGAGCTTCCTGCCGTGGGGACCGCGCGTGCAGACCACCGCGGCGCTGGCCGCCGGCGTGGCGGCACTGGCCCCGCTGCTCGGCGAAAGCCCCGTCTATCACGACTTCTGGTACGACCTCGCGGCCCTCGCGATCGCGTTCGCGATCTCGATCTACATCGCGAGCGAAGTCGAGAAAGACACTCTCGCGGAGTACCGCGCCCAGGCGGCCACGCAGGCCCTCGCCGAAAGCCGCGCGGATTTCGAGGGCGTCTTCCGTTCGTCGAACGTTCTGCTCGCCATCCTCGAGGTGACGGCCGACGACTTCGTCTACACGGAAGTGAACGACAAGCTGGCCGAGCTGTTCGGCACCAGCGTAGACGAGATGCGGGGCATCACCGGGCGGAAGATCGGCTTCTCGCAGGGCCAGGTCCGCCAGTGGATCTCCTTTTTCGAGGAGTGCGCGCGGCGCGGATCGATGCACGTGCCCGAGTATCGCCTCGACCTGGTTCACCCCCCGCGCTGGTTCCACATCAGCTTCACGGCCATCCGCGACCGCGACGACGGGCCGCTGCGCTTCTGTGGCGTAGGCGTGGACATCACCGACCTCATGCATGCGACGGAGGACGTGCGCCGCCTCAACCTCGATCTCGAGGCACAGGTCCGCGAGCGAACCATGCTGCTCGAAGCCGCGAACAAGGACCTCGAGTCGTTCGCCTACTCGGTCTCCCACGACCTGCGGACCCCGCTGCGCACCATCGAGGGGTTCTCCGCCCTGATCCGCCAGGACGAGGAGTCCTCGTTGTCGGAGACGGCGAGCCGCCAGCTCGAGCGCATCGGCGTCGCGAGCCGCCACATGGCCCAGCTCATCGACGACATGCTGATGCTGTCACGAGCGTCGCGCGCCGAAATCCGGCGCGAGCCTGTCGACGTCACGCTGCTCGCGCGCACGGTGGCCAACGAACTTTATGCGAACCGCAACGGCCGCGACGTGACGATCGAGGTCGAGGCGGGGTTGCTCGCGAATGCCGACCCCCAGCTCATGCGCATCGTGATGACGAACCTGCTCGGCAATTCGTGGAAGTACACTTCGCGGCGCGAGGTCGCGCGCATCGAGGTGGCGAGCGAGGTCTACGAAGGCGAGGACGTGTTCGTCGTGCGTGACAACGGGTGCGGCTTCGACATGCGCTTCGTCGGGAAGCTGTTCCAGCCGTTCCAGCGGCTGCATGCGGCGGATGAGTTCGAGGGGACGGGCGTGGGGCTGGCGACGGTGGCGCGGATCGTGAGGCGGCATGGGGGGAAGGTGTGGGCGGAAGGCCTCCCCGGCCGCGGGGCGACGATTCGGTTTACGGTCGGGGGCGGTGGGTTCGTCAATGCCTCGTAGCGGGGCGGGACGCTCCCGTCTCTCGGCGTAAGCTCTCCTGGCCGGAAGCTTGGCTGCGTTTCGAGTCATGCCGTCGCGGTGGGGGTCCAGGTGTTGGGGTCCTGGCGCCAGAATTCGGCGAGGACTCGGTAGAGCTCGGGGTGTCGTTTGGCGAAGGTCTGCGGCTCCATGAAGAAGTGTTCGGTGGCGACGGCGAAGAATTCGCTGGGGTGGGAGGCGCCGTAGTCGTCGATGAAGGTGCGGCGGCGCTTGTCGGCCATTTCGCAGAGGCGGTCGTATTCGCGGTCGAAGACCCGGGTCCAGCGCTCGCGCAGGGCCGGGTCGTCGATGCGGGGGACGCCGTTGGTCTCGCCCGTTTCGCTGTCGATCTGGTGGGCGAACTCGTGCAGCACGACGTTGCAGCCGCGATCGTTGCCGGCGGCGCCGCGCACCACGTCCCTCCACGACACGATGAGGCTGCCCGTGTCCCAGCTCTCGCCGATGTGGTCGACTTCCTCCTCGACGACGAGACCTCCGCCGGTCTCGTACTGCACCGGCACGACGTACACGTCGGGGTACACGAGTATGCTCAGGCAGTTCGGATAGTATTCGGAGTCGCGGTGGAGCAACAGCAAAGAGGCCTGCGCGCAGATGAGCACACGCACTTCGTCGGTCACCTCGAAACCGCCGCATCCCTCGAAGCGCTTCTCGTCGATCATCACGCGCGTGTGACCGAGTAGCTCCGCCCGGTCTTCGGCGGAAAGCCGCCGGTACGCGATGAAACGGTGCGCGAGGATACGGTCCCAGGTCGGATCGGTGGCAGCGTCGCGGATCTTGCCGCGACGGCGTCTTCGCAGCGCGCGGATCATTTCCGTAATCGGGGACGGATCCCGATTTCCAACGATTCCGTCACGCTGTGGAGTTGCCGGCTCAAGGAGGCGTCAGGCTAGCCGTTTCACGATCGCGAAACCTATCCGTCCTTCCGTGGCGGAAATCGGGATCCGTCCCCGATTTCAGACGCGGCGGCGGTGGAGGAGGGCTTCGGCGATCTCGTCGATGATGAGCTCGGCTTCGGCGCGAGGGTCGGAGGCCTGGCTGATCGGACGGCCGACGACGACGTAGTCGGCACCGGAGGCGACGGCCTCCGCGGGACCGGTCGTGCGGTGCTGGTCGCCGACGGCGTCGTTACTGCGACGGATTCCGGGCGTCACGATCAGGAAGCGCGGGCCGCAGGCCTCGCGAATGGCCTTGATCTCCTGCGGCGACGCGACGACGCCGTCCATCCCCGACTCCATCGCGAGCAGCGCGAGACGCAGCACCTGGTCTTCCACCGGTACGTCGACACCGATCGTCGTGAGGTCGGTGGCCGAGAGGCTCGTCAGCACGGTGACGGCGAGCATGCGCGGGCGGCGCAGGTGCTCGGTCCGGCACGCGCGGCGCACCTGGCGCACGGCTTCGCGCATCATCGCGGTACTTCCCGAGGCGTGCACGTTGAACATCGCGACGCCGAGGCGCGTGGCCTCGACCGATGCGCGCGCAACCGTCTGCGGAATGTCGTGGAACTTGAGGTCGAGGAAGACCTCGCCGCCGCGCTCGCGGATGAACGAGATGATGCGCGGCCCCTCGCGCAGGAAGAGCTGCTTGCCTACCTTGAACATGCCGACGCTGTCGCGGAGCTGTCGCACGAGCGTGCCGGCCTCGCGCGCTGTCGATACGTCGAGAGCGAAGATCAGCCGCTCGCGGGCCCGCTCCCGAAGACCAGCCGAACGAACCGTCACGCCGAGAGCTCCGCGCGCGCGTGACGAATACGCGTCGCGATCTCGACGGCGCCGCCCTGGAGGGGAATTTCCTCGGCCGCGGCCGCGGAACGCATCTTGATCTCGATCATGCCGTTGGCCAGCCCGCGCGGACCGATCGTCACGCGCAGCGGGATGCCGAGCAGGTCGGCGTCGTTGAACTTGACCCCTGCCCTTTCGTCGCGGTCGTCGATGATCACGTCGATGCCGGAAGCCTCGAGCTCGTCGTGCAGCCGCATGGCCGCCTCGGCACTCGCACGGTCGTCGTTCTTCACGGGGACGACGATGACCTCGAACGGCGCGAGCGAGACGGGCCAGAGGATGCCCTTGTCGTCGTGGTTCTGCTCGACGGCCGCGGCCATCGTGCGCGTGACGCCGATGCCGTAGGTGCCCATCTCCATCACCTGCTCGTTGCCGTCGGCGTCGAGGAACGTCGCGCCGAGCTTCTCCGAATACTTGCGGCCCAGGTAGAAGACGTGGCCGACCTCGATTCCGCGGTTCTGCTCGAAGACGCCTCCGTCGCAGCGCGCGCAGCCGTCGCCGGCCCGGGCGGCACGCAGGCTTGCGAACGTCGCGTCCGGAAAGTCACGCTTCTGCGAAACGCCCGTGACGTGCGCGTCGGCCTTGTTCGCGCCGCTCACCATGCCCGTCGAACCGGCGACGCGGTGGTCGGCGTAGACCGGCAGCGCGAGGCCGGCGGGACCCGCGAAGCCCTGGGGCGCGCCGGTCCAGCGTTCGATCTCGTCGGCTTCCGCCATGCGCAGCGTCGCCGCGCCGAGAACCTGCTTGAGACGGGTCTCGCTGAGCTGGTCGTCTCCGCGCACCACCGCGCACACCGGCTTGTCGTCGGCGACGAGGAGGAGGGTCTTGAGGAAATGCTCGGCGGGGCGGCCGAGAAAGGCAGAGACTTCCTCGATGGTGCGGACGTTCGGCGTGGGGACCTCGGCGAGCGTCTCGTCGGCGCCCGCCTGGGCCGGCGCTGTTTCGCGGATCTCGGCCTTCTCGACGTTGGCCGCGTACTCGCACGAGTTGCAGCTCACGATCGTGTCTTCGCCCGAGTCGGCGAGCACCTGGAACTCGTGGCTGAGGCTGCCGCCGATGTTGCCGGTGTCGGCCTCGACCGCGCGGAAGTTGAGTCCGCAGCGCCGGAAGATGCGCGAGTACGTGTCGCGCATGTTCTGGTACTCGCGGATCGTGTCTTCCTTGCTCACGTGGAAGGAGTAGCCGTCCTTCATGACGAACTCGCGGCCGCGCATGAGGCCGAAGCGCGGGCGAATCTCGTCGCGGAACTTGATGCCGATCTGGTAGAGGTTGAGCGGGAGCGCGCGATACGACCGGACGTCGCGGCGCACGAGGTCGGTCATCACCTCCTCGTGCGTGGGTCCGAGACAGAACTCGCGGTCGTGACGGTCCTTGAGGCGCAACAGCTCTTTTCCGTAGAAGTCCCAGCGCCCGCTCTCCTGCCAGAGCTCGGCCGGCGAGACGATGGGCAGCATCACTTCCTGGCAGCCCGCGCGGTCGAGCTCCTCGCGAACGATCTTCTCCACCTTGCGCAGCGTGCGCTTGCCGAGCGGAAGGAAATCGTAAATCCCGCGGGCGACCTGGCGGATCATGCCCGACCGCACCATGAGCTGATGGCTGACGGTTTCGGCGTCGGCCGGGACTTCCTTCAGGGTGGGAATGAGGAGACGCGAGTATCGCACGTTGGCTGCCTTTCGGGTGGGGGAGAGGCTCGACGGAACCTCGATCCGTGCGGGTGTAATTCGTAAGCCGCGGCGCCGCAAACCGCCGCTTTCGCAGCAGCGGGCGGTTACCGCAGCGATCTTCCACCGACAGCGCGGCGTGTCCGCGGCTCGCCTAGAGCAGCGCAGGACGGTTCGCGAGCTCGTCGCGATCGCCTTCGGCGAACGGGAAATGCGCGGCGACGATCCGGCTCGCCTCCTCGATGCCCTTGAGCAGTCCGTCTTCCCACCGCCCCGCCGCGAATTCGTGCTCGATGACGCGGCACACTCGCTCCCACTCGGCCTCGCCGACGCGCGACCCGTATCCGCGGTCGGCGACGATCTCGACGTCGCGGTCGGCGAGCAGCACGTAGATCAGCACGCCGTTGTTGTGCGTCGTGTCCCACACGCGGAGCGCGGAGAAGACCTCGATCGCGCGATCGCGCGGAGGCTGGCCGCGCCACAGCGGGAGCAGGTCGAGGTCGCCTTCGATGGCGATACGGATCTCGCCCGAGTGGTCCGTCTCCGCCGATTTCACCGCGCTCTCGATGCGCGCGAGCACTTCGGTGGGGAACGCCCTCGAGAGTGCCCGCGGCGAATGCACGAGGTGACGCCAGATGCGCACGAGATCCATCACCAGCGCCCCGATGCTCCGCCGCCGCCGAATCCGCCGCCGCCGCCGCCGAAACCTCCGCCGCCGAAGCCGCCTCCGCCCCAACCCCCGATGGGCCCGCGGTAACCGCCGCGCCTTCCGTTCGACCAGCCCGGCCCGGATCCGACGCCGACGAGCGCAACCAGGAACGCGACCGCACCGGCCAGGATGCCTGCCGCAACCACTCCCAGCAGAAACCACGCCACGAACCCGACGAGACCGCCGGTTGCGAGCGCGCCCGGAAAGCGACCGGCGACGCGGCGCATGGCCCCGGCCATGAGAATCGTGACGAAGAACAGAAGCGGGAACAGGCCCTCGGGGCCGCCGCCGGGCTCCCGCGACCATTGCTTCTTCGGCGGCGGCAGCGGCTCGCCGTCCACCAGGCCGATGAGCTGGGTGACGCCCGCGTCGATACCGCCGTAGAAATCCCCTTCGCGAAATCGCGGCGTCATCGTGTCGGCGACGATGCGCTTGGCCGCGATGTCGGGAACGACGCCTTCCAGGCCGCGGCCGACTTCGATGCGCAGCCTGCGGTCGTCCTTCGCGACGAGAACGAGCGCGCCGTCGTCGACGCCCTTGCGACCGAGCTTCCATACGTCCACGACGCGGATCGAGTACTGCTCGATCTCTTCCGGCTCGGTCGTCGCGACGACGAGAACGGCGATCTGGCTGCCCTTGCGCTTCTCGAAAGCCTCGAGCTTCTGCTCGAGCGAAGCGCGCTGCTGGCCCGTCAGCGTGTTGGTCAGGTCGGTGACGCGTGCGGTGAGCGGCGGAACCGCAACTTCGGCGCGAGCGGTCGCAGCGGTGAGAACGAACGCGACGAGTGCGGTGCGCCAGAACGCCGGCAGGGCGAGGCCCATGCGCGATACGCTCAGTGGTCGGCCGGGGCGGGCGCCGGAGCAGGCGCTGCGGCGGCCGGCGGCGCAGCGGGCACGGGCAGCGGCGCTGCTGCGGACGGCGGCGCCGTCGCGGCGCCCGGGGAGCCGAAATCCACGACCGGCGGCTTCGCGATCGCGCCTTCGTTCTCGACCGTGAACGTGGGCTTCACGCCCGCACCGATCGCCATCGCCGTCAGATTGGTCGGGAAGCTGCGCACCGTGACGTTGTAGTCCTGCACCGAAGTGATGAAGCGGTTGCGCGCGACCGTGATGCGGTTCTCGGTTCCTTCGAGCTGGGCCTGCAGGTCGCGGAAGTTCTGGTCGGCCTTGATCTCCGGGTACTTCTCCGCAACGACGAGCAGGCGCGACAGCGCGCTGGTCACTTGTCCCTGCGCTGCCTCGAACTGCTTCAGCGACTCCGCGTCGCCCGCGTTCACCTGCACCTGCGTCGCCTTCGCGCGTGCCTCGGTGACGGCGACGAGCACGTCCTTCTCGTGCGCCGCGTAGCCCTTCACGGTGTTCACGAGATTCGGGATGAGGTCGGCGCGGCGCTGGTACTGGTTGACCACTTCGGCCCACGCGGCCTTGGTACCCTCGTCCTTGGACTGGATGGAGTTGTAGCCGCAGCCGCTCGTCGCGATGCTCGCGGCCAGAAGAATCACGAACGTCGTTCTTCTCATGGAACCAGTGTGGCCCCGTCCACGAACCGGGCGCAACCCCCGGGCCCGGTTCACACCCCGGCGGAGGGCCTGACGCGGGAACCGGGCGTCAGTGCGAAGCGCCGGCCGCCCCGTGCGCGGGAGTGGCATCGTCTTCTGCGACGAGCTCGTCCACCGCGCGAACGAGGGCGTCCACGAGCTCTCCTTCCTTGAACTTGCCGACGATCTTGCCGGCGCGGATCAGGAGACCGCCGTTCTTGCCGCCCGCAATGCCGATGTCGGCCTCGCGAGCTTCGCCCGGGCCGTTGACGGCGCAGCCGAGGATCGAGACCGTGATCGGCTTCTCGACGTGCTTGAGGCGCGCCTTCGCCTCGTCGACCAGCTTGAAGAGGTCCACTTCGATGCGCCCGCAGGTGGGGCAGGCAACGATGAGCGCGCCCTTCGCGCGGATGTTGAGCGTGCGCAGGATGTCGAAGCCCGCCTGCACTTCTTCGACCGGGTCGGCCGTGAGCGAGACGCGGATCGTGTCGCCGATGCCCTCGGCGAGCAGCATGCCGATGCCGATCGACGACTTGACGATGCCGCCCGGCGGCATCCCGGCCTCCGTCACGCCGACGTGCAGAGGGTAGTCGCAGGCAGCCGCGAGCTTTCGGTAGGCCTCGACCATCAGCGGAACGCCGGAGGCCTTGATCGAAATCTTGATGTCGAAGAAGTCGAGCTCTTCGAGAATGCGCACGTGGCGCATGGCGCTCTGGACCATCGCGTCGGCGGTCGGGTAGCCGTACTGGTCGAGCAGGTCTTCTTCGAGCGAGCCCGCGTTGACGCCGATGCGGATCGGCACGCGACGAGCCGCCGCAGCCCTGGTGACCTCGCGCACGCGCTCTTTCGAGCCGATGTTGCCGGGGTTCAGGCGGATGCAGTCCACGCCCTGGTCGAGGGCCATGAGCGCGAGGCGGTAGTCGAAGTGAATGTCCGCGATGAGCGGCACCTTCATCTGCGAGCGGATCTTGCCGAGCACCTTCGCGTCGCGCTCGCGCGGGACGGCGACGCGCACGATCTCGCAGCCGGCTTCCTCGAGGCGGTGGATCTCTTCGAGCGTGGCGACCGTGTCCTCGGTCTTCGTGGTACACATCGACTGCACCGCGATCGGCGCGTCGCCGCCGATCGGCACGCTGCCGACGAAGATCTGCCGGGACTTTCTCCGGGTCGTCATCTCAGTCGATCACCACCTTGATGGTGGGAGGCGGATCGATCTGGCTGAGGTCGGGAGCCGACGAGTCCTTCACGGTAACGGTGAAGTCGCTGGCCTTGGCCTCACCCTGGAACTGGCACTGGCTGACGCGCACCGGGCCCGCGAAGCCCTTCACCGAGACGAGCGCGACACGGACCTGTTTGGAGTCCACGATGTGGTTGTAGGCGCTGAGCGCGCCGTCACCGACCTTCGTCTCGCATGCGACCGCATCGGCGTCGCCGACGAAGCGGCCCTCGCCGACGTAGGCCACGTCGAACTGGAGAGCGCCGACGGGGTTCGGCTCCACGAGCTCGAAACCGACGGTCTTGCCGGGGCCCGACGCTTTCGGCGCAGCGGCCGGGGCGGGCGCCGTAGCAGCAGCCGGCGGCTGGCCGGCCGGCTTGTCGGCGGGCTTCTGCTCGCAGCCGGCGAGCAGCACAGGAACGAGGACGAGGGCGGCGAGCGGGAATCTGCCTTGCTTCAAAACGAACCTCCGTGGGAATCGACGGCGATCTTACGCCGAAACGAGCGCCCCGCTCAATTGAAGGACTCGCACGCCCGAAACCCGGGACGGGTACAGGTTTTCGAAAGGCCTGCGATCAGGAGCGGGTCCCGCGAAAACCTGTACCCGTCCCCGATCTCACTCCGCGAGCATGCCCAGGCGCGCGGCGCCGATGGCGCCCGCGAGCGGGCCGCGAGAGGCGGCGGCGAGCTTCACGTCCTCGACCGGACGCGCGAAAAGCGACGCGGCCACGGCGGCGCGAAGTCGCGGCATGCGCGCGATCACGGCCGGGGCGATTCCGCCGCCGATGACGATGGTCGTCAGGTCGAGCACGTTGACGGCCGAGGCGATTGCGGAGCCGAGCACGTCGATCATGAGGGACGAGATGGCGTCCGCGCCGCGGTGTCCGAGCTCTCCGAGGTCGAAGATCGCTTCGGCGAAACCGCCGCCGCGCTCGGACCTGCGCATCGTGACCTTGTGCTGCAGCTCCGGCAGGGCTTCCTCGAAGTGCTTCCGCGCAGCGGTCTCCGAAATGTAGGCTTCGAGGCAGCCCTTGTTCCCGCATCCGCAGGTCCGGCCGCCGTGAACCACCACCATGTGGCCGAACTCGCTTCCGAAGCCGCTCTCGCCGGCCCGCAGCTTCCCACCCAGCACCAGGCCGGAGCCGATGCCCGTCCCGATGGTGAGCAGGAGAAAATCGTCGACGCCGTCGGCCGCGCCGCGCCATCCTTCGGCCATCGCCGCGCAGTCGGCGTCGTTGTGGACGACGGCCGTCGTGCCGAGTCGCGAGGACAGGCGCTCGGCGAGCTTGCTGCCGACGAGGCGCGGAAGATGCGGGCTGCCGCGAAGCGCGCCGCTCCGGTCGATCACCCCGGCGATGCCGACGCCGACGTGCACACGCGGACTCCCGGCAGCCGGACCGGGCGCCCGCGGAAGGTCTCGCAGCAGGTCGTCCCTCAGCGACGCCAGCGTGTCGGCCAGCTCGTCTGCGTCCGTCTCCTCTCCCGTCGGCGCGGCTGCTCGCGTCAGCACTTCGCTCAGCGACGAGACCGCCACGGCCTTGACGGACTGACCTCCGACGTCGAATCCGAGAGAAATGTCACCCGTGCTCACAGGACCTCGGAGGCCGACTTGTCGCCGGTGAACGCGCCGTGCGCGAGCATGAACGCCATCACGGTGGGAATGATGAAGTAACAGAGGCGGTAGAGGAAGATCGGCAGCAGCGAATCTCCGAGCGGAACGCCGAGTCCCGCCAGGGTGCTCGCGAGCGCGCCCTCGAGCACGCCCGCCCCCGCCGGGACAGGGGTCACGAACGAGGCGACGCTCGAGACCGAGAACGCGATCGCGATGAGGCTGAAGCCGATCGGGTAGCCCGTCGCGTAGAACGCGAGCCAGAGCGCGCCCATCATGAAGAGCCAGTCGAAGAAGATCCACACGCTCGGCATCAGCATTTCGCCCGGCCGTCCGGCGAACAGCGCCATTCCTTCCTCGATGTGGACGAAGAAACGCTGCGCGCGCGGCCCCAGCGTCGCCCTGCGACCGAATCGGTCGAGCATCGAGTCGGCCGCGCGTGCACCGAAGGCGAGCATGCTGCTGCGGAACGGCGTCGAGTAGATCATCACCAGCAGAAGCCCGAAGCCGATGCCGAGCAGCCCGGTCGCGACCGAGGCGGCCCACAAACTCGCGCCGCCGATGTTGCCCTGCACGAGCAGGCTCGCGAGGCCGTACACCACGAACACGACCAGCATGAGGTTGGTGATCAGCGTCTGCGTGAAGGAAATCGCCACCGCCGTTCCCGGCGAGATGCCGCGCTTGGTGAAGAACACCAGGCGCAGCGCGAAGCCCGTGAGTCCGCCGCTCGGGAATATGTAGTTGGCCGTGTTGGCGACGAGCGTGATGCGAAGCATGTCGCGCGAGCCGATGTGGACGCCGGCCAGGCGCACGATGCCCTCGTAGGACAGCGACATCGTGATGTAGCTGAGGAAAGTGGCGAGCAGCGGCAGCGACAGGAAGTGCCACTCCAGGCGATCCCAGGCCAGGAACAGGCGCTCGGTGCCGGCGATCTGCGACATCGCCGCGTAGGCGATGACGAGGACGATCAGGACGACGGAGGCGCCGCGGCGCAGGTTCGCGCGACGGGAACCGAGGCTGCCGAAGGCGGCCTGGGTTTCCTCTTCGACGGTACCCGGGGACTGCGGCGGCTTCGCCCCCGCGGACTCCGGGGGCGGTTCCGTCGCGCCGGGTTCCAGCCGCGCAGCCCGGCTCCGCGGCGCGGCGTGCTCGTCATTCATGCGGAAGACCCTGCGGCTGGAATCTCAGCCGAAGTGCTCCAGCGTGCGGGCGCGCTGCGGGTTGCGGAGCTTGCGCAGGGCCTTGGCCTCGATCTGGCGGATGCGCTCGCGCGTGACGGCGAACTTCTGGCCGACCTCTTCGAGCGTGTAGTCGGTGCGCTCGCCGATGCCGAAGCGCATGCGCAGGATCTGCTCCTCGCGCGGCGTGAGCGTCGCGAGGACCTTGCGCGTCTGCTCCTCGAGGCTGAGGGCGACGGCCGCATCCGACGGCGAGACCGACTGGCGGTCCTCGACGAAATCGCCGAGCGAGCTTTCCTCGTCGTCGCCGATCGGCGTCTCGAGGGAGACCGGCTCCTTCACGATCTTGAGGACCTTGCGGATCTTGTCGGCCGGCATCTCCATCTGGCCGGCGATCTCGTCGGGCGTGGGCTCGCGGCCGAGCTGCTGGACGAGGTAGCGCGACGTGCGCAGCACCTTGTTGATCGTCTCGATCATGTGGACCGGGATGCGGATCGTGCGTGCCTGGTCGGCGATCGCACGGCTCACGCTCTGGCGGATCCACCAGGTCGCGTACGTGGAGAACTTGTAGCCGCGCTGGTACTCGAACTTGTCGACCGCGCGCATGAGGCCGATGTTGCCTTCCTGGATGAGGTCGAGGAAGCCGAGGCCGCGGTTGGTGTAACGCTTGGCAATCGAGACGACGAGTCGGAGGTTGGCCTCGATGAGCGCCTTCTTGCCGAGCATCGCGCGGTCTTCGCCGCGGCGGATCACGCGCAGGAAGTGGTCGAGGTCCTCGAAGGACATGTGCACGGCCTTCTCGATCTCCGAGATGTGCCGGCGCGAGTCGCGGATGGCGGTGGCGAGCTCCTGCGCGGCGTCGACGCTCATGCGCAGGTTGCCAGCAGCCTTCCTCTTGGCATTCGCGTTGCCGGAGGAGACCTGCTTGACGACCTCGAGGATCTGCTTGGCGTCGCGCTTGGTGCGCTTCTCGGCGCGCCGGATCACACGCTCGTAGTCGCGGGCCTTCTCGCGCGCCTCCTTCAGCTTGGAGACGATGTTGTTGACGTGCTTCTCGCCGAGCGACATCGCGATGAGCTGCTGGGCAACCTTCTCGCGAGCCTGCGCGAACTTCTCTTCCTTCGGCGTCGGCTTGCGCGGGGTCTTGGCCGGCGTGACCGCGGGCGGCGGGGCGAGGCGCGTCGGCACGTACTGCTCGTAGGCCTTGTAGAGGCGTCGCAGCGTCGTGATGTCGTGGAGGAAAGCCTTGAGACGCTTCTCGTCGCGCTCGGGCGTCGCGCGCTCCTCGTCGGTGTCGTCGCCGAAAATGTCGCGCGGCTCGATCTCGCCGCTCTTGAGCATGTCGGCGAGTCCGAGCACGTACATCGACGCGATCGGCAGGCCGTAGACGCAGTCGCGCACCTCGTGGAGGCCGCTTTCGATCTCCTTGGCGATCGTGACTTCCTGCTCGCGCGAGAGCAGCGGGACGCTGCCCATCTCCTGCAGGTACATGCGCACCGGGTCGGTGCTGTCGGCGCTGTAGTCGCGGCCGGGCGCGGCCGCCTTGGTCTGGATGGCCGCCGGGGTCGGCTCGGGCTCCGGCTCCTTCTGGTCCTGGTCGTCGTCGCTGGTGTCGAGCACCCAGTCGTCGTCGTCCGAGAAGAAGGTGTCGGGATCGACCTCTTCGGTGGTCTCGGCTTCGGCTTCTTCTTCCTCGGCCGCACCCTGGAGGATCTCGACGTCGTTCTCGGTCAGGACGTTGATGACGATCTTGAGGTCGTCGGGTGTCGAATCCTCGGGCGGGAAAAGGCGATTGATATCCGCGTAGGTGACGTAGCCCTGCTCGCGACCGAGCTCGATGAGCTGGGCGACGGCCTTTTCCGTCGCGGCAGGATCCTTCTCGGTGGCGGCTTGGGAAGCGGAGTTCTTGCTTGCTTTCACTGGTCCAACGGTGTGCACCCGGGCGCACGGCTTGGGAGCGCGGCGGGTGCCGGGCTCGACCTTCCTAACGATCTCTTCGTCGGATCGAGAAAGCGGCCGGGTAGTTCGAGAGAATCCCAAGCCGCGGACGAGGGCGGACCGTACGCATGCAGGGTCAGGCAGTCAAGGAAAGCTCGCCAACGGCCCCGTTCGCCACTGGTTCTCGACCCTTAATTTCCTTTGTTTCCAATAGGTTGACTACGTACTGCCGACTCCCGACCGGGCCACCGGAAGGCATTCTCCGAGCCTCGGAGTACCACCCATCAGGGGGGTCTATGCCGCTCCACGTCATTTTTTGGCGCCAAGTCGGAGCGCTCGTTCGGCTTTCCGTCCTTGTCGCGGCCTTCGCGGGCCTGTCGGCGTGCAGAGGCAGTGCCGACGGGCCGTCGGTGCTCCTGATCGTCGTGGACACCCTTCGGGCCGACCATGTCGGCTCGCTCCGGCGGGATGGCGACCGGGGCCCGGCCGCGACCCCGCTCCTCGATCGCTGGGCGGAGGGTGCCGTCCGATTCCGGCGCGCGAGCACCCCGGCGCCGTTCACGATGCCCGCCATGGCCGGGCTGCTCGCCGGCGTGTATCCCGACCGCACCGGTGTCGTCGCCCACGAGCCCGGCACCACGTTCCGGGCGTGGAAGGGCGATACGCTCGCGGAGGCCGCGCGGCGCGCCGGCCTCGCGACAGCAGCCGTCGTGGCCAATCCGTGGCTCGCGCGAGAGACGACGGGCTTCGAGCGAGGGTTCGACGAGTACGTGCGCCTCTACCAGCCGGACCAGGTGCCGGGATCGAGCGGCGCAGCCGCGGTCACGGACGAGACGATTCGAGTGCTCGCGGCAGCCCGTGCGCGGCGCACGTTCGTATGGGCCCATTACTTCGACCCGCACATGCCCTACTCGCCCCCCGCCGAGCTCGCCGCCGGCGGCGGTGCCGGCGCGAGCCGCGTGATGCGCGACTTCGATGCGAGGGATCGCGACCTCGCGCGCCTCTACCGCGGCGAGGGCTACAGCAGCGCCGAGATCGAGCACGCACGGAAGCTCTACGAAGGCGAAGTGCGCTACGTGGATCGGGAAGTCGCGCGCCTGCTGGGCTACCTCGAGGCGAGCGGACGTGCGGCTGCCACCATCGTCGTCTTCGCCTCCGACCACGGTGAAAGTCTGGGCGAGCACGGGCTCTACTTCGCGCACGACTACACGCTGTACGAAGAGCTCGTGCGCGTGCCGCTGCTCGTCCGGCTGCCGGGCGCCGCCGCAGGCTCGACTCGCGACGACGAGGTCTCGCTCCTCGACGTCGCGCCGACCGTCTGCGCCGCCGCCGGACTCCCGTGCGAGG
>CAYYVZ010000021.1:0-24460 GCA_964475235.1 uncultured Myxococcales bacterium | reverse complement strand
TCGCCGACGGGGATGTGCCAGAGAGTTCCCGGATCGCGGAAGAGCTGCTTCGGTCCGACCGCCATGAGCCACAGGAAGATCGTGGCGAAGGTCACGGACTCCGCGCGTCCGAGGGAGCGTAGGATGTTCAAGGTCCGGCTGTCCCCCCGCCTCCGTGATCTGTCCTCGATCGCAGCGGCAGGTTAGAGTAGCGCGATGGCCTCGCGCACATCAAACCTCGTCGCGCTCGCCGTCACGACGACGCTGACTCTGGCCGCCGGCGAGCTCGTGTTGCGATGGCTCCTGCCCGCGCCGCCCCTCGTCAATCTCGGCGCGCGCCGCGGCGCGGACGTGAGCGTGACGGCGGCTCCGGGGAGCTCGCGCGAAGTGAGCGACCTCTATCTCCAGACCGACAAGGGCCTGAGGCTGCGTCCCGGAGCGAGCCTGACGATCTCGAACTATCCGATCGGCGGGCGCACCGTCGAGGTCTCGACCGACGATCTCGGCATGCGGCGAATCGACCGGACAGCCACGGCAGGCGTCGCGGAGGGCGGAAAGCTTCGCGTCCTGTTCCTCGGAGACTCGGTGACGTTCGGCGAAGGTGTCAGCGACAACGAGACGTTCCCGCAGCTCCTCGAAGGCCGCCGGACAGGCCGGGGACGCCGCGTCCAGGCCTTGAACGGGGGTGTGCCGGGCTACGGCATCGCCAACGAGGTCGAGCTCTTCGTCGACGTCCGTGAGTCGGTGGCGCCCGATGTCGCCGTGCTCGTCTTCTACCTGAACGATGCGATCCCCTCGCCCGCCATTCGCGTCTTCACTCCGCCGGCCTGGCTTGCCGACAGCTACCTCGTCGGACGACTGTACGTCGTGGCGTCCCGCGCGGCCGGTGGCCTCGCGCCGGCGAGCCGCTTCATGCCGGAGCAGTCCCTGGTCGAAGGATGGCAGCGCGAGGTACTCGCGGCGCGCGGCGATCCGTCGCGTGCGCTGGCCGCGAAGAACCTCGCCGACTGGGGCGTCGCGTGGAGCGACGGCGTCTGGTCGTGGATCGAGCCCTACGTGGTGAAGTTTGCGTCGCTCGCCCGTGAAACCGGCGCGCGCCCGCTACTGGTCGTTACTCCTCTCGAAGCGCAGCTCGATGCCTCTCGCCTCGACGACCGCCCCCAGCGACGCATGCGCGAGATCGGGGGGAAGCTCGGCATGCCCGTGGTGGACGTCCTGCCTGCACTGCGCGAGGCGTCGGGCGCGAGCAAGGAGGCGCTCTTTCTCGATCACTGCCACTTCAGCCCGGCCGGGCATCGCGTGGTGGCCGAGGCGATCGGGCAGGCGCTCGATCGCCTCGACCCTGCCGTGGCCTGGGTCGAACGAGGCTCCCGTTGATGCCCCCCTCGTCCTCGAGCGAACGCCTCGTCTGCATCGGGAACGGCGCGCTCGCGCGAAGCCGCCCTGCAGCGTACCATCCGAACAGCGATGATATCCGCGCCTGACCGAACCGACGGGCTCGCTAGGCGCCCCGTCATCGTCGTTCCCTGCTTCAACGAGGCCTCGCGCCTCGACGCCGCCGAGCTGCTTCGCCTGGCCGAGACCGTGGACGTCTGGCTCGTCGACGACGGCTCGACCGACGACACGCGCTCGGTCAGCGAGCGCATCGCCGCCGCCTCGGGCGGCCGTATCGAGGCGCGATCGAACGCGCGCAATTCCGGCAAAGCCGAGACCGTCCGCACGGGCATGCTCGATGCCTGCCGCGCCGGCGCCGCCGTAACGGGCTTTCTCGACGCCGATCTCGCCACGCCGGTGGACGGAATGCGGAGCGTGCTCGCCGAGCTCGACCGCTCCGGCGCAGCGGCCGTCACGGCAGCACGCGTCGCGCTCTCGGGGCGCGACATCCAGCGCGACGCCGCGCGCCACTACACGGGGCGCGTCTTCTCCACCATCGCGTCGCTCGCGATCGGCGCGCCGTATTACGACACGCAGTGCGGCGCCAAGGCGTTCCGCAATACACCGGCCCTCGTCGCGGCGCTCTCGGAGCCGTTCGTTTCGCGCTGGGCTTTCGACGTCGAGCTGCTCGGGCGACTGATCGCGGGCGCTCCCGGTGTCGCCCCGATTCCGGCCCACGAGCTGGTCGAGTACCCGCTCCAGACGTGGCACGACATCGCAGGCTCGAAGCTCACGCTCGCGGCCTCGTTCACCTCCCTGCTTCAACTCTTTCGCATCGGGCGCGACCTCGCCGCGCGGAGACGCCGTTGAGCCTGGAGACCGCGTCCTCCGGCGGAGTCCTCGGCGATCTTCGCTCGGCGCTCGACCGGCTCACCCGACCGCCGCTCGTCGTGGCCGTCGGCGCGCTCATGTTGCTGCTGCTGCTCGGCGTGGTGGGCCGCCACCTGATGCAGCTGGAGGCACCGACGGGCGGGGAGATCGACGTCGGCACCGGCGACTTCATGGCATTCTGGACGGGAGCCGTGGCTCTCCACGAGGGCAGCGGAGGCGAGCTCTACAGCTATTCCGCGCAGCAGGAGCTGCAGGGACGCCTCCTCGGCGGACGAGCACCCGAGTTCCAGCCCTATCTCAATCCTCCTCTGCTAGCGGTGCTGCTCTCTCCGCTCGTGCCGCTCGGCTACGTGAAGGCGTTCTACGCGTACGACCTCGCCTGCACGGCACTGCTCGCCGCGGGCCTCGCCGCGCTCGTGCTGTCCGTTCCGCAGATCCGTTCGGGTCGGGGCGGCGCAGCGGCGGCCGTTCTGCTCATTGCCAGCTACCAGCCGATGATCGAGACGACGCTCGGCGGACAGAACACGGCCATCACGTTCGCGCTGCTCGCCGGGCTCGCCCTCGCCATCCACCGCGGGTCGAAGATTGCGGCTGCCGTGTTTCTCGGCCTGCTCACGTACAAACCTCAGTACGCGGCCGGCGCCGGACTGGCGCTGCTCATGGCGGGTTGGTGGCAGTCCGTCGCCGGCGGCGCCGTCCTCGGCCTGTTGCACTATGCGATCGGCGCGGCCGCGAGCGGAGTACGCTGGCCTCTCGAAATGCTCGCGTTCATGGGTGTGTACCGGCCGCTCGAAATCTCGCACAACGCAGAGACGCACTTCTCGTGGGTGCGCACGGCCGACTTCCTGCTGCCGAGCCCTGCGGACTCGATCGTTGCTGCCGCCGGTGTCGTCGCCGTGCTGCTCGCGTGGTGGCGCTACCGTACGCTGGCAAGCGCCGCAAGCCCCGCCTGGCTCGCGCTCGTCGTGTGCGGAACGATGCTCGCGAGCCCTCACCAGCAATACTACGACGTCGCGCTGCTCGCGCTTCCCGTCTGCCTGCTCGTCGAATGCGAGCTTCGACGGCGCGGCACGGTGTCACTCGCGATCCGCGTCGGCCTGGCCGTCGCATATGTCGCGTACCCGGCGTGGAGGCACGCCGACTCGATCGGCATCCAGCCGCTCTTCCTGTTTCTCGCTGCGGTCAGTGCATGGGCGCTGCGCGCGTGCCGCGAGGAACAGGCGCTCGCCGACCGCCGCTAACGCTCAGCGGACGGTCGCGAAACGCAGCAGCGACAGCCACGCCACTCCGTAACCGAGCGCGGCAACGGCGAGCAGCACGGTGTAGCCGAGCTCCATCGCAAGCAGCATGCCTGCCACCGACGCGACGGTGCCCGACAGGCCGTTGACGGCCCACATCCACGGCACGAGCCGGTCGCGTCCACTCGCGGCCAGCGCGGCGACGCCCGACGGAAGTGCCGTGCCCATGCAGATACCGAGCGGAACGATCAGCGCTCCCGCGACGAGGATGCGCGATTCGAGCGGCCACCCGTGCCAGCCCTCGAGGAGGCCCGGCACGACGAACATCGTGAACGCGAGCACGACGAAGAGCATGGGAAACGTGGTGCGTGCGATCGACGGTACCCGTCCGACGAGAAGGCTGCCGACCGCCGTCGAGAGCAGCAGCGCGAACAGCACCACCGACAGCGCGTAGGTCGGGTGGCCGAGGAAGACGATGTAGCGCTGCAGTACACCGAGCTCGACGCCCATGAACGAAGCTCCGATGGCAGCGAAGAACACCGTCTCGCTGCGCGCACCGGCGAGGGCGGTCAGGCCGGAGATGCCTTCGCGCTCGACCTCGACGAGCGGCCGGTACACGAGCACGTAGCCCATGATCAGGATCATCAGCAGGATCGAACCGAACAGGACCGGCACCTTCGCGCCGTAAGTCGAGCGGCCGATGTAGAAGAAGAAAGGACGGTCGTCGCTCGGCGGCGTGATGTCGAAGCCCTCGGCGTGGAGCGCGACGGGATCGCCGCGCAGTACGGCCGGCACGTCCATCTTCTGCTTTACGGTCACGCCTTCGATCCACGGCCACAGGATGCCGAACGATTTGTCGCCCGCGAGAGCGACTAGCCTCTGCTTCTCGGCGTCCGTGATCGGCGAACGTTTCATCACGCAGGTCGCCACCCAGCTGCGGCGTCCTGCCTTGCCGTTGTAGACGACGGCGACGTGATCTTCGGGCTTCTCGACGCCGGCGGCGCGGAGCGCATCGCCCATCAGCGCGATCACCCTGGCCGTTTCGGCGTAGGTGTCGAGCCCGTACCAGCGCGACACCGTGTACATGCCCTCGTCGGTCAGGTGCGCGAGATAGGAGTGGAAGGCCTCGCGCGTGTAGAGCGCGTTCTCCGAGAGCGTGAGCGCGCCCGTCGACGAGGCTGCCCACGTGTCGATCATCGACATCTGGATGAGATCGTAGCGCTCGGGCGAGCGCGACAGCTCGCTGCGCGCGTCGCCGATCCGGTAGTGGACGCCTTCGCGCGAATACGGCCGGCCCGAGTACTCGGGAAAGATTTCCTCGGCGGCCGCCACGACCAGCGGGTTGAGCTCCACGACGTCCACGCGCTTCGCACCGAACGCGAGGGCCGTCAGGAAGTCGCGTCCGCCGCCGCCGCCGATCACGAACGCGCGCTCGAGACTTCCTTCCTTCAGCCAGTGGGCCGCCGACGTGACGTCCCAGCGCAGCGAGTCGAAGTCGGTGAGGGGGCGAGTGCCGCCGCCCTTCAGGATCTGGGTGCCGGCGTCGGTGTCGAGCTCGATCCACATCGACTCGGGCGCCTCGCCTTTCCACTTTTCGCTGATGCCCCATCCTGCGCTCCAGCGCAGGATCTGCGCACGCGCTTCCTCGGGCGACTCGGTCTTCGAGAGCAGCTCGATCGCCTGCAGGGTGCCCGGGACTTCGGGGCTCACCGTCACGCGCGCGAGCTGGTTCCACTTCTCGAAGAGAACGGCGGACTGATCCTGCATCTTCGCGGAGCGAAGGCGCACCCAGGAAGGCTGGAGCGTCGCGGTTACGCCGATGAGTGCGACGGCCGCGGTCACCAGTATGGCGCGCGAACGCTGCGTCGAATCGGCGAGCAGGAAGCCGGCGATCCCCGCGGCCGCTCCGAACACGCAGAGAAGCTGCACGGGACTCGCCCACGACAGCGCCGGAACCGCGAGCAGGCAGCCGAGCGCCGCGCCCATGAGGTCGGCGAAGTACACGCGTCCGACGTCCTTCGGCCACGACGACAGCAGCCACGCGATCGCGTAGCCGCAAGTATGAAACGACACGTAGAGACCGGCGCCGGCCGCCAGGAAATGCGCGGCCTGGTACCACGCCGACGGCCACGGGATGGCACCCACGAGGATGTAGAGAAGGCCCGAGGCCGCGATGGCAGGCCCGGCTGCCATCGCCATCGCAGCGGCCGGGGCGAGATCGGGATCCTGCCCGGTCTGGACGAGTTTCGAACGGTCCCGGTAGACGGACGTCGCCGATCCCGCGAGGGCGAGCATGACGAGGGCGAGGACGGCGAAGGCGGCGTGGTAGGCGACGGTGGCCGAGAGGAGGCGCGTCGCGGCGATCTGCACGAGCAGGACGACGGAGGCGAGCACCGCCATTGCGAGGCGTGCCCGTAGCGGTGCGCGTGCTTCCAAGGCTGGTCCCCCTTTTCCCCTGCGGCGGCCCCTCTTGCGGAGGCCCGGCCGCCGGTCGTGCCGGCAGTCTAGCGGCTGGACTGCCGCGCAGCGAGAGGGGCGGCGGCGGCGGGCGTCTCGACGGAGAGCGACCCGCAGAGCCCAAAAGAAGACCGGCGGGTGCTGACACACCCGCCGGTCACGACGATCCGTGGCGGGCTCGAGAGCCCGCCGACGACGATTCCTAGGCCGACTGGGACATCGCCTCGGCGAGAATCCTCGAGGTGCTCGGGCGCATGATGCGGGGATCGACTTCCTCGCCCTTCAGCAGCGTCTCACGCACCTGTTTGCCCGAGATGAACACGGGCTTCTCGTCCTTGTGGTTGTCCATCAGGTCGACGCGGCCCGCCGAGTCGTAGTAGGCCGCGAAGCCGACCTTGAGCGGCTTGATCACGAGGCCCTCGGCGCGATCGAAGATCTCCTGCGCGTCGAAGTCGCCCCAGATCGCCGTCCCGTCGGCGTAAGGCGCGTCGGCGTGCTTGCGGCCGATGACGATGTCGGTGAAGCCGTAGTTCTGACGGTAGATGGCGTGCATGATCGCCTCGCGCGGGCCGCCGTAGAACATCTTGATGTCGAGGCCGAGCAGGATCACGCGATCGGGAACGGTCTCGCCGCGCGGCTCCCACAGCGACTTGTCGCTGTCGCCTTCGCCGATGCCGCGCGAGGCGATGAGAGCCTCGTACGTCTGCATGCGGATCTCGGCGTTGACGTCGTCGCCCTTGGTCTCGCCGATCAGCGGGTTGAGGCAGGCTGCGGCGTTGTGGCCCTGGCGGATGAGCTCTTCGAGGCCGTAGACGAGGGCGTACTCGTGCGCGCGGTGGAGCGGATTGCGCGTCTGGAATGCAACGACGCGATCCCAGCCGTGCGCACGGATCAGCGCGCGGACTTCCTTCGGGCTCAGCACGTACTTGCCGAACTTGGCATTCTTCGGCTGGGGCAGCACGCGGATGGTTCCACCTAGCAGGTGGGTCTTGTCGGCATCTCCCTTGAGCACCATGTCGGCGCCCGGATGGTCGGTGCGGTCGGTCAGGTAGACCTTCTGGATGTAGCGCTGCTTGTCCCACTCGAAGACGTCGCTGATCGCCAGCGTGGCGACGATGTCGCCCGAGCTGTTCTCGAGCGCGACGGTCTGACCGGCCTTGAGCTTGGCCGCGAGGTCGGAAGTGACCGGAAGCGAGAGCGGGATCGACCACGCGTACTTCTTGCCGTTCGACTCGATGACCATCTCGTCGAGCACGCGATCCCAGGTCTTCTTGTCCATCGGGCCCGTCAGGGGCGTGAGCGCGCCGTCGCCGAAGCGGTAGACCGTGGAAAGGTCGGCATCGGATACGGGGACGCGCTGGAGCTTGCCGGCCGCCGCGAGGAACTCGGCGCGCTCGGACTCGGGCACGGTGCAGGAAATGGGTTCGGCATGCCCGCCGTGGGCGGGTACGAGGTCAGACATCGAGAATTCCTCCGCTGAAATGTTGTTCGCCACTACCGCAAGAGCGCGGAAGGGATCCCGGCGAGGCCCGGATCCGGCGGGCGTCAGAAGGCTCGTTTGTCAGCAACCCTGCCCGATTACAACCGTCGCTCCGGTGGCGCTTTGCGGCTGTTTTACGCGATTCGGGGACACTCAGCTCGACGCCAGGCGAGTGATCTGCGCGTGTGCATCGGAAGTTGCCGCCGGCGTCGGACAGTTGAGGGGCTCGACGGGACCGAGCCGGGCCAGAAGCTTCCTCACGAAGTCTTCCTGGGCGGCGCGTGCGCGGCTGAGGTTGGCGCCGGCGCCCGGAGCGGCGACGAAGAACAGAGCGCCTGGTCCGGCGGGAAGAAAGCCCGCGAGCGCGGATACCCCGCCGTCCTGGAGATTGAGTGTGCCGGTCTTGCCCGCCAGGCCGTTGGCTTCCCCGCTCGCGCGAAGACGCGGGAAGAGGTGCGGCAACGTACTGTCGCCGCAACCGAGCACAGGCATGAGATCGCCGGCCTTCTTGCCACGCTCGCCGAGCCAGGTGCGGAGCTCCCGCAGCAGTCGCACGACGAGGCGCGACGACATGCGGTTGCGGTTCAGCCCCGACGACGTCGAGAACGTCGTGCCTTCGGCGTCCTTGCCGAAGCGACGCCGGAGATACTCGGAGAGGCCCGATGCGGGACCCACCGAGGCGTCGAGCCGTTCGATGTCGTTGTTCGAGAAGACGTTGAAGCGGTGCAGCGCGACGAGCAGCGGCTCGGAACGATGGACCAGAATGGAACGCGAAGGCGGAGGCGGGCCGAGCCTGACGCCGCCGGCGACGGAGATGGCCGGGGGGTTCGAGACGTCCCACTGGCGACGCGCGGCCACTTCCTGCCAGGTGCGGCGATGGTCGGCGTCCCACGCCGACGGTGTCCACGCGGCGAGCAGCCGGCGGCCCATGTCGGCGCGCCGCTTTCCGGGGTCCGTCTCGCGGCCTGCCGTGCCGCGCTCCCAGCCGATCCAGAACTTCTCGCCCATGTAGAGATCGCCGCCGAACTTCGTGAGCCCTTCGGCCTGGAGCGCATGCGCAACGAGAAGCGCGTTCTCGAAATGGAAGTCGGGGTCGGCCCCGCCTTCGACGACGAGGTCGCGAGTTTCCTTGCCGTCGCCGGTCACCGAGAACTTCGTGTCGAAGCGGTGGTCGATACCGAGCGTCTCGAGCGCGCGGAACGACGTCGCGAGCTTGACGACGGAGGCCGGGTTGATGAGCCGGTCGCTGTCGTTCTGATCGAGGACCTTGCCGTCGTTCGATTCGACGTGCCAGACGAGAGAGACGGCACCCTCGGCCGTGCCAGCCCCCGCGCTGCAGGCGGCGACCAGTGCGGCCACGACGAGCGCCGCACCGAAGCGGCGCGTGTGCCCCAGCAGCATGCGTGCAGCGGACGGCCGGCTCACTTCGCCTTCTCCATCCCGTGCCCCGTCACGAGCACGATCTTGCCCGTCACCTTGCGCTCGAGCATCGATCGCAGCGCCGTCGCGACGTCTTCGAGCGGGTACTGGGCGCTCACGAGAGGCTTGAGCTTCCCTTCCGCGCACCAGCGGGCGAGCTCGGCGAGGTTGGCCTGGTTGCGCTTCGGATCGCGCGCGGTGAACGAACCCCAGAACACGCCGACGAGCTGGCAGCCCTTGAGCAGCGCGAGGTTGATCGGAAGCTGCGGAATCTTGCCCCCCGCAAACCCGATGACGAGGTAGCGCCCTTCCCACGCGATGGAGCGAAACGCGGGATCGAAAAGGTCGTCGCCGACCGGGTCGTAGATGACGTCGGCGCCGGCGCCGCCGGTCAGCGCCTTGACGCGGTCCTTCAGATTCTCGGTCGAGTAGTTGATGCACTCGTCGGCGCCGTGGCGACGGCAGATCTCGCGCTTCTCGTCGCTGCTCGCCGCGGCGATCACCCTGGCACCCATCACCTTGCCGATCTCCACGGCCGCCAGACCCACGCCTCCGGCGGCGCCGAGCACGAGCAGCGTCTCTCCCGGCTGGAGGTTGGCCCTGTCCTTCAGTGCGTAGTGCGACGTGCCGTACGTCATCGTGAAGCCGGCCGCGATCGCACTCGACATGCCGTCGGGCGTGCGCATGAGACGCGCGGGATCGATCACCATCTCCTCGCAGAAGCCGCCCCAGCCGCACATCGCGATCACGCGGTCGCCTTTCTTCCAGCCTTCGACTCCGGCCCCGACCTCGGCGATGGTCCCCGCAACCTCTCCACCCGGTATGAACGGCAGCGGAGGCTTGAACTGGTACTTGTTCTCGATGATCAGCGTGTCGGGGAAGTTGATCCCGCACGCCTCGACGGAGAGGCGGACGCTACCGGCTTCGAGAACCGGCGCGGGGATGTCCTCGACGACGAGCGTCTCGGGCGGACCGTAGGATTTGCAGAGAACGGCGCGCATGTGGCGTCTCCTGTTCTTCGTCGCGGATGCAGAGGCTCCGCCACGTCTGGATTAGGTGGGCGCGCCGCCCGGAAGGCTTACTGGCAAACGCTCGAATCGCGCCCGCCGCCCGACCGCTCCTTGGCAGCCGCAAGGTTCTCCTGCGCCGCCTGGTAGTAGTTCGGGCTCGTTTTGATGGCCTTCTGGAAGCAGGCAGCGGCATCGGCGGGGCGATCCTGCTCGAGCAGGATGACGCCCACGTTGTTGTAGGCCGTCGGAAGGTCCTTGGCACGACGGAATGCGTCGAGGGCCCGTGAGTACTCTCCCGAACGTGCGTGGCAGCGGCCGAGATTGCTGTAGATGCGTTTGCGATCCTCCGGCCGTGCGGTGCGCAGCGCTTTTTCGAGCGTCTCGATGGCCTGCGGATAGTCCTTCTTGAGGTAGTACGCGACGCCGAGGTTGTTCAGGATCGACGCTTCCACGGGCCGCACGCGAAGCGCGGCGTTGTACGCAAGAATGGCGTCGTCGTACTGGCCGAGCTCGTCGTAGAGCATCCCGAGGCCCTGCTGGGCCTTCCAGTTCGAAGCGTCGAGACGAATGGCCTTCTTCAGCGATTGCTCGGCCGGCTCGTGCTCGCCGAGCGCGAGCAGCGCGCGGCCTTCTCCTTCGTGACCGTACGCATTCGTCGAGTCGCGTGTCGTGATCGAGCGGAAGTACGGCAGCGCTTCCTGGGCCTGCCCCTGGCGCAGCAGGATGGTGCCGATCTTGTACTCGAGCCGCCACGAACGCGGGTCGAGGTCGAGCGCTTTCTGATACTTGACCCTCGCGAGGCCGTACTGCCCGCGGCCGAGGTACGTGTCGCCGAGCTTCTCGTAGTCGGCCGCCGTCATCGCGGGCAGATCCTTCAGCGTCTCCTCCTCGACGGGAACGCCTTCGGCCTGTCGCTCCATGATGTCCTCGTAGACGCCCTGCTCGAATGGCTCCTGGAGCATTTTCGGTACCGAGCAGCCGGCGAGCAACATGGCGCTCGCGGACAACGCGACCGATACCCTGGCAAACCCGTGGATCGAATGGTGTTTCATGTCTCTCGCCTTTCGGAAGCGTAACGGAACGGACTTCGTCGTCACCCGCCGCGCTTGCCGCTCAGGGTCGGCAGCAGGATGCGCATGCCCTGAATGACTGCGGGTCCGAGGATGACGATGAAGATCGCCGGGAAGATGAAGAACATCAGCGGGAAGAGCAGCTTGACGGGCAGCTTTCCGGCGAGCTCTTCGGCACGCTGGGTGCGTTGCGTGCGCATCGCGTCCGAGTGAACGCGCAGGGCCTGGCCGACACTGGTTCCGAAGCGGTCCGTCTGGATCAGGAGCGCCACGAGACTCTTCACTTCGGGGATGTCGCAGCGCCAGCCGAAGTTCGTGAGAGCCTGCGCGCGCGGCAGGCCGGCGCGAAGCTCGAGAGAGACGAGGTGGAGTTCCTCGCAGAGGTCGGGATGCGCAATCGCGAGCTCGGCGCCCGTGCGGAAGATCGCGGCGTCCAGGCCGAGGCCGGCTTCGATGCAGACGACGAGGAGGTCGAGTGCGTCGGGGAAGCCGTTGATGATCTTGGTCTTGCGAGTCGTGCTCACCTGCTGGAGCCAAAGCTCGGGACCGTAGAGACCGACCCCCGCGGCGACGACGTACGCGAGCAGTGCCTGCGCGAGAGGACCTTCGTCGAGGGCCTTGATCGGCAGCAGGAAGAGAATGACCGGAACCGCGATGAGCAGCACGACCTTCACACCGGCGAAGATCGCGGGTGCGGCTTCGCGGCGGTAGCCGGCGCTCATGAGGCGCTGCGCGAGGGCGGAGCCCTGCGGGTTCTTTTCCTTCCCCTGGTTCGCCTCGCCGAGCTTCTTCAGCATCCCGTAGAAGAGCTCGCGGAAATAGCCGAGTCCCGTCTGGTCCTCGGGCCGCACGACGCCACCCTCGGGCCCCATGGTTCCGACCACGCGTGCGCGCAGGTCGCGACGCCCGCGGGCCATGTCCATGACTCCCGCGACTCCGAGGACCGCGAGAAAGCACGAGATGAAGGAAAGAATCGAGATGTAGAGGACTGCGTTCGCGTCAGACGGATCCATGGCGTCCTCCTCAGACCTTGATCTGGATGAGCCGGCGCGTGACGTACATGCCGAGCAGCATCATGCCCATGCCGCCCTGCAGCATCGCGATGCCGGCCGGGTCGGTGAACAGGAGGCTCATGTACTTGGGGTTGAGAGCATAGAGCGCGAAGCCGAGGGCGATCGGCAGCACGAACATGACGCGCGCCGAGATGCGGCCCTCGGCCGACAGGACCTGGATCTTTCCGTAGAGCTCGAAGCGCGCGCGGATCAGCGACGCGATTCCCTGGATGATCTCGGCCAGGTTGCCGCCCGTCTCGAGCTGCACGAGCAGGGAGGTCACGAAGAACTTGAGGTCGATGAGGTCGACGCGCTCGCTGAGGTCCTTCATCGCATCGGCGACCGAGATACCGAAGCTGATCTCGTCGAAGGACTTGCGGAATTCGGAGCGGATCGGCTCGTCCATCTGCTCGCCGACCATCTTGAGCCCCATGATGAAGGCGTGGCCGGCCATGAGCGTGCGCGCGATCAGGTCGAGCGCGTCGGGGAGCTGCGCCTCGATCTGCGCGAGACGCTTCGCGCGGCGCCGGGACTGGTACATGTACGGAAGTGCACCGAGCGCGGCCGCACAGCCTACGAGGTAGAGCGGGGACAGGCGCATGACCAGTGCGATCAGCAGGCCGATCGTCGCGCACACGGCCGTGATGAGCAGGAACACGCTCACGGGCATGTCGCTGTTGGCCTGTCTCAGCAGCCGTTTCACCTCGGCGAGCGGGGCGAAGCGGTTGATGATGGCAGTGTACCATTCGTCCTGCTGCATGGCGTCGCGGCGGATGATGTCGATCGCCGCGGCCCTCGCCTCTTCGTCGAGACTGAGTCGCATACGCCGGCCGGCAGCGGTGGGGTCACCGTAGGCCGCCTGGTCGTACAGGTAGTAGATGCCCATGATGAGCAGCAGGATGGTCACGAAGACAGCGATCGAAACGAGCAGAGGTACCGGCATGATCAGATCTCGTACACGCGATGCGGGTTGAAGAGATCGGCCGGCACGGACATGCCGAGCGACTCGAAGCGCTGCACGAACTTGGGCCGGATGCCGGTCGCCGCGAAGCGGCCGCGCACACGTCCCTGCCCGTCGACGCCCGTCTGGGTGAATGAAAAGATATCGTTGAGGGTCACGACGTCGCCTTCCATGCCGGTGATCTCGGAGAGGCTCGTGAGCTTTCTCGTACCGTCGGAAAGTCGCGTCATCTGGATCAGGACGTCGATGGCCGAGGCGATGTAGTGGCGCATCGCCTTCGTCGGCAGGTTGAGTCCGGCCATCGCGACCATCGTCTCGATACGGGTGAGAGCGTCGCGCGGCGTGTTCGCGTGAACCGTCGTCAGCGAGCCGTCGTGGCCGGTGTTCATGGCCTGGAGCATGTCCAGGGCCTCGCCGGATCGAATTTCGCCGAGGATGATGCGGTCCGGTCGCATACGCAGGCAGTTCTTCACGAGCTCGCGCTGCGTGATCTCGCCCTTGCCTTCGACGTTGGGAGGCCTCGTCTCGAGGCGCACGACGTGCTCCTGGCGAAGCTGCAGTTCGGCCGAGTCCTCGATCGTGATGATGCGCTCGTCGTTCGGGATGAAGCCGGAGAGGATGTTGAGAATCGTCGTCTTGCCGGTACCGGTACCGCCCGCGATGATGACGTTGAGGCGCGCTCTCACGATGCGCTGGAGCACCTCGCCGAGCTCGGGTGTGAGCGACTTCTTGTTGATGAGGTCGCCCAGCATGAGCGGATCGCGGCTGAACTTACGAATCGAAACCGCCGGGCCGTCGAGCGAGAGCGGTGGAATGATCGCGTTGACACGGGAGCCGTCGGGAAGGCGTGCGTCCACCATCGGCATCGATTCGTCGATGCGGCGTCCGACGCCGCTGACGATGCGGTCGATGATCTTGCGGAGATGAACGTCGTCGCGGAAGCGGCAATCGGTGCGGTAGAGCTTGCCGGCGCGCTCGATGTAGACCATCTGGAAATTGTTGACGAGAATATCGGAGATCGTCTGGTCGTTGAGCAGAGGCTCGAGCGGTCCGTAACCCAGAACCTCGTTCTGGATGTCGACGACGAGCTGCTCCTTCTCCCGCATGTTGAGCGGGACCTGCTCCTCCGTGAGGATGCGCTGGATCAGGCGGCCGAGCTCGCGTTTGAGCGACTCTTCGTCGAGCGCGGCAGCGGCCGAGAGGTCCAGGACCTCGATCACGCGTTCGTGAACGCGTCCCTTCAGCTCGTGATATCCGGCGAGACCTGGACTGGGAGCGGCGGCTCCCTTGTTCGCGGCTGCTGGCATCCCCATGACCGTCACCTCCCGCCTCGCCCCGGCTCAGCCTTCAGGCTGCCGACGGCGACGGCTTCGTGATTCGCTCGCTTACCGAGCGGAACACTCCGGACAGGAACGAAGAACGCGGAGCGCCGGTGCCCGGACCGAACAACTCCGCAGCGATTCTCTGTATGCCCTTCGACAGCCCCGAACGCGGCGCGTGGCTCACGACCGGCTGTCCGCCGTTGAGGGCATCCGCCGCCGCTTCGAAATCCTGCGGCAGCAGCCACTGAGGCTTGAGTCCGAGGACCTTGCGGGCCTCGGTCAGGATGAGCTCATCGCGATCCGCGTAACGATTGACGACGAGACTGATGACCGACGGATCCAGCCCCGAGCCTTCTTCGCCGCGCAGCGAATCGAGAAGGCGCTTGGTGCGCCGCACGACCGGCACCGTAAGTGCGGTCACCAGCAGTACGTGCGTGGACACGCTGAGCGCCGCGTACGTGGCCATATCGACGTTGTGCCCGCAGTCGATGACGACGAAGTCGAACATCGTGCGCAGCAGCTTGAGGGTACGGTCGGCGCACTCGGACGAGATCTGGCCGCCGGACAGATCCGAGTCTCCGAGGGGCAGCAACTCGATACCGGAAGCGTGCTTCGTGAGGATATCGCTCAGGAACGCGTGGTCGAGTCGCGAAAGATCGAGGTCGATGTCGCGCAGGCTGCGGATCGGCTGGAAGTCGAAAAAAGCCGGAATGTCGCCGCCGCGAAGGTTCATGTCGACGACCGCGACCGCGGCGCCGTTGGCGCGCAGTGCAGCCGCCAGGCTCGCGGCGATCGTCGTGGCGCCCACGCCGGACTTGCCGCCGACCACCGAGATCACCTTGCCGCTGCGGCGGGTGTCGACCGAGCTCGCTTCGACGTGGCGCTCGCGGAATCGCTGGAAGGCCTGTTGAACCTCGTCGGGCCGAAGCGGCTGCGTCAGGAATTCCTTGACGCCGGCGCGCAGCACTTCGAGCAGAAGCTGCGGATCCATCCGCGCGGACGTGATGAAGATCTCCGTCGTCGGCGACGACTGCTGTACCGCGCGGATCCGCGAGAAGGTCTCGTCCGGATCGGTGGCATCGAGCTCGAGGACGAGGAGCTGGGGGAGGCCGGCGTCGTCGCCGCGACGGAGCTGGAAGTCGGGCAGTGCCGCGACGTACTGCTCGAGCGCCTGCCGCACTCCGTCGTTGTAGATCTCAAGTTGTACGCCGATTCTGCCCGTCATTCTTTCTGCCTTTCGGCGGGCGCAAGCCCCCTGCGAGAACACCTCGGGGCGTCAGAGCATGATGACGATTCCTTCGTCACCGCCGTTCCCCCGAACAGATGTCGTTGCCTTGCCGGTCGATCCGCCGGCGCATCTTGACGCGAGATTCGAATGACTCGCCGTATCGTCCCGCCACGAACGCCGGCCCGTCGGCGTGCCGTCCCACCGGCCGTCCGACCCCCGCCCGATTCATTCCCGCGATCCAGAGCGCCCTCAAACTTTCGAAGTCGGACGATACCACGCTACCCACGAAATAGTAACTTGGGTTGAGGTCGCAATTGGGTTTCTCCCGCGGCTCTGGAGGCTCGGGCCTCGAGATGAAAAGAGGCATGGAATCCGCGTCGCGGACCCCGCGCAGGATCGAGGGGAACTCGAGCCGGAACCCGTTCAACGGACGAGTCGGTCCCGAGCCGGGCACTGGCGGACAGACGTGCACCGGCCGGACGAGGCCTGGGGCCCCTACTCCATCGACATCGTGATGCTGGCGCTCAGCGTCATGACGCCGCTGCCATCCACATGCGTGTCGACGCCTTCCCCGTACTTGAGTCGCGACAGGATGAGGAAGCTGGTGGGATACGTAACGGTCACGGTCAGAGGTTGACCCGGGTCACCCTCTTCACCTTCAACGTCGACCGTTCGGGCCCCGTCCGTATATCCGACATTGTCCAGATAAGTCAGGACGACGCTCTGGATCTCGGCCTCGGTCTTTCGCGGCGTCGTGCTCAAGATCCCGAAACGCGCACCATCGCGAACCGCGCTCGTGAGAACCTGCTTGCGCCAGAACGCCATTCCGAACTCGAATATCGCGAAAAGCATGACGACGACGATCGGTAGAATGAGGCCGAATTCGACGGCGGCGATGCCTCGCTCCCCAGGTCTCTTTCTGAGCATCATCATGATTTCACCCCCTCCCCCAAGGGCCCGCAGACACGTCGATAGCTACCGCCGGCACCCCGAGAACTCCATACGCGATCGCAGCTACGTCAGTCCGTCGACAGGGCGTCGAGGCCCTGGAAGCCCTTGGTCGACTGCCCGTCCGACCTGACGAAGCTCTTCACGTATCCAGCATGGACGTTGGCCGCTGCACCGGAGTCCAGGCCGGCCACCACCTTGCGGTTCCGTCCCGCTTCGGGATTGAGCGTCTGCTCGGCCATGACGCTGGGGACTGCGTACGGAGAAGCATGGTCGCGTGCCTGTCGAACGTGACCGCAGCCGCTTGCGAAGGCGGTCGCTGCGAAGCTCGCGGCGAGGATCGTAACGAGTACCCGGTTGCTGGTCTCCATGATCATGATCCTTTCCCCCTTACGGATTGACGTGCCCGAAGTCGCCGTCGAGCGAGCGCGGGGTTTCGGCGCTGCGGACCTGCGTGCGTTCCACCTCGACCTTCGTTGCGGGAACCACTTCGGAGGTCGTCTCGAACTCGGTTGTCTCGGTAACGACCGTCTCGGTGGGAACCGCCGCGATCGTCCGCTCGATCTTGCCGAGACCGTAGAAGTCGAGGTCGTTGGGCTCGATGAAGTCGTCGGTCGGCAGCGGTGTCGACTCGCCGTCGATCGGCTTCACCAGGCGCGGGGTCACGAGAATGATGAGTTCGGACTCGCTCTTCTGGAACTCCGACGAGCGGAAGAGAGTCCCGAGGATGGGGACGTCGCCGAGCACCGGATACTTGGAGAGCTTCTCGCGGACGGCCGAGCGGATCAGGCCTGCGATCGCGAAGCTCTGGCCGTCGCGAAGCTCGACAACCGTCGATGCGCGGCGGGTTGTGATGGCCGGAACGACGAAACCGTTCAGCACGATGGCGTTGCGGAAGTCGAGCTCCGAAACCTCGGGCGACACGCGCATGCTGATGACGTTGCCGCCGAGCACCGTGGGCGTGAAGTTGAGGCCCACACCGAACTTCTTGAAGAGGATGGTCGTGGTGCCGAGCGCTTGCGGAACAGGAACGGGGAACTCACCGCCGGCCAAGAAGCTGGCCTCCTGACCGGAGAGCGCGACGAGGGTCGGCTCGGCGAGGATCTTGGCGAGGCCGTTCTCCTTCAGCGCGTCGAAGAAAACCGTCCAGTCGTCGCCGCCTGTCGTGAAGCGCAGGATGGCGTTCGCCGCGACGGGGACGTAGCCGAACGGGGCGGCCTTGGGAATTCCGAGACCATCCGGATTGATCGAACCGCCGGGAATGATGCCGCCCGGTGCGATCGCGGAGATGCCGCCGAGCGTCGTGGTGGCCCACGTGTCCGAACCGCCCGCGAGGTATCCGATATTGATGCCGAGCCGGCGCACGAGGTCGCGGCTCATTTCTGCGACTCGAACCTCGAGCATTACCTGCTGGACACCGCCGACCTGCAGGAGGTTGACGACTTTGCCGGTCGCGTAGGCCTCGGCAACCGACAGCACGTGAGCAAGACGCGCCGGGCTCGATACCGTGCCCGCCACCGTGATGTGTTCGCGGCTGCTGGAGACGCGGACACCGGTCTCTTCGGGGAAGAGCTGGTAGACCTGCTCCTTGAGCTCGCTCAGGTCCGGATGGACGCTGATGCTGTAGATCTTGTAGACCTCATTCTCGCCCTGCCAGAGCGTGAGGTTGGTGGTTCCGACTGCGCCGCCCGTTACGTAAATCTGCCGAGGCGACAGCACGACCGCGTCGGCGACTGCGGGGTTCGCGAGAGAGACTCGCGTGATTGCCACGGGGCTCTCGACGACTACCGACTTGCCGAGGGTGATCTCGAGCCCGCCCGGAGGAGCGACGCCGCCCGGATCCGCTACGGCCGAGCCTGCCACCAGTGCAACCATCACCGGGACGGCCGCCAGCCACCCGAGACGCCCTCTCTTTTCCATTGTCGTCATCACTGTCCCCTCACTCACGCTTCAGAATCCCAAGTCCCATCCACCCTCGCTAGAAGCGAATCAGGGTGACTTCCTTGCCCTTGATGAACTGGACTTCGCCGGCGGGCTCCTTGTCCTTTTTCTTGATGTCCTCGCCTTCGCCCTGGTAGCTCGCCAGCAGGGACTCGATGTCGGCACCCGTCGTGAGCGCGAGGTCCTTGGTGAGCGGGCTTCGGAGCGCGAGCTTGAACTTGCCGCGAGCAGAGGAGAGGGCCAGCTTCTCGGCCTCTTCCGGAGTCACCTCGAGGGTGATGACGGTGACGGGTGTTGCCGTCTCGTCCTTGCCCTGGCGGACGAGCTCGGTTCCGGTTGCGAGGACCAGCGTGTTGGCGAGCACCAGCTTCGTCCAGGTCTTGGCGTTTTCCTTGGTCTCGTCATCGGCCTCGACGTCGACAGTCACGAAGACGTCGACGCGGTCGTTGGGCTTGATGAACCCAGCCACTCCGACCTCGTCATCCACGCGGACGGCCATCGCGCGCTTGGTCGGGTCGATGAGGGCCGCGACTCCGCGGGTCGCGTCGAGCGGCGCGAGCTTGGCCTGCAGGATGGCCTCGTTCTGAATCACATCGACGATCGCAACGCGGCCGACGAGGGCACTGACTTCTTCGGACTTGAACGTGCCTTGCGGCAACGTGGCCGCATTCAGCTTGGCCGTATTGACCATCTCGGCGGTGATGGTTGAGCCGCGTGGAATGTCGAATTTGGCGACAGCCACGTCCATCTTCTGGGCCGTGTCTTCGACCGGAGCCTGGACCTGAGACTGGGCCCTCAACCAGCGATAAGCCACGCTACTCGTGGAGAACGCGATGATCGCGGCGAGACCGAGGAGCAGAAACGGACGATAACGACGCATAGACCCACCCTTTTCTTATCGTTCGAGCTACTGGAACCGAAGCGGCCCGAACATGTGTTCTGCGGCCAGACCCAACGCAATAACGATCGCGTAACGCAGTTTTGGGTAGGTTTGAACGGACGCGGCCAGCGGCCTGACGTCTCCCCCGGTCAGAAACAGTGACGTCCCTTCTGTCCGCAAACGTCGCCCCGCATCCGCCCAACCTGCCTTCGTCACCATGGAATACACGACTATTCCAAGTGCGTAAACACCACCGAACAGCGCGGTGTACAAGAAAATCGAGAATACTCGCGAAGTTCCACTTAGAGCGCCCACAGCAGCAAGCAGCTTCACATCCCCGGCACCGGATCCGCCTAGCGCGTAGAAACCGATGAGCAATGCGAATCCGGCGAGCCAGCCGCCCATGCTGAAGAGCAAGCCCTGGGTGCCGCCGTCGGCGAAATACAGGCAGAACGCGATGATCGGAACGGGAAGCGTCAGCCAGTTCGGCACTCGGCTGTAGAGAAGGTCGGTGACGGCCGCCGTCAGGACAGTGACGGCGAGAACCACCTCGATTGCGTACTCCACCTCACCTCTCCCCTGGGGGGCAAAGAAAAACTCGCCCCAGCCGGACGGCCGGGGCGAGCTTCATCGAGCGTAGATGATCGATCGCTTAGAGCGAGTTCGCGACGGTGCTGAACGCCGTCGACAGGCTCGTTCCAACCGCGTTCATCGCGGCAATGGCCGCAATCGAGATCAGCGCGGCCAGAAGGCCGTACTCGATCGCCGTCGCCCCAGACTCGTCACTCATGAATGCAGAAATACGTCCCATGTTCGTTTGCTCCTTTCTTTTCGTTGTTTTGTGGCGCCCTGCCCCGATCGCCCCCAAATGCGACGCCCGGACCTGCCCCACGCCGGCATCATAGCAAACAACCGTGGGTCAGCGAGCAAAAAATCCAGAAACTGGGGGGGGAGTCCGAAGAAGCCGGGGCCAGAAACGACTTCGCCCCGGCCGTTTCCGGCCGGGGCGAAGTTGTTCGGAGTTGCCTGGTCTCGAGCGCTTAGAGCGAGTTGGCGACCGTGCTGAACGCGGTCGACAGGCTCGTTCCCACAGCGTTCATCGCGGCAATGGCCGCGATCGAGATGAGGGCGGCCAGAAGGCCGTACTCGATTGCCGTAGCGCCAGACTCGTCACTCATGAATGCGTTGAAACGTCCCATTTTCCTTATCTCCTTTGCTAACTTTTCTTTGTTTTAGTGGGTTGGCGCCGTCAGCCCCCTGACGTTGCCTCGGAACCTCCCCACGGCCCGATCCTGAGCAATCCACGTGCCAGAACACATCCAGCTATAAGTCATCGTCCCGGGCCCAGCCCCGGGAACCCGATGCGAAGCGCGGGAATACGCATTCGAACGCGGCTTTCCGCTCATACGTCGCGCTCGAAAAAGAGCCGGCATCTCTGTCCTCGCGCCGCGGAACAGCCTTTCAGTCGGTGCGGCGATAATCCCGCAGAACGCCGCCGGGTGCCCCGCATGGAGCGCAGCAAATTTCCCGCATCAAACCTCGCGGAGGGGTCATGCGAGCTGGCGGTCTCCCGATTGCCGGAAAAAGAAAACCCCGCCCCGGCTAGCGCGGGACGGGGTTTTGGCTGGTGGCAACCTTCGCCGATTAGAGCGAATTCGCCAATGTACTGAACGTTGTGGACAAGCTGGTGCCGACGGCGCTCATTGCCGTAATGGCCGCGATCGCGATGAGTACTGCCAGGAGACCATACTCGATCGCCGTCGCCCCCGACTCGTCCTGCAGAAATTCGACAATGCGTCCCATGCTCATTTACCCCTTTTTGCTTTCTTTGGTTTACGAGGGGGATGCGCCCGCGAGCGACGGGCTCCCCCTCCACCCGGAATGTTAGCAAGCGTGACGCCAGACGTCAGTACATTTGAGTACTCGTAGGCGAGACGCTACCCGGCCGGGGGGTGCTCTTCGGTGGTAAACGGTGGGAGAGACCGGCGCGCGGACTCCGAGTGCGAAGCCGATCTCCGCCGCTAACCTGCCAACCAGGCGCGAGGCTGAGCCCGACGGACGTCATGTTTCCGGAGAAGTCTCTGGAAGTCGCGCCGCTGCATGCCGGCCAGCCGCGCGGCTCTCGAAACGTTTCCGTCTACGGCGGCCATGACCTGGACGAGGTAGCTACGCTCGAACTGCCGGACCATCCGCTCTTTTGCCTCGCGGAAGACCTCATGTCCGGCTGGTGCGGGAACGGCAGGCGCGTCGCTCGCCCGTGTTTCCTCGTTCGCCTCCTCGTCCCGAGGCGGCAGGCCGATGTCCTCTTCGCGCAACTCGCGCTCAGGTGCGAGCAGTACGGCGCGCTCCACCACCGATTGGAGCTCGCGTACGTTTCCCGGCCAGTCGTGCCGTTGAAGGCAGGCGAGTGCTTCGGGATGAAAATGGACTCCGTCGCGGCCATACCGACCACCGAAGACACGAGCAAAGTGTTCCGCGAGCAGAGCGATGTCCTCTCTGCGTGTTCTGAGCGGCGGCATGTCTATCGAGAGTACGTGGAGCCGGTGGTAGAGGTCGGCTCGGAAATTACCGGCGGCGATTTCGCGGCCGAGATCGACGTTGGTAGCTGCGACGATTCGAACGTCCGCATGCAGAAGACGCGTCGAGCCCAGCACGCGATACTCGCGGTTCTGCAGGAAACGCAGCAGCTTGGCCTGGGCGGAAAGACTAAGACTGTTCAGCTCATCGAGGAACAGCGACCCGCCTTCCGCCTCAGCGAGGAGGCCCTTTCCCGAGTTCGCTGCCCCCGTGTACGCCCCGCGTGCGTGACCGAACAACTCGTTTTCGACGAGATCCTCGGGCAATGCACCGCAGTTCACGGGGATGAACGGGCGCTCGTGACGGTGACTGTTGAGATGAATCGCCTTGGCGACGACCTCCTTTCCCGTGCCGGTCTCACCCGTGATGAGGACCGTGGCGTCCGAGGAGGCCAGGCGTGGAATCTTCCGAAGCACGCGCGAGAATGACTCGCTGACTCCGATCAGGTTGTCGCGGATGAAGTGCGGTTCGGCCAGATCAACCGGCCTCGCGGACGGCGATCCACTCTCCGGACGCAGCACGGAAACGACCGGGCGCAGACTTTCGTCTCGTCCCATTCTTCTGTCCCCCATCCTCTCGTTCCGGGCGCCGCTGCCCGGAATCCCGCGGTTCGATCTGCCGTCGCCCGATTCAACCCGCCGTGCCGGTCGCACCCTGGAAAGGCTTTCGGCGACACAAAGGCTGCTCCCGCCGACTGCGGCAACAGGCGCGCGTTCTGCGGCTAAAATCCCGCAGGTCCCGACTTATGGCAAGCGATACGAGCCACATTCGCCCCCTTTCTGGCGATGGGGAGGCGCTCGGCGCCCCTGACGCGGCCTTACTGGAGATAGCCGAGGGCTCGAAGGCGGTCGGACCCGAGGGGCACCGAGTCGCTCTTGACGGGGGCCTCGATGGTCCGGATTGCGCCGACCAGCGGAACGTCCTCGTCAGGAAGCAGTGCAACCTGCTCGCGCGGATCACGCTGAAGATCGTATAGCGTCATCCCGCGCAGATCCCTGGAACAGTCGCGCGCAATGAGCCGGTGCGCAGCGTTCCTGGCGCTGCAATCGTGACGAAGAATGATGCCGCCCCACGCCGTGGCAACACGGTCCGGGGGCACGCCCTGACGAAGATCGATCCCGCTCGTCGCGATCCCGGCGATAGCGTGGACGGTTGAGGCCACGTCGACGAGAGACGCGACTCCTTCGCGCATTCCGGCCGTGGTGCCCGGAGAAACGAGCAGCAACGGCACGTCCGTAATCTCCCCGTGATGAGAGTGACCGTGCTCTACTCCACCGTGATCCCAGAATTCCTCGCCGTGATCGGCCGTGATGACGAGAGTTCCCTCTGCCAGGACCCCTCGCGCATCGAGTGCGTCCAGGAAACGCTCGACTTGCGCATCGGTGTAGCGGACCTCGGCATCGTAGGAGTCGCGGATTTCCTGTTTCTGGGCGGCGGACGACGGATAGCTGCTTCGCAGCGTCACAGGGTCGAGCCGTTTCATCTTGTCGGAAGCAGAATGCATGTAAGGCATGTGTGGCCCCATGAGGTGGACCCACAGGTAGAAGCCCCGTGGCGGGGCGTGCTCGAGCCATTCTATCGCTTCGTCGATCGTGCGGGCGTCATCCTGCCCGTGGGGACCGGACGGCGCTCCTCCAAGAAGAAGTCGCTTTCCAGGTTGCCCCGGGTCGAGGAACTCGTCGAACCCGCGATCGAAGCCCATTCCTGCACCTGCCCACGGATTGGCGACGACTGCGGCGGTTCGCCATCCGCGGCTTCGCAGTTGTTCGGCGAGCGTGGGGACGGTTGTCGATAGGCCCTGGCAGTGCGAGTCCTCGAGGCAGGCCGCACCGTGCTCTGCCGGCATGGTGCCGGTCTGAAGCGACGCGAGAGCGGGCAAAGTCCAGGAGGAGGTCGACATCGCGCGTGGCCAGTACGCCCCGCGCGCAGCGAGTTTCTGGACGATGGCCATCCCTTCTGCGGAATCCGCGCGGAGCGTGTCGATGGAAAGGATCACGATCGGGGGCGTGTCGGCCGCAGGGACTCGAGAAGGCGAAGTTGCCACGGAGGGCGCGCCCGCGTGACCGGTAGTGATACCGGCCTGCGCTTGCCGGTCGATCCAATGCACGCCGAGCACGACCGCGGCAGCCGATATCATCCCTATCGCTGCGGGAATTCGCACGCGCGATGCAGACCAGCTCAGAAGGAGGACGCCGGGAACCACGATGCCGGCGATGAACGGAGCGGCCCGTGCCGTGCCGTCCGGGGCATGTGGAAGCGCACCGAAGATCGCGGCCACGAGAGCGGCGAGCAGGGGGCTCCGCAGCCAGCCTCGGCCGAACGTCCACTGTGCCCAACCGAGGCCGATGAGGAGCGCGAGCTCGAGAGCGAACTGCCCGACAGCGGGCTGGACATATGCCGTCAGTACGACCGCGAAATCGGCAGCTGCGACGACCAGCCATGGCAACAGGAGCGGCAGGAAGGGGCCGCGTGCGTCGGTGGTCGGGGACGAAAGGCTCACTCGCGCGACATAGCAAGGGTGTCCACGCGTTGCACCGCGACGGAACCCGAAACGCAGAAGGCCCCGGCGCTTTCGAGCCCGGGCCCTCTGAAGAATATACGGCGGCGGCCAACTCTCCCGCACGCAATTGTGC